>VGGQ01000015.1 GCA_016868535.1 Bacteroidota bacterium | reverse complement strand
TATTACCGTTCCTGCCTACTTCGATGACGCTCAAAGACAAGCCACAAAAGAGGCCGGCGAAATTGCAGGGCTAAAGGTAGAACGTATCATCAACGAACCTACGGCCGCTGCACTTGCTTATGGCATGGACAAAAAAGGTCAGGATTTAAAAATTGCAGTGTACGATCTCGGTGGAGGAACCTTTGATATCAGCGTTCTTGAGCTTGGTGACGGTGTATTTGAAGTAAAAAGTACCAACGGCGACACCCACCTCGGTGGGGATGACTTTGACCAGGTAATTATTGACTGGCTGGCAGATGAATTCAAAACCGAGCAAAACATGGACCTGCGCAAGGAACCAATGGCCCTGCAGCGCCTGAAAGAAGCGGCTGAAAAAGCAAAAATTGAGCTGTCAAGTAGCAATGAAACAGATATAAATCTGCCCTACATAACCGCCATTGACGGAGTGCCCACCCACCTGGTGCGTAAGCTCACCCGCAGCAAGTTTGAACAATTGGCTTCCAGCCTTGTACAGCGCACCCTTGAGCCCTGCAAAAAGGCTCTCTCCGATGCCAATATGAAACCTTCTGATATTGATGAAGTGATTTTGGTAGGTGGTTCTACACGCATCCCTGCTATTCAGAAGCTGGTGGAAGATTTCTTCGGGAAATCACCCAGCAAAGGCGTAAACCCCGATGAGGTAGTTGCCATTGGCGCTGCGCTACAGGGCGGTGTACTTACCGGCGAGGTAAAAGACATCCTTCTGCTGGACGTGACACCGCTTAGCCTTGGTATTGAAACCATGGGCAGCGTGTTTACCAAAATGATAGAATCTAATACTACCATTCCCACCAAGAAAACCGAAGTATTCAGCACCGCTGCAGATAACCAGCCGCAAGTGGAAATCCATGTGTTGCAGGGCGAAAGACCAATGGCACGCGATAACAAAACCATCGGCAAGTTTATTTTGGACAGCATTCCTCCCGCGCCCCGCGGCGTGC
Source organism: Bacteroidota bacterium (assembly GCA_016868535.1). Taxonomy (GTDB): domain Bacteria; phylum Bacteroidota; class Bacteroidia; order NS11-12g; family UBA955; genus RGEC01. Next base: position 23,018 of record VGGQ01000015.1, on the reverse strand, counting down.
CTCAGGTTGAAGTAACCTTCGATATCGATGCCAACGGCATTTTGAGTGTAAGCGCCAAAGACAAAGCCACGGGCAAGGAACAGAAAATCCGCATTGAGGCCAGTAGTGGCCTGAGCAAGGAAGATATCGAGAAGATGAAACAGGAAGCCCAGGAGAATGCCGAAGCCGACAACAAGCGCCGCGAAGAGGCCGACAAGCTGAATGCCGCTGACGGATTAATTTTCAGCACCGAAAAACAGCTGAAAGAATATGGTGATAAAATTCCTGCGGAAAAGAAATCAGCCATTGAAACCGCGCTTGAAACGCTTAAAAAAGCACATGAATCCAAAAATCTTGCTGCTATTGAAACTGCCACTGCCGAGCTCAGTAAAGCATGGGAAGCGGCCAGTCAGGACATGTACAATGCTGCCAATCAGGCTGGTGAAACCACAGGCGCTGAAGGTGTAGGCAAAAGCGAAAACGACGGCAAGGTAGAGGACGTAGATTTCGAAGAAGTTAAATAAGTTTTTCCATACTGTTTGTACGGAGAAGGTCGGCCTAGTGCTGGCCTTTCTTCTTTATATTCGCAAGAAAATGAAACCCGTTGGCGTTATTGTAAATGGAATCAAACAAACCGGCGCTGCCCTGATTTTGATTATTATGCTGGCAAACTGTCAAACAGGAAGTAGTGATAAAAATTCAGCCACCAAGGTTAATGAGGTCAATTCAGATTCATTCTCTATTATGCTCCCGCTTATTCAAAACGATCCTGTTGCACTGAAAACTCTTGACTCCATACCGCTGCCTGCACTGAAAGATACTTCCGGCAAAGACGATACCGGTAAAGACAGCATAAAGTTCACGAGGCTGTTTCAGCTGGCTGCCAATCGACTTTGCAGGGCAGAAAAAGACAAAGACTACAACGAATTATCTTCATTTACACCAGAGTCCATTATCAGATTTTACAAAAGCAAAGCGACCTATATTCAACGCATGAAAATGAGTGATGAAGGCAGACCCGAGTACGAAAAAATACTGGCCGGCCCTATTCAGCGGATTGCCCCCGCCATTGATGACAAGGGGTTTGCCCAGGAATGGTATTGTTTGATTCCTGTCCGCAGTTACCGCAAGGACGCACGAGGCGGAAAGGTTGTAGACATGTCATGGCTGGGTGGTCAGTGCAACATTAAAAACCAAGAGGTTTATTTTCTAAATGTGACGGGCCTCAGTCGTGAAAAAATCCTGCAAGTTATGCCGGATTTAACCTTCGTGCTCGACAAACAATAAAGCCGACCATTATGGCCGGCTTTATTGTTGTTTTTGCTAATTTTATTATTCTGCCTTGGCAGTAAGGCGAATCTTGCGGCGTGTGGCTTTTTCTTCCTTAACTTCCGCTGCAGATTCAATCCCGGTGATGCTTTGGTCAACGAGCAGACGACCGCAGTGTTCGCAATCAATGATGCGAATGTGTGCGCGAATATCGCTGTGACGCTGGGGAGGAATTTTGGAGAAACAACCACCGCAGCTTCCACGGAGAATAGGCGCTACTGCGATGCCGTTGCGCATGTTTTCGCGAATGCGATTGTAGGCTCTTTTGTAACGCTCATCCAGAGAAGCCTCTGCCTTTTCTCGGTCTGCGTTGTGCTTTTGGATTTCCTCCTCGTTTTCCTTTTCAATTTCAGCAAGTTCGCTTTGCTTGAATTCCAAATCCTTACGGCGATTATCCAGATCTTCTGAAGTCTTATCCAGCAATTCTTTTTTGATATCCAGAAGTTTCCCAAGTTCACGGATTTTCTTTTCAGCCTGCAGGATTTCCAATCCTGCGATTTCCTTTTCTTTTTCGATAGCTTCGTATTCGCGGCTGTTCTTGATATTATTCAATTGCTCATCGTATTTCTCAATATTGCGATTGAATTCTTTAATACTGTTTCTTTTGTCAGAAATTTCGCCATCAACACCCGCAATTTCCTCTTCAATATACTGCACACGGGTTTCCAAACCTACAATGCTGTCTTCCAAGTCGGCTACTTCCGTGGGAAGTTCACCAAGTAAAGCGCGAAGGCCATCGAGGCGGGTGTCAATCTTCTGTAAATTCCAAAGATCGGTGAGTTTCTTTTGAATGCTGATATCCATTGTTTAAAAGTGGTAATATATGGGGTTAGTGTATGTATGCGAAAAACGGGTTGCAAAATTAGGGAATTTTTCTGATAAAATCTCAGCAAAAAGTTCTATGGTAAATTGTTCGGTTTCATAATGCCCTGGATCACAAATCATGATGCGGTTTTCGGCATCAAAAAATTCATGATATTTAACATCCCCCGTGATGTAGGCATCTGCCCCTGAATGTAGTGCATTTTTAATTAAAAACGCACCGCTACCACCACAAATGGCGACCTTTCTTACCCATTCAACAGGCTTTGTAAACCTTACTACTTCAGCCCTCAAACGTTCTTTGACATACGCCGGAAAATATTCTCCCTGAATAGGTTTTTTCAGCACGCCCAACATACCGCTCCCTGCATCCTGCCATGTATTCTCAAGCGGCGATGCATAGTAAGCAATTTCCTCATAGGGATGAGCTTTCCTCAAGGAATCCATCACCTGTTTAAATCTGTTTTTGGGAAGTAAAACCTCTACACGCTGTTCGTCAAGCGTGGTTCTTTTTCCCCTGTTGCCTATGACCGGATTGGTGTTTTCTCCCCCGCGGAAAGTACCTTGCCCGTGAAGATTAAAACTACATTCGTCATAATTGCCAACATTTCCTGCCCCGCCGGCAAACAGCGATTCGCGCACGGCATCGGCATGCGTATGAGGTGTAAAAACCGTCATTTTTATAAGTTCGCTGTGCATAGGCCTAAGAATTTGCGTATCTCTAAGACCCAGTTTTGAAGCAATTTTACTGTTCACCCCCTGCTTCAACACATTATCAAGATTGGTATGGCATGCATAAATGGCAATGTTGTTTTTAATGGCCGCAAGCACTACCCGCTCCACATAGTCAGATCCGTTTAGCCGCTTCAATCCCTTAAAAATAATAGGATGATGGGTTATAATTAGATCGCAGCCTTCAGCTACTGCCTCTTCCACTACCGCCTCAGTTGTATCTAGTGTCAACAAAGCTTTTTTTACGTCAGACTGCGGCGAACCAACCAGCAATCCGCTGTTGTCATAATCTTCCTGTAAGGCAGGTGATGCAACCTTTTCAATGGCCTCTATTAATTCAAACAATTTCATGGATGCCTCAAAGTTCTGTGAATTCACTGAACTTTGTAGCACTGAAAACAAAAAAGATCAAACTGAAACGGGGCAAGGAAACATCCGTATTGCAAAGACATCCGTGAATTTTTAGCGGGGCAGTTCAACAGGCAGATGAAATCATACCCGGAGACTGGGCCGAAGCGCTCGATTTCAGGGTGCAGTAGCTGGCATCGGGACATGTGGGCAATGGCCCTATTCTGTTAAGGGTTCTCAGCCGCACAGAGGAAATTCCCAACCATACATTCCGGAAAAATAGACTGCAATCATGTCTCGATATCCGAAAAAACTCTTCAGTGATTTTTCCCGGACCAACCTGAAAACAGGCAGTTGCTTGCGCATTACAGTACAGGCAAAACCATCCTTAACACCTTTTGCTTCACAGGCGGTTTTTCTGTCTATGCACTGCAAGCCGGAGCAGCTAATATTTGCAGCGTAGGAATATCGGAAAAGGCCGTTCAGCTTGCCGCTGAAAACGCTACGCTAGATAGCACCGGCAAGAACCACACCACCATTGCTGCAGATATACCTAAATATCTGAAAAACAACAAGGAAGCGTATGACATTGTAGTGCTGGATACGCCGACTTCTGCCAAAAACCTCCGCAAAAAACATCAGGCTGCGATGGGTTGCAAACACCTTAACCAGCTGGGTATAAAAACTGTGAAACCAGGCGGACTGCTTTTTACATTTTCCCGTAGTCAGGTAATTGATGAAACATTATTTGCCAATACCATTACTGCCACGGGCATCAAGGCAGGCCGCAACGCCAGAATCCTGCACCGGCTTGGCCAGAACCCAGACCATCCGGTAAGTTTATTTCACCCTGAAGATCATTACCTAAAAGGTTTGGTGCTGTTAATCGACTGATTTTAGGGTGCAAAAACCTCAGCACCTTTTTTCATAGATTTGGCTCGCAGGTATATAGGCTCTCTTTTACCTTTCCTTTCTATGTAATACCGTATCACGCAAATACCATCGTTTGTCAATGCTGACTTTGGTGAATGCGATATTGTATTCTCCGCATTTTCTGCGGTGTTTACAGTTACATTGGCGGTAAATGTCAGCATGCTACCCTTTTTGAACGAGCAACGCAATGTATTTGTCCACGATCCTACCGGGCTACCTTCCCCGGTACAACCCTGCAATATCAGCTTTTCAGAAAAGCCATCCACGAAAATAGAATCGGGCAGGGAATTTATTTCCTTCTTTAAAACCAAGATTACTTTATAATTTCTCATGATAGGCGCTCCCTGAATGCCCGGATAATGAACAGAAACTTCCGCATTCTCGATGCGCATCTGGCGGGATTTGGAAACAATGGGCTGAGCCAGAAGTGCCAATGGCAACAAAATGAGGATTAGGCTTATTTTTTTTAGGTTTTTCATGGTGCGAAATAATAAAAACTCTCTTTGAAGACTGTTTTTCCGTCGGTAACCTCCAGAAAGTACAGCCCTGTTTTAGGAGGTGCAATGATATTACCATACCAGTTGGCAGCAACCTTAATTAGCGGTGTATTTTCAACAAAGACTTTACCGCAGTCGCAGCTCAGCTTGTAGGTCCATTCTTTTTCCGGTAAAAACTTTGTGCCTATCACAAAGGGAACACTAATTGAATCTGCGGGCACCCAATACGTAAAGCGCGGGTCGGCAGCTTCATGGCATTTGACAGCGGGTTTAACAGGCTTCCATTTTAGAGACGAAAAATCAGGGAGGCCAAACCCCGTAAGCGTATCGGGCAATTTGTCCGATAAAAGTGTGTTTCTTAATTCAGCTGCTGTCATACCGTTGTATTGCATAGCGGTGGCTAGGGCACCCGCCATTATCGGGGCGCTGTAGCTGGTTCCGTTTGACTTTACTATGTAGCCACTTGCCGATGCAATGGCAGTGCGTTTGCCCATGGCAGCCACATCCGGCTTTGTTCTGCCGTCTGCTGCAGGTCCGCGGCTGCTAAAGCCTGCTATTTTACCGTCTTTGTCCACTGCGGCAACAGCAATAACATGTTCCGCATCGGCGGGTACTGTTATTTTTCCCCAGCTATTGTCACCTTCGTTTCCGGCACTGCTCACCACCAGTATCCCTCTTAATGCCCCCATTTCAGCAGCGCGGCTGATGAGGGTGGTTTTGCCATCAAGGTCTGAAATCTTATGATTATACCTTTCATCATCAAAGGTATTGTAACCCAGCGCAGAGATAATAACATCCACACCCAGCGCATCTGCCTGCTCAGCGGCCCTCACCCAGTAGGCTTCCTCATAAGGCATTTCCACTGCAGCGTCTTCTGTTCTAAATAGCATATAAGTGGCTCCGGGCGCGGAACCTACCATTACCCCTTCCCTGTTGGCCGCCAGGCAGCTAAGTACCTGCATTCCATGGTCATCATCATCATACACATCGGCTTCATGGTCTACATAGTCGAAGGTTTTTGTTATTCGTCCCTGCAAAAACAGGCTGTCGAATAACTGCATTTTGTTTACCTTGTAAAAACCTGCATCCAGCACGGCTACCTGAATCCCCCGGCCTGTAAAACTCTTACGATGCAGTAAGTCTAATTTAATTTGCGCAATCTGATCCTGCGCTGCACCATAGCGGCTTTTTGCTATCGGCTCCGTTTTCACGGGAATAAATTTTTCCTCCTCTATACTTGATTCTTCGGCTTCAGACAGCGTTTCTGATCCTAGGTTTTTATAACCCAGTGGCACAACGGATGTAACAAAATCCAGCCTGGAAACACTTCTGATCGTCGCGGTGTCTTTGGCTACCACAAAGGCCGCATTGAGCCAGCGACTGGTAAACGGAACAGACAATCCTTTAAAATCAAGTTGTTTGATGTATGTATGCGATACAGGCACATCGTCCATGGTAATGCCTGTACCTGCAGCGTACTTTTTTAAAATGGAAAGTTTGCTCAGAAAAACATCAGGCTGCCGGAGGTAATTCTCGCTACCTGCTTTATCCCTGAAGGTTACCCAGTAATAATACTCCGAAGTATCCGCAATGGAAAGGAGCGGACATAAAAACATAGATATAGTGAATTTAATCCGCATAAACAAGTTTTTGGATGCGTTTATAACCATCCCAACTACCGCCCCGGATTAGCATTTCGGTATTCCCCCCATACATCAATCCTATTCTTTTACCATACACCTCCATATACCGGTACTTCTCCAGTGCTTTATTAATTTCCTAACTTGTTATACTAATGGCGGTATCTGACTTTACATATGTAGCGTGGTAAGGCTCATATAAATTCTGATACAACAGCCTAACAGGAGGTAGATTATTCCTGCTGTTCAAATTCCACAGAACCTCCCCGGCCGGAGGAAGACTTATTTTTAATAAGCGAATGTTTTCCCCCAGGCGCTGCACACCATATTCACCTACAGAAACCATAATCAGATCATAAAACTGAAAGGAGCGTCCAGTGTCTGTAAACCTGAATTGCTCGAGGCGATACGCAAGTTTTCCGGATTGATCAGTAAATGTATCTTTAACAAATTCTTTAATGAGGTAGTGAAAAACCCAGGTATTGTTTTGCAGCCTTGAATAATGTGTTGAGTCATAGTAGCAGAGCCTTTCAGCTCCAATCCGCAGTGGAAAATATTCAGTGCCCCTTGACCTATAATCGTCTATCTTTTTTTTGCAAGATATAAGGAAACTCATACCCGTCATCAGCAATATGAGCAGTGTACGCATCATTTTTGCGCAAACCGATAGAAAAGCCATGCCACAGGAATAAACAAAAGGTTTAACGCCCAAACCGATACCCAGGAAGGCAATACGCCGGTTTGCCCCATACTGATAAGATACTTACTGAAAAACAAAAAGAAGATTATAACGAATATACCAATGGCAAGTGCATATCCCAAACCGCCTCGGGTTTTTCTACCGGCCACAAATACACCAATGGTTACCAGAATAAAAGTGCTGAATGGTGATGCGTATCTGCGGTGAAGCTCTGTTTCTAGCAATTTAATATTTTCGGATCCCCTAATAGTTTCTTTTGCAATAAAGTCTCGCAGTTCATTTTGATTAAGACTTTGTACATCATCTATTCTGAAGAAGAAGTCCCTTGCATCAAACTGCAGGGTAGTATCCAGAAAAGGTTTATAAGCTATTTTTTGATTGCCATTGGGCAAAAACTCACGTTGCCAAACCATTTCCATGCGCCATTTGCCCGTGGCCCGGTTCCAGCGCATAAATCGTGAGAATAAGTTACTCTTAAGTTCCTTTCCCTGATATGTTTCAATATTTACTCCTACAGCAGTGCTGTCATTGTTATTAAAATATTCCATGTAAAGAATTTCACCCGGACGTGTTTGTCTGTAAATGGTTGATTTGGCCTGACTCCAGTAATCGCGCAGATGCATATTTTCAAAGCGAACCCTTGCTTTATCGGTGACAGGAATCACCCAGGCATTGAGCAAATAACTGCCGAAAGTCAGAATGGCCGCCACACCCATATATGGCAGCAGAATACGCTTCAGTGATATTCCCCCGGCCAGCATGCTGATAAATTCCGATTGTGAAGCCAGACGGCTGGTAAAATAAAGAACCGATATAAAAATAAAAATGGGGCTGTAAGTATTGATGAGATGCGGTATAAAAGCTACATAGTAGGTAAAAATAATACTGTGAATAGGCGTTTTATGTTCCAGAAAATCATCCAGTTTTTCAGCGATATCAAATACAATAATTATTATTGTAAACAGCAGAATGGTAACTACAAATGTGGTAAGAAACTTCTTGGCAATATACTTATCCAGCTCCTTCAATTTGTTACCATTTTTTATTGATTACAGGTAATATTTCAGCTTTCCAGGCAATGAAATCTCCGTCCAGAATATGTTTTCTTGCATTTCGGAGCAGCCACAGATAGAACCGCAGGTTTTGCAAACTTGCCACAACAGGGCCCAGCATTTCATCGGCCACAAACAAATGACGCATGTAAGCCTTGGAATATTCCGGGGTAAGGTTGTCAATAGGCTCAAAATCACGCGCCCAGCGCTTGTTGCGTATGTTGATTATGCCGTTGGTGGTAAAAATGGTTCCGTTTCTGCCATTGCGGGTGGGCATTACACAATCAAACATATCGATGCCGTATTCAATGCACTCTAGCAAATTTTCAGGAGTACCCACCCCCATCAAGTAGCGGGCTTTATTTTGCGGCAGGATATCTGTAACTATACCTGTAATCCTGTACATATCCTCGTGAGGTTCACCCACACTCAATCCACCTATGGCATAACCCGGAGCATCGTGTTTTAGCACATATTCGGCGCTTTGCCTGCGCAAATCGTCATATACACTGCCTTGAACTATGGGTAGCAATGATTGCTCATATCCATAGCAGGGTTCGGTTCCATGAAATTGCGCCATACAGCGATCCAGCCAGCGGTGGGTCATGTGCATGCTTTTCTTAGCATATTCATAATCGCATGGGTAGGGTGTACATTCATCAAGAGCCATGATAATATCGGCACCAATACTGCTCTGTAAATCCATCACATTTTCGGGTGTGAAGAGATGCCTGCTGCCGTCTATATGGTTTTGAAAGGTAACACCTTCTTCCTTCATTTTTCGTGTACCGCTAAGGCTGTATACCTGATATCCACCCGAATCTGTGAGGATGGCACGTGGCCAGTTGCTGAATGCATGTAATCCACCGGCCTGGCGCAACACTTCTGTACCCGGCCTCAGATAAAGGTGGTACGTATTGCCCAGTATGATATTGGCATTTATATCATTCAGTAAAAAATCCCTGTGCAGGGATTTTACCGTACCTGCAGTCCCCACGGGCATGAATACCGGAGTTTCAAAACTACCATGGTCGGTTTCCACTATCCCTGCACGGGCTTTACTCGCTGAATCGGTATATTGGAGTGTGAATTTCAAACTCAGTTTTGTGCCATCAAAGACAGGCTGAAAAGGCGGGGGAAAATGCTCTGTATGGATCCACTGTAGTAACTGTCGGGCACTCGGTTTGCCAAACCATTGTTTAGGCCGTTGCTCATTTTCAACTCCAGGCTCAAGTCCACAAAATCAAGCTGAAACTCCCAGCCGGCTCCGTATTCATAGTAAAATGTATTCTTTTTTAGTGCCACCAGTGGCTTGTTTACCCCGATTACCACATCCTCATTGCTCTGATAATCATGACTCCAGCGAATACCGCCCAACACATAAAAACGTTTATTTTTATGCATTTTACTTCGGTATTTAAGGGTTAACGGTAAATCAAAGGAGATGGTCTCCATTTTGATATCGGGCCCTGGGGTATGCCGCCACTTGTATTGCAGGTCTCGCTGATGCAACTGCAACATAGTCAGGGTTTTCAACTCCCAGTGCTTACCAAATCGATAAGCCACAGACCCGCCAAAACCACCACCTGCCTGTCCGCCGGGGAAAATTCCGGCTAGGGAATCCTGACGCTGCCAGAAAACCGGATCCAGATTCATCTTCATTTTGGCATAGGTCCCAGTAAATGCAATGCCCCAGAAAAAGTGCTTCCTGTAAATCCGGTTGGGATCGGTCTGAGCCTGAGCTTGTAGGCAAAACCAACACAGGGCTATGATAATTACTTTTCGCATATGTACAGCGAACTCACACCAAAGGTAAGAGGTTTTATTAAAACGGATTTTGCACCACAATCTTTCATTATACCAGCAAATTCCGCGCCTTCAGGAAATGCAGCTACACTGCGGGGCAGATAACTGTAAGCATTCACACTGGTACTAACCAGTTTACCGACAACCGGCAATACTTTTTTAAAGTAGAACCAGTACAAACCACTAAAAAGCTTGTTTTTAGGCTTGCTGAATTCCAGCACATACAAATGTCCGCCGGGTTTAATTACGCGCAGCATTTCCTGAAAACCTGCCTGTAAATTTTCAAAATTACGCACCCCAAAGGCCACTGCTACAGCATCGAACTCAGCATCGTTAAAGGGAAGATCTTCTGAATCGGCCAGCTGCAGGTGAATTTGCTTTTTGAGGCCTGCGCGTGCAATTTTCTCATCACCCTTCTTCAACATTCCAGCACTGATATCAATGCCCGTGATGTCAGAATTCTTGATTCTCGATAACTCAATTGCAAGATCGGCGGTGCCGGTTGCAACATCTAGAATACGGGTATGATTGTTTGCAGACACGGCTTTACGCACTTTTTGGCGCCATCTTCTGTCGATCCCCAAAGACAATAACCTGTTTAAAAAATCATATTTGCCTGAAATGTCATCAAACATTTGGGCAACTTGTTGTTTTTTTGAAAGCGCGGATTCCTGATTGGGTTTAACTTGCACAAGCGTAAAAATGAAGGTGCAAATATAAGCATTCCCCAACGGGCCTTTGCGGATGTATCGATATGATAGAAATAAAACAAGCAGATTTTCTGGGCAGCTGGGAACGTCAGGATGGAATGCCCCACAAAGGTCTTCCCGAGTTTGCTTTCATTGGCCGCAGCAATGTGGGCAAAAGCAGTCTCATCAATATGCTGTGCAACCGCAAAAACATGGCCCGAATTTCATCCAATCCGGGTAAGACGCAGACCTTGAATCTCTTTCTTATCGATAAGAAAGTACAGCTGTGTGACCTACCTGGCTATGGCTATGCCAAGGTGAGTAAAACCCAGCGTGAAAAATTTGCCCGCATGATCAGGCATTACCTGATGGAAAGACCAAATCTTATGTGTCTTTTCGTGTTACTGGATTTGCGCATTCCTCCGCAGGCCATCGATATGGATTTCATCAACAATATCGGCGCTGCGGGTATACCCCTCGCCATCATTGGCACCAAGGCCGACAAACTGGGCAAAGAGGCGCTTAACAAAAGCGTGCTTGCCATACAGGTTGAGATGTTGAAAAGCTGGGAAAACCTGCCTCCCTTTATGGTGAGCAGCAGCGTAGATAAAACCGGCAAAGAGGAAATATGGAAGTTTATTTTCGATGCCTGCAAGGCTTTTAAACCGGTTCTGTGAACTATCTTCGCCCTATGGACTGGCAGTTGTTAACAAACAAAGTTAAAGCAGGAGAAACTGCTGCAATTGCCCGTGCCATAAGCCTGGTAGAAAACAATCTGCCGGGATTCCACAATTTGCTTGAGAGCCTGGAACTGCCGCAGGTGCCGGTTGTAGGTATTACCGGGCCACCCGGTGCCGGCAAAAGTAGCATCGTGAATGAGCTGGCCGGCTTCTGGCTGAAAAACAACCTAAAAGTGGCAGTTATTGCGGTAGATCCTTCATCCCCATTCAATTTTGGGGCGCTGTTGGGCGACAGGCTCCGCATGGCAGGCCATTTTACCAACCTCAACCTTTTTATCCGCAGCCTCAGCAGCCGTGGAAGCCTTGGAGGTTTGTCTTCCGGAATACTGGAAATCATAGACATTTTCAAACATGCGGGTTTTGACCGAATAATCGTTGAGACCGTCGGTGTAGGCCAAAGCGAAGTGGAAATAGCCGGTGTGGCCGATACAACTGTGGTGGTGATGGTACCAGAAAGTGGGGACGAGTTACAAACCCTCAAAAGTGGCGTCATGGAAATTGCCGACGTTTTTGTGGTTAATAAATCAGACCGTGAGGGCGCTGCCCGCTTTGCCGGACATCTGAGGGAAAGGGCCCGTGAAAACAGAACACATGAAGCACAGGTAATCGAAACCGTAGCCACCAAAGGTAAAGGAATTGATACCTTAAGCAACGCTATTTCCGGACACCATCAAAGCATGTCCAACAGTTCAAGACGCTCTGTGCTGCTGGCTGAAAAGCTGGGAAGGATTATTGCCAAAAGGCGAATGGCCGACTATGACGCTGAAAAACATGCGCAAATTCTGCAGCAAATTGCAAACAAACCCGGTTTCAATTTGTATGTATATGCGAATCAATTCAGCTAAAAATAATGATTGGCATTCTTTGCGGTTCTTCTAGAACCAACAGCAATACGGCAAGGGCAGGCAAAGCCATTAAACGCCTTTTAACCGAAAAAGGGATAGAATCTTCCCTGGTTTCCATGCCTGATTTTGAGGATTACGATATTCCCTTCAGCAATGGCGGATTACTGAAGCCCGGACAGCTGAGTTCATTCAGCGAATCTGTGCACAAATGTCTGGCTGACAGCAAACTGATTTTTATTTTGTCTCCGGAATACAACTGGTTCCCTTCTCCTGAAATCATCAACCTGATAAATCAGTTTGGCAAAAGGGAGTTTGCCGAATGCTGGGAAGGAAAAATATTTGCCACATCCGGCATCAGCAGTGGCAGAGGCGGCCGCATTCCTGCCATTCAGCTGGGTTATATGCTTAATAAGCTTGTTAACGTAATGAACCTTAACAGTATTGTTTCAGCCAAAAACTTTGAAAGTCAGTTTACGCCCAAAGCGCTAAACCAGGATGGAGATAGCCTGGGGAACACGGAGTACGATGCCGGACTGGATAACTTCGTTCAATACAACCTGAACCTGCTGCGAAAAGCAGACATTCTGCTCAGCGAATCACTTGAAATGCGCTGATACCTGCAGGGGTTTTCAGAAAATACATACCAGGCTTAAGCGCAACTACATCCCACTGCATCTGCTGACCTGATATGTTTTTGCGAAGCAATACTTTACCCGAATTATCGGAAATTTCAGCTATGCCTTTGTTGTGGCTTGGGAAAACCAAGTTCAACTGATCTGCGACCGGATTCGGCCATAATTTCATTGGATTTGACACAGTTCTTTTCACGGAGGCAAAAGGATTTTTCGCAAGCACAGTGACCATATTGCTACTGGCCTTCCAGCGGCTGTCGAAATCACCATTTGCCCTATTATAGAAATACTGACCTGTCTTTAGATCGGCAGTAAGCTCAATTTTGTAGGTGATGAAACCGCTTGCCATAGCTGGATTTGATTCCAGCGCGGCCAGATTGGCATTGGGGAATTCTACCACAAGAATATTACCCTTTTCAGTTCTCACAAGGGCATCCGAAGGATACAGATTGGTAATAACCACACGGCTCATGGGCAGGTTAGCATCAACCGTATCAAGCATTACGAGCCTTTTAACGAAACTCTTGCTGGTATTGGTGAAATTAACATGATACGTTAGTTCACGCACCCTGAAGTCAACATCATCACCTTTTAAACTGCTTTTGGTAACAGCCGCAGTCCCATTATCCATGAGTTTAAGCTGGAGGGTATCAGTATTATCTCTCTTGTAGGCATCGGCTGAAGTAAAAGTTGTGCCTGTCTTGAGGTAAACCGGAAAACAATCTGTGCTTTGCGCATCAAAAGGAATTTTGAATGTGAAAGGAATACTTCGAGACGAACCCGGCCCAAAGCGGGTAATACTCCAGATCGCTTCGGTGCCTGAATAATTGTCGGGTGTGCTGTCTGCTGAAAATGCTGTCAGACGCGCATCGTGAACCAAATGTAGGGTTGGGCCATTGATGACAGTATTTCCAGCGTTTCTGAGGGTAATCACCGCTTTCACTTCATCACCAGGTCGAACAGCGCCGGAAACTATCACATCGGTTTTCACCTCTATATCACTCACATTGGGAGCCATGTACTGCGAAAGATAAACCATGCTGTATTCTCCCTTTTTTACAGCACTGGCAAAGTTACTCGGGCATGAATTCACCCAGTGCCTTCCGGCAAAAACCTGTATACTATAGTCATCTTCAGGTAATGCTGCCGCAAACTTTCCTTTATCATCGGTTACAGCAAACCACATTTTGCCCGTTTTAATGCTGGTAAAACTTACGGTTCGCATACCCAAAGGCAAATCAGCTCCATCATTCAGACAATTTTGGTTTTTATCATAAAACACCAAACCGGCAATATCACCTGCATTGTTTTCAATTTTACTAATGCGCTTAAGACCTGTGTTTTGTTCGGTAAAATCACCCCAGATAAAAGCTTCGGAACCTCTTTGACCCAATGTAAAAGTGCCTTGTATACGGTTTCCTGTAGTTTTAAACTTTCCATTTTCATAGCCCAGCACTGAACTTCCATTACCATTGTATAGGAAGTCACCTCCTACCAGCAAAGTATTGCCGGAACCCGCAATGGTGCTAAAAACAGCCTTACTAAAAGTATCCAGGCGCAAAGCCGGACTCCACTTGCCATCAAATTCTCTGATTTCAACTTTCCCTGTATTGAAGCCCAAAGAAGCCAGCTTATCTGCAAACACTGCCAGCTGATCTACCTTATCGGTAAACGGACTGCCAATACCGCCCCAGGTTTGATTGGATGCCGTGTAGTAGGCAATATTACCTGTGAAAGTTCCGGCAAAATTTTGAAAATCACCGGCTATATACAACCTGTTGTCCAAAACCTGCAGTGCCTTGATGGCGCCGTCAGAACCCTGATTGGAATTCGAACTTCCCAAGAAACCCCATTGCCCTTTGTTGCCATCGTAAATAGCGATATTATTGACGATACTCCCATTGATTACATCCAGAAATTTACCGGCAACTACCATTTTATCATCAAAAACCGTCATGGCAACGATGCCGTCATTTTTGCTCTTTACGACACCAATGTCTGTAACCCACTTTTCGCCATTCCACTTATACAAATGGCTTACGGGAATGTCTGTATCTTTTTTAGCACCTGAGATATAAGCACCCACATACATGGTATCGCGATATAACACAAGACTATTGAATGTATACTGCGCATCTATCGTTTTTACCGCATCCGGTTTGTAGAGTCCGGGATAATATGACCAGTAGGCACCATTCCATCTTGCTACAATATAATCGGATGTATCAGGCGTGGTTTCGTCACCGAACAATGCGAGGTAATCCTGGCCTGAAGCGTATGCAGCCGTCACTTTGCTCGGCAAACCACTACCTAATGGCTCAAGCACCTGTGCCCTAGCACATAAGAAATCCAGAAGCAAAAGAATAAAAGTGGCTATTCTCACAAACTGCAATCTAGCAAAACTGAAGGAATTTTTGGTCATCATTTAGTCAATCCTCCAAATTATTTGAGTACCTATGCCGGCGGCGTGGTTTCGCGGACGAACACTGGCGTCGGGAACATAAGTCGGGGTAAACATTCGGGCAGCTCCCAGGGTTACACCCCACTGAAGATTCCTGCTAATCTTGCGATAAGCACCAGCAGACAGGGATCCGGAAATCTGTACTTTTCTAAACCAGTCGGCCTGCTGGGATATTGTTTGCAGCTGCTGATAATCCAGCGTAAAGCCGTTGAAATCGCTGATAAATCCTGTATTTATAGTAATGGCGGGCTTTACAGACCATTTAGAAGATATTGCAAAATCGGCAGTTATTCCCAACGGTATTTCCAACATGTTATTGCGCTGAAAACCGCTGTAGCTAATACTTACGGTGTTACCAAAATATCCAATGATGGGATAATTACCAAATTTATCGGGAGTGTTACCCGGCACTAGGGTAACAGGTACTTCGTCTGCGAAACTGAAATGCTGCCGGGTATTTAACTGCCTGAACTGCAGACCTCCTGTAAAGGTAAATTTCCTATTCAACTGATATCCCAGCTGCAACGAAAACCCTGTGCCGCCCATGTTCTGCTCACCTTCTTTCATGTGACTGAGATAATTCTTGTGGACATAGCGGCTGTTTGCAGGATTAACCGAATGACCGTTGCCTGTTTGCATTTGCAAAACGCCCGCAGCCAAGGTCCATTTGCTCACCGGCGCCTTGTAAAGTTTGGGCTTGGGCACATCAACCGAAGTTATGGCATCCGCCACGGGCCACTTTGAAGGCAGGATAGGCAATCCGAATGGATTGATGAGTTCACGATCGTTTCCTGCAATTTCAGGCGAAGACTCAGGTACTATCTGATTTTGCTCTTTATTTTCCTGGAAGATTTTTTCACTTGAAATCGGTTTTATATCGATCTTGGCATTTCCGCCTGAATTAACCCGAACCAAATTTTGATTATTTGCACTTTTCGAGCTATTTCCCCCTAAAATAATTGAATTGGATTCCCCTTTTCCGGTATCTGTTGCTTTGGCAACTTCCGCTTGTCTATATACTTTTCGTGTTTGTTTTAGGTCGTTTAAACCGAGCCACAAAGCGGTCATACCGCCTATGAAAACAGCCGCGGCAGTTATCCACCACATTGCAATGCGACGGTTTCGTTTACGATCCAGCGCACCGGCAATACCCTCCCAGGCACCTGGAGGCACCGCAGGTTCGAAGGATTGAAACAATCTCTGAAGCTGTTTGTCGTTATGGGTATCTTCGTTTCTCAACGTTTGTTTTTATTATCTATAAGTTCTTTTAGCATCATGCGCCCCCGGCTGAGCAGGCTTTTACTGCCACCTTCGGAGATTCCCAGCTGCTCTGCAATTTCCCTGTGTGTCAAATTATCTATAACATACAGGTTGATGACCAGTCGGTACTTTTCCGGCAGGGCAGCAAGGGCAGACAGTACTTGGTCCACAGATTCACGAAATGTTTCCTGTGCCTCCTCTTTTTCTTCCGCCTGTTCGGCAAGCGGAATGTAATCCACCTCCACAAACTGAGGTCCGGTAATCCGTTTGCGGAAGCGTGAGATGGCAAGGTTGATGAACAGCCGTGTCATCCAGGCTTCTATGGCACTGTCTCCCTTGAAGGTGCCGATAAACTCAAAGACCTTTACAAAACCATCCTGAAGCAGATCGTTGGCATCAGCAGGATTGCCGGAGTAGCGCAGGCAATAGCTATACATTTTTTTTCCGTAGCGCAAAAACAATGCTTCTTGTGCGCGGCGGTCTCCTTTTTTGCAACCTTGTATGATGTCTTCATCCGTTAACAAGTAGTTTCGATATTAATGACGCAACATGGGGTGAATGGTTGCAAAAAAAGCGCATTTTTCCCAATTAAGTTGTGAATTTATGGCCAAAGACGCGCTCCGGTTATTTAAAAATTGAATATAATCATTTTTCCCCCATAATTCCAAATTATCAGGACTACAGCTGTAGTATTTTTGCAGTGAATTGAGCCCATTATCTCTTAAAACTTTTGTTTGCCTGATTTCGGGTTTTTTATGTGCCCAAAATACCGTTTCCGCAAGTCAGAAAGATTCAGCAAAAATCAGTGTATTGCCGGTTCCAACATTAGGCTACGCGCCCGAAACCCGCAGTTATGCCGGAGCCGTTTGCCAGCTGGCTTTTAAAACAGATGCAAAAACTAGATTATCATCCTTAAAGGCAGAATTTCAATATACGCAGCGAAAACAATCCATAGCTCAAATCACGGGAAGTGTTTTTTTGCCCTCAGAAAAATGGCTGATAAACTTCGTAGCCCACAGGAGCAAATTTCCCGACTACTGGTGGGGTATTGGCATTCAAACACCTGAAAACACGAGGGAGACATTCAACAGCAAAAGAAACTGGCTGGAAGCGGCAGTCTTGAAAAAAGTACGCCCATACTGGTTCATGGGACCTTTATACAGGCATCAGCGCTTTGATGGCATTGTCTTTGAACAAACGCAATCCCCTTCCTCACTAAAAGTAACAGCTGCCGGACTGCAATGCCTGCACGACAGCCGAAACAATATGCTGAACCCGGCAGAGGGCGTATACCTCGATTTGCAAATTACCCGAAACGTGGCGGTTTCAGCGGGTAATGGCAACAGAATTCAGATTGACGGCAGAGGTTACAAAAAAGTTGGCGAAAAAAGCATTGCAGCAGGCAGGGCAGTCTTTTCTTACCTCTCGGCTCCTACCCATTTCTTTGATTTGGCCTTGCTGGGAGGCGACCGAAACCTGCGCGGTTATTACCTTGGCAGGTTCCGCGACCGGGGAATGCTGGTTCTCAATGGCGAAATACGTACAAGCATCTACAAGCGATGGGGCGCTGCCGTGGGGGCCGCTGCAGGCACTGTTTTCTCGCAACCTGCTGATGTTTTCGGCAATCCCTTCAAGCCCGCTTTCAATGCAGGTCTGCGTTTTGATGCCGATCGCAAGGAAAATATCAATCTGCGTATTGATTATGCTGTGGGATTAAAAGGGCAATCGGGTTTTTACTTTGCCTTCGGCGAAGCATTCTGATTCCAATCCGATCCTGTGCCTTACCTTCGCGCCGTCATGCAATTTGACCGCCAAAACCTCAGCAACGACGAACTGATAAATATTTACCGAAATCTGGTAAAACCCCGTGTAATAGAAGAAAAAATGCTGATTCTGTTGCGGCAGGGAAAAGTAGGCAAATGGTTCAGTGGCATGGGTCAGGAAGCCATTTCCGTGGGAACTACACTTGCCTTGCATGAGGATGAATATATTTTGCCCCTGCACCGCAATTTGGGGGTATTTACCACCCGTAACATCCCTTTCCGCAAGATGTTTGCGCAGTGGCAGGGCAAAAAATCAGGGTTTACCAAAGGCAGAGACCGCAGTTTTCACTTTGGCACAAACGAATACCACATTGTGGGTATGATCAGCCACCTCGGCGCCATGCTGGGCGTTGCCAATGGCATATCCCTAGCCCACAAACTGAATAAAGAGGGAAAGGTTTCTGTGGTTTACAGCGGAGACGGGGGCACGAGTGAAGGCGATTTCCATGAAGCCCTTAATGTAGCAGCAGTATGGCAGTTGCCGGTTATTTTTCTCATTGAAAATAACGGCTATGGCCTAAGTACACCCAGCAATGAGCAGTTTCGTTGCAGGCAATTCATTGACAAAGGCATCGGATATGGTATGGAAGCCGTTCAGTTAGATGGCAACAACATTCTGGAGGTTTACAATACAATGCGTAAACTCACAGAAGATATGCGCCAAAATCCAAGGCCTGTATTGCTGGAATGCATCACCTTCCGCATGCGCGGCCACGAGGAAGCCAGCGGCACTAAATACGTTCCCCCTCACCTGTTTGAAGAATGGAAAAATAAAGATCCCATTGATAATTTTGAGGCCTGGCTATTAAATGAAGGCATTCTAACTCCCGGTGATGACGAAAAAATACGCAAAGAATTTTTGGCTGAAATAGAAGCAGGGCTTGAAGAAGTATTTTGCGAACCGGAACCTGTGGCCCATGAGGCAGAAGAACTGGCCGATATTTATGCAGCGGCGCCCCAAGAGCAGGCTGCCCCCTCAGGACCGGAAACCGAAAAGCGCCTGGTGGATGCCATTAGCGACGGGCTGAAACAAAGCATGCAGAAACACCCCAACCTGGTGATTATGGGGCAGGATGTGGCTGAGTATGGCGGTGTATTTAAAATAACCGATAATTTTTATAAAGAATTCGGTAAAGACAGGGTGCGCAACACCCCAATTACCGAAAGTTCTATACTGGGTGCGGGCTACGGGCTTGCCATTAAAGGACACAAAGCTGTGGTGGAAATGCAGTTTGCTGATTTTGTGACTTGCGGGTTCAATCAGATTGTAAACAATCTGGCCAAAAGCCATTACCGATGGGCCCAGCCGGCCGATGTGGTAGTGAGAATGCCCACTGGAGCAGGCGTGCAGGCAGGACCGTTTCACAGTCAGAGCAATGAAGCCTGGTTCTACCATGTGCCGGGATTAAAAATTTATTATCCATCCAATCCGTTTGATGCAAAAGGTTTGCTGGCCACCGCAATCAATGATCCCAATCCTGTGTTGTTTTTTGAACATAAATTTTTATACCGCAGCGTGAGTGGCATGGTTCCGGACAACTATTACACTTTGCCCGAAGGCCGCGCTGCAGTTCATAATCACGGGGATGACATTTGTATCATCACGTATGGATGGGGTGTGCATCAGGCTCTGAAATACGTGACCGAAAACCAAATCCCTGCGAGGGTTGTGGATTTGAGCACCCTGTTGCCGTGGGATAAGGAAACAGTCTCTGAACAGGTAAAGGCTACTGGAAAAGTCCTGGTACTTACCGAAGATACGCTGATCGGGAGCATCGCCTCTGACATTTCAGCATGGATTATGGAGAACTGCTTTCAATCGCTGGATGCACCTGTTAAAAGGCTGGGCAGTCTGGATACGCCTGTTCCGCTGGCTAAAACGTTGGAAGATGCTTTTTTGCCCTGGGGCAGAATGGGTACTACAATTCAGGAATTAAGGCAATTTTAATAAAAATAAAATTCATGAAACGGGAAGAAGCCATTCCTGAAACCTGGCAGGTGCACCACCGCAGTATGCCCTGCTTACGGCAAAATCACAAGGCATTGCAATGCCCGACTCATTAAAATGGGGTTTGTGGGTATAAAATAAACTTTAGTCCCTGCAGTTCTGTCCGTTTTCTGATTATTGTTTCCAAACCCTTTTGGTTTGATGGTTTTTAAGCAAATAAAGGATCAAAGACCTGATTTTATAAAAAATCACCTTACAGGTATTGCAAACAACGCTATACCGGTAAGGTGATTATGAGAAAACGATTTGGTGTTATCGCTTATTTCGGCTTGTAGTGAATCTCAATTTTATCGGTTCCATCATCTTCTACCAGCCACATTTCCTTAGCGGTAAGGCGGAGAATTTTCTGGACATATTTTGTTGTGGTGCCTGTTTCCATCAATTCCAGGTGGTCTTTGTCGCTGTCAAAAGACCAGGTTCCGGTTTCTCTTTCACCAGATGCTAAAAATTCATAAGTATCATCTCTTTTAAATTCAAAGGAATGGTCACCTAAAAACAACAGAAATAGGGCAGTTTCATCCTGACCATTACTAATGACTTTTTCAATAACCCAAGTGTTTACTACACGTGACTTTTTTGAACTAAGTGACAGGCCGGGCCCTTCTTCGTATTTTCCACAGGAAGAGAAGGTTACGAGTGCCATAGAAAAGGCAGCGAAGAGAATAAATGAGATTTTTTTCATGTTTTGTGCTTTTAATTGAACAATATTGTCGATAAATTATTAAAAATGCAAGTTTAATTTATATGCAGTGAAAAAAAGTAAAAAACCGATTTAAGATAATCCCCGTAACTTCGCAACATGGATAAACCATCCCTGCCTTCGGGAACCCGCGATTTTAGTCCGGAGGTGATGATGCGCCGCAAGCACGTAATCGGCATTGTAGAGGAAACATTCAAACAATTCGGATTTTTACCGTTGGAAACACCTGCCCTGGAAAACCTTAAAACCTTGCAGGGCAAGTATGGCGACGAAGGCGATCAGTTACTTTTTAAGATTCTGAACAATAGTGATTTTCTGGCAAAGGCCGATGAAAAAATTTTGCGGCAGCGCGACAGCAAAGCCCTTACACCGCAAATTTCGGACCGCGGTCTTCGCTACGACCTGACCGTTCCCCTGGCCCGTTTTGTGGTGATGAACCGCGATAAAATTCATTTTCCATTCAAACGATACCAGATTCAACCCGTTTGGCGTGCCGACCGCCCCCAGAAAGGGCGGTACCGCGAATTCTGGCAGTGCGATGCAGATATTTTGGGCAGCCAAAACATCAGTAATGAAGCCGATTTACTGCAGATTTATGACAACGCATTTGCAAAACTTGGCCTTAAAGTAAATATCCGCTTCAACCACCGCGGCATCCTCGATGTATTTGAACCCTGGCTTCAAGGCGCAGCCAATCATAACCGCTTCATGCAACTTATAGACAAAGCCGATAAAATTGGTTTTGATGGTGTATTGAATGAAATCAACAAAGAGGCAATACCCAATGGTGCGGAAGCATGGACCTTACTGGATAAAATAAACAGAATGGGCTCAGCAGAGGAAAAACTAAACGCATTGCAACATGCAGCATCCATTCAGCATGAAACGCTCCAAAAAGGAATGTTGGAAATAAAACAGCTGTTGACATTGCTGAATCAATTGCCGGTAACCAATACAAGGACCCTTGATGTAACACTGTCGCGCGGTCTCAGTTACTACACCGGAATGGTAATGGAAGTAGTACCGGCCGATGACCGTATTCCCGCAGATTTTCGCATTGGGAGTATAGGTGGCGGAGGACGCTACGACAACCTTACAGGCGTGTTTGGCCTGAAAGACGTTACCGGTGTGGGCATTTCTTTTGGCCTCGACCGCATCTATGATTTGATGGATGCCGCCGGCATTTTCCCGACAGCAAGCCTGCAAAGCACTGCCGTATTATTTTGCTGCATGGATGAACCCGCACTGCCTGCGGCCTTTGCCATGGCAAGAAACCTGCGCGATGCCGGCATTGCTACTGAAGTGTATCCCGGTGCCGCCAAACTAAAAAAGCAACTGGATTATGCCAACAACAAAGGCATAAAATGGGCATGCATTTTAGGCGAACAGGAAATTTCCGATGGGACGGTTTCGGTTAAAAACCTGATCAGTGGAGACCAAAATATATGCCCACAAAGTCAAATTTTACAGCATATATCACAATGAGGGAAATACAAGAACATTATTCGCTGGAATCTATACTGGAATTGATTAACAGCGGAGATAAAATTCGTTATTCACCGCACATTTTGCAACGAATAAACAACTCCGTACAAGCCCTTGAATCCTACCTGAAAGACGGGAATCCGGCGGTGTATGGCGTAAATACCGGCTTCGGCAGCCTGCAGAATGTACGTATTCCCGATAATGAGCTGGAAGGATTGCAGCGCAACCTGCTGATTACTCATGCCGCCGGCACGGGCAGCCCGTTGAAAACCGGCATTGTAAAAACCATGCTGTTGTTAAAGATCATCAACATTGGCAAAGGTTATAGTGCTGTTCAGACAGAAGTTGCCGAAAGACTGATTTGGCATTACAACAACGACTGGATTCCGATGGTTCACGAGCAGGGGTCCCTGGGCGCTTCCGGTGATCTGGCTCCGCTTTCGGAAATGTGTTTGCCACTGCTGGGAATAGGCACTGTGGAACACCCTGTATTCGGTGCGAAAAGTGCGGAGAATGTGCTTTCGGATAACGACCTAA
>VGGQ01000014.1 GCA_016868535.1 Bacteroidota bacterium | reverse complement strand
AATTCCCGGCAGACTTTTTACGTCTGTTTTAATATCCTTTTGAACCAGCACATTCAACCCCATTTTATCAACTGCATTCTGAAAACTTTTGGCATCTCCGTCAGAAACCAGATTTCTGAATTTTCGGCTAAGTTGATCAACCTCTTTTATGGTTTTTGGTCCTGCTGCTATTTCAAACTTTTGCTCTTCAAATTTAATTTGGGTAAAGTCCGGACTTTCAATGGCCTTCATAACATGGTAACCAAATTCTGATTTAACTACTTCAATCTGGCCTTTAGCAGCCCCGAGTGCAAAATCTCGATAGGGTGCCACGTAGTTATCGTAGGTTCTTTTATCTACCCAGCCATAGCTTCCGCCATTTGCAGCCGATCCTTTGTCTGCACTCCACTCCAAAGCAAGTTTACCGAAATCTGCACCACCTCTGATTTGTGCAGCAAGTTCATTGGCCTTGGCCAAAGCAGCAGCGCTATCGGTGATGCGCTGTTTATTGGGTGCCTCACCAACTTGCACCAGTATGTGTGCAACATTAATAGAAGGTGTACTGTCTTTTTTCTCTGCAAGTTTTCTGTAAACTGCGTATACACCATCCTTATAAAAAGGACCTGCAACGGAATTCACAGGCATTGACCACACTACTTCAGAAACCTCCCTGGGTGTCCTTTTGGGAAGATTTCCCCGTGAAAAGAAAATGGAATTTTGAACCAGGGTTGTGTCGGGTTTACTTTCCTGCTTCATGGTAGCAACCGCGACCATAGCTTGCCTTTTTATGTCAGCTGAGTCTTCAGAGCTGGGAATAATTTTCCACAAAAGATATTGAATATCCCTGAATTCTTCTTTGTTTTTATATTGTTCGCGGTGTTTGTTCAGGTATTTTTCTAAATCCGCGTCTGTGACCTTAACGCTATTATCTGAAACGGTACTGTAATTAATGCTTGCAATTTTACCCGATACACTGGAATTGGCGGAAAGATATTCATATCTAAGCATTGTTTTTGTCTTGTGGTTGCATTTCGCCAAATAGTTGAAATATCTTTTCTTAATCTGCCTTTGTTTGATTTCATTCTTGAACTTTTCGAGACCTTTTGCCTGATTCTTGTTTTTTTTCGCTCTTTTAAGAATGCTTTCAACCTTTTTGCGGTCATATTGACCATCTGTTTGAAAGCTTGGATCGGCCTTCAAATCTTCAAGAGGATTGGGGCCCACCAACATGTCGTTTATATCCTCCTCGGTAACCCTTACCCCGGAAAGTTCAATTTCCCTGTCAATGGTCTGGTTACTCAATATTTCGGACCAGGCTTGTGACCAGGCCTGTTCAATAGCCATTTTAAACTCTTCTATCTCGTCAAGTTCTCCTTCCTGCGCCCTTTCAAGAAATGAATTAAATTTTTCCTGAGCTTTATTTTCCAGATCTTTCGTTTTTATAGGATTATCGTTGATTTTGGCCACAACACCCTGCAGACCATCACCCAAACCAAAGCGACCGTTGCTACTGAGCGCATCGCCAAGAACAAATAAAATCAGTGCGGCGATAATTACCACCACAACTAAACCTGAATTTCTGAGCTTTTGTATTACAGCCATAATATCTTAAGAACCGCAAAAATAATGATTTCACCCAAGATATTCCAATGTGTTTTGGGTGAAAATTTGTGTTTAACGGGTTTTTTGTAGAACCAAAACGACGTAGGCAGTTTAAATGTATGCTGGTTAAGGGTTTAATCTGCTTAAATGGAAATCCGGTAACGTGTGCTTCTGCCGCCTTTTGGCATTTTTTGAAGCAGACGCAGGTTGAGCAAAGATCTAATTTCTCTAAGAGCAGTATCAGCAGAATAACCTCCTTCTTCCGCCCATTCAATGCTTGTAAACTGCGCTTTTTCCAGTGAGAACATTTTTCTGAGTACTTTTTTCTGCCTCAGCGATAGGCCCAGCGATGACATTTTGTCCTCAAGTTTCTGCTTGCCCACTACCTGAATCTGGACTGTTTTGATGTCCAAAATCGATTTTTCAATAATCCAAAGATACCATTTAACCCACTCGGTAATATCCAGACCACCCTTCTGACAGGTCTCCAGCAGCTGAAAATAGGTTTCCCTTTCTTTCAGAATTTGTAACGAAGGCGCATAATAATGCGGCAGCCCATTTTCGGATGCCGAAATCAGCATGAGCGAGATAATTCTGGACAGGGGCCCATTCCCGTCTGCAAAAGGATCAGGGGTTAAGAACCAAAACTGGCCACTGTTTCTGCTCCCATAGCATTGATGATGGCCTGTTTTCTAAATTCGGGCGAGTAACCTTCCATGCGGCCGTGCATTGCCCCTGAAGGAAGTTGATTCGCTCAAGCAATACAGATACACGACTGCGATTAATGAGCAGATTAGGCCAGTTTTCAAGTTGATGTATGTATTTTATTCTCCGCATATCTTACAACGATTATAAACAAATTCAGCGATTGCTATTGTTTTTGGGGTAGGGTAACATATCAAGCCCCGAAACATGGTTGTTTTCCAACAAATAATATCCTGCCATGCAAATCATGGCTGCATTGTCAGTGCAGTATTCAAAAGATGGAACAATACAATTCAGTCCGTTACTTTGGGCTATTTCCTGAAAAGTTTTTCTGAGTTTTCGGTTGGCAGAAACCCCGCCGGCAATGGCAATGGAACTGGGTTTGAAATCCTTTATTGCTTTTTTTGTTTTGCTTGTTAAATAATTGATGATGCTTTGCTGATAAGATGCACAAATGTCTGACAGGTTCTCGGTCAGAAAGTCAGGATTGTTTTTGGACTCCTTCTGTAAGAAATAGAGCAAGGCAGTTTTAATGCCTGAAAAACTCATGTTCAGCCCCTGTACAGTTGCCTGTGGAAACGAAAACGCCTGCGGATTGCCCGATTGAGCCCATTTTTCAATATGCGTTCCGCCAGGATAGGGCAGGCCAAGAAGTTTTGCTGCCTTGTCAAATGCCTCACCGGCGGCATCGTCAAGCGTGGTTCCTATAACCTCTGTTTCCGTATAGTTCCTGACCAGAATCAATTGTGTGTGTCCACCGCTTACCAGCATTACCAGGATAGGAAATGCAGGCTCCGGGTTTTCGATAAACAGTGCGGCAATGTGGGCCTGAAGGTGGTTGACCCCAATGAGTGGTTTATTTAATGCAATAGACAGTCCTTTGGCTGTATTAAGTCCAACCAGCAGGCTTCCCACTAGTCCGGGACCCTGTGTTACAGCGATGGCGTCTATTTCATTCTCCGCAATATTTGCGGTTTTCAAGGCTTTTTCAAGTGTGGGAATGATGTTGCTTTGGTGGGCTCTGGATGCCAGTTCCGGCACTACACCGCCATATTGCCTGTGTACATCCTGACCGGCTGTTACATTGGCAAGGATTTTGCCCTTGTACCAAATAGCTACAGAGGTGTCATCACAACTGCTTTCTATGCCCAATATAGTAGAATAACGCATGGCTGGTGGATAGTGAGTGCCTTTTTGTACCTTAATTTCGAGACGGTTGAAAAAGCAGCGGACAAAATTACGCAAGTTTATACTCAGGTTTTTGCTGTTTCTACTTTTGCTTGCAGGTCTGCTGGGCATATTGCTGCGCAGCAGGGCCGTTCAAACCTACCTTGCCAACCGCGCTGCCCGTTACCTTGAAAAAGAACTTGGCTGCACAGTTTCGGTAAAATCTATTGAATTCGACCTTGTGCAAAACCTTCATGCCGAAGGCATATACATCAGTGATCAGCAGGGAGACAGTATGATTTTTATTCGTACACTAGATCTGAATCTGAGAAAATTTGACCGACTGAGAAAAGAAATTGACTTCAGAGACGGCGAACTATCCGGTGGTTTTATTCGGGTTGGGCACCATGCAGGGGTTAAAGGCCGAAACATTGATTTTCTGGTGGACTATGTCAATGGTCCGCCTAAAAAGAAAAAAACACCTTCAAAACCATGGGCTGTCTATTTTGGTAATGCCCGGCTGAAAGATACCCGTTTCCAGTATTTTGATGAGCGCCACAAACCATCCGTTCCGGGAATTATCGATGAATATCACCTGGAGTTCAATGAAATTTCAGGCGATTGCCGCGATTTCTGGCTCATTGACGATTCACTGCATTTTACCGCTGTAAATCTAAAAACCCGTGAACGCAGTGGCTTGCAAATTGATGCATTCAATGCGCTATGCAATATCCACTACAAGGGAATGGACTTTGAAAATATGTCGCTTAAAATGCCATGTTCATTGCTTGCAGGAGACTTGCATTTTGATTACCCGGGACATAAGTATCTTGATGAATTTATTTCCAACACGGAATGGAAGGCTCATGTGCAAAATAGCACGGTTTGTTTGGATGAACTGTCAATTTTTGATGAAACTCTGAAAGGGCATAAAGAACAACTATACGTAAATACAGATATTTCAGGCACATTTGACAGGTTAAAACTGAACAATGCGAAAATTACCACGGCTTCAAAGTCATTGCTGATAGGAAATCTATTCTTTGAAGGCTTATCGGACTGGCAAACCATGTACTGTGAGTTTGATATTGAAATGCTACAGACACATGCCTCAGACCTTGAACGTCTGATATTGGGGATTGATCTCCCCGAGCCGGTTGCCAAAGCTGGCAGAATGAATTTCAGTGGACGTTTTAACGGGCAGCTGCTAGATTTTACTGTTAATGGAAATCTGAAGTCTGAAATCGGGGAAATAGGTGCAAACGGCTATATGAATTTTGAAGAAGGGCTCGCCAATGCGCAATTTGCAGGTCAGTTTTCCTCAACGGGGCTGGATATAGGAAATCTGCTTTCAATGCCCGATCAATTGGGTACTTTTAGCTTTCAGCTTAATCTGGATGGTGAGGGGCTCACACCCGAACGTTTCCAAATGACAATGGATGGCAAAATACCCTCATATCAGATTATGGACAAAACCTTTTCCAACGCGAGGGTGAATGGCAATCTTACTTCTGAAAAATTTGAAGGAGAAGCATTTCTTAATGATCCGCTTCTGAATCTTGATTTTGGCGGTATAGTTGATTTTTCCGAAAAGGATGCACGCTGGAATTTTTCTGTTAACCTGAGGGGAACAGATCTTTCAGCGCTGGGAATTGATACTGCGCAGACTCTCGTTTATACCAATGCCGCTGTAAATGTGACGGGAATAGAGCCCCGTGATATGCAGGGACTTATCACTTTCAATAATCTGTCTGTGCATAGAGTGGGCCAGGTTTATGCCTTTAACCAACAGCAGTTTGGAAAGAAAAATCAGGAGGAATTTACTGAAATATTTGCCTCTGGCGAAGCCCTAACAGGATTTGTAAAAGGCAAGTTTAATCCCTCAAATATCCTATCTGTTCTTCACAATGAGGCAGCAACCATTATGGCAAGGCGCTTCTCGCATACAAAAGCGTATTTCCCGGATTCATTTTCTTATTCGGTAAATATTCCAAAGACAGGTCTGCTTACCGGCATTATACATCCGTCTTTTAATACAACATCTTTGGTTGCGTATGGGATGTTTGACGGGAGGGCCGAAACTATGCAACTGACAGTAGAGCCCATGGATATATGCTGGGGAAAGTTTTCGGCAAAACAATTAAGTTGCAATGCGCATAAGGAAGATAGCAGCCATCTTGAATTTAATGTCTCCGCAGCATACCTGAGTCACCATGACTCGGAATGGTTTCATAACATAGAAATGACAGGCACTGCCTGCCAGTCTGATGTAAACATGGAATTGAAGATGAAGGATGCGCGCTGGAATGAAGAGATTGATTTTATTACCCACAGCGAAGTATACAGGGATTCGGTTTCCATGCATCTTGCAAACAGTCGTCTGGAGCTTATGCACAATGAATGGCAGGTTGCGGGCAATGCTTCAGTCACCTTTCTGACGGGTGGTAAAATCAAAATTAAAAACATGTATTTTGAAAGCAGGGATGCTTTTTTTGAAATCAATGGTATGATATCAGAACTTGCAGGTGACACATTGCATATAGATGCCGGAAATTTTGCCCTTCAAAACCTGAATCCTTTATTTCCGGGGCATCCGTTTGATAGGCTGCAAGGCCGCATTAATGCGGATGTTTTTGTGACTTCTGTGATGCAAAAACCGCGCGTATGGGGCGATTTCTCTGCAAGAGACCTTGATTACATGGACGTAAACTATGGTGACCTAGATGTGGGACTGAATGAAGATGGGGAGCCGGGCAGGCTCAGCCTTAATGCAGGATTTGTGAATGGTCCGTTGGATGGAGTTTCTGCCAAAGGCAGCATCGCTTACGAAAAAAGAATAATTGGCGAACAGTTTGATGTCAAAATCAGCATACCTTCTACAGTTTCTGTTAAAGCCATGCAACCATTTCTTGTGGATATAGTTACCCTGCAAGATGGTAAACTTTCAGGGAACTTTCACCTGGGAGGGAATTCCGATAAGCCAAAACTTACCGGGAATGCCAACATAACAGGTGCAAATTTTAAAATTGATTACCTGAATACCTGGTACAAGATGAATGCATTGATTATGGCTGATGAAACAGGTTTTTACTCATTTAAACCGACCAAAATCATTGATGAAAGCGGGAAAAACAATGCCTGGGTCAAAATTGCCATAAAGCACAATTATTTCAGTGACTGGGCACTGGATCTGCGCATAGACAGTGCCCGAAATCTGAAAGTTCTAAATACTACAGGAAAGGACAATAGTCTATACTATGGTGTTGGTTATGCAGACGGCAATTGCCGTATTTATGGTCCTTTCGACCGGATTTCAATGGACATTAACCTGAAAACCAGAAAAAATACCCAGATAAATCTCATATACTCGGATGTGGAAGAAACATCATTTGGGGGAGGTCATGTCAAGTTTAGGGTCAAGGGAAGGAAATCAAACTCCGCAAATTTTGCGGGGAAAAGCAGCAGTAACATCTACCGGATTAATCTTTTTCTGGAGGCTACGTCTGAAGCGGAAGCTCAGTTTGTCATAGATGAAAAACTCGGTGATGTGATACGCGGGAAAGGCGCCGGCACATTGCGCATGCTATATGACGAAAATGAACACTTTTTCCTCTTCGGCACCTATATAGTTTCGGAGGGAGATTATGTTTTTTCACTTCCCGGTATTAACGTGCTTACCCGAAAAATTGCACTGGATAAAGGTGGCGTAATCTCCTGGGATGGCGACCCCTATAATGTCAACATCAGCATGAACGGCAGTTTCGAGAAGAAGATATCTCCCTCGGCTCTCATGGCAGCGGTTTCTTCCACCAGCAAGGATTACCCCGCCACCCGCATCATCAGCCAGTTGCAGATGAAAGGGAATTTATTTGCACCGGAAATCACCTTCGATTTACAAGCTCCGGATTTACAGGTTGCCGGTGGTTCGTCAAGCGATGTTTATTCGGTTATTCAGCGAATCCGTTCCGATAAGGACGAAACTATGCGTCAGGCAGTAGCATTGCTGCTTTTTGGTAATTTTATTCCGCCTTCTTTTGCTACCGGCAGCGGAACAGGCGGTTTAAGCGGCAGCGGTGTGGCAGGCAACAGTCTTTCCGGTGTGGCCAGCACAGTGGTAAATGATATTTTTTCGAAGCTGGGTATTCCTACACGAATTCAGGTCAATATTGATGATGTGCGCAGCGCAACAGGCACCAACACAAAGGTTTTTATCAACAGTGAATGGTTTCTTACCGATCGGCTCCGCCTTGATGTGAATTACGACCCTACCGTAGCTATGCTTGTCAGCAGCGTGGCACTTCCGCTTAATTTCAATTTGGAGTATATGACCCGCAACGAAAACTGGAGGGTAAAGGCATTCAGCCGAAGCAATAATTTGCTGCTACAACAAAACAACAGTACCATCACAAATGGGGTGAGCGGCAATACCCTCGGTGGGGGGCTTGTTTACCGCAGGGAATTCAATACGCTCAGGCCTGTCAAAAAGCAATAAATTTGAGATATGAAGCCGGGTGTATTTTTTTTGGAGAGTCTAAATATGGCCATGGATGCCCTAAGGAAAAACAAACTTCGTTCTGTGCTTTCCGTGCTTGGTATCACTATCGGTATTTACTGCATTATTGTGGTGTATGCGCTGGTTCACTCCATGGAAAAAAATATCAATGACAATTTTGCCTCATTCGGTACGGATGTGCTCTTTGTGCAGAAATGGCCCTGGGATGAGTTTGGAGGAAATTATCCCTGGTGGAAGTATTTAAGAAGACCCGAAACCAGTTTGGATGAAGCTCGGTTTCTGGAGGATAACCTCGATAAAAGCCTTGCTGTAGCCGTGGCATTTGCTTTTAGTTCTTCCGAAAAGGTAGAGTACAGAGGCATTTCATTAACGGAAACCAGTGTTAATTGTGTTTCTCATAGATACAACGAGGTGCAAAAAACCGATGTGGAAATAGGCCGATATTTTACGGAGGACGAAAGTGCGGCCGGAAGGCCTGTATGCATAATTGGTGCAAGCATTGCAAAAAATATTTTTAGCGGTACAGATCCGCTGGGTAAAGAAATTCGTGTTAAAAATCAGGTCTGCAGGGTAATCGGTGTTTTTCGCAGGGAAGGTCAAAGCATCATTGATGCCAGTGTCGACGAATGGGTTATGGTGCCGCTGAAACTGGGTATGTCAATGATGAATTACAAAGAAAATTCAGAAGGCACGCAAATACTGTTGAAAGCTGCGCAAGATGTTTCTCTCGATGATTTATCTTTCGAAACCGGACAGCTGATGAGGCGATACCGCAGAACAGGTCCCTATCAGGAAGCAACATTCTCCGTAAACAGAATGAGCATGATTACCAATGCAGTCAGCGATTTGTTCGGAACCATAAAGGTGATTGGTATTATTATCGGAGGCTTTTCCATGGTTGTTGGCTGTTTTGGTGTAGCCAATATTATGTTCGTTTCGGTAAAGGAAAGAACCCAGGAAATCGGCATTCAGAAGGCTCTTGGAGCTAAACGCGGATTTATACTGGCGCAGTTTTTAACAGAATCTGTAATCCTTTGCATCATTGGAGGTTTAATAGGATTGGTTATGGTATGGGGGACTCTTCAGTTGCTCAATTTTGTTTTGCAGCATCAGCTCGATAGTGGTTTTGTTTTGTATCTAATGCCGTACGATGTGTTTTTGGGTATCGGGGTTTCCGTGCTGGTGGGTCTTCTGGCGGGATTTCTGCCTGCCTTATCCGGTGCCCGGCTCAATCCGGTGGATGCCATCCGGTCAAAATAGATTTTTTCGTGGAAACTGCGTGTATTACCGCATTTGTAAATTTTATATATTTGTCGCATATTTATGGAAATTACAGGAAAAGTTTTTGAAGTTTTGCCCAAAGTAACGGGCACCAACAAGGCAGGTAATCCCTGGCAAAAGCAGGAGTTTATTCTTGAAGTGCAAAGTGGTCAGTACCCTAAAAAAGCCCTTATGGGAATTTGGGGTGAAAAAGTAGATCAGTTTCAAGTGCAGAAAGGGGAAGAGGTAACCGTGAGTTTCGATATAGATTGCCGCGAATACAATGGCCGCTGGTATAATGATATCCGGGCATGGAATTTAGTGAAAAAAAGGGGAGCCCCTGTGGCAGCTGGCACAACGGAATCGTCGGTAATAACTGAAGCACCTGCAGATGTAGACGATTTCATCATCAATCAGGATATTTCTGCCGGCTCTTCCATGGACGGAGATAACCTGCCTTTCTAACAAAGGATACTAATGCTGGTAACATTAAGACAATTGCAATACATCGTTGCAGTATCAGAGACCGGCAGTTTCAGTAAAGCCGCAGATCTGGTAGCTGCAGAACAAAGCACTGTCAGCCAGCAAATAAAGTTACTCGAAAACCGGCTGGGCGTGGCTATTTTCGAAAGAAAGAATCTACCTGTTAGACTAACCGCTGAAGGGGAAGGGATTGTTCTTCAGGCCAAAGAAATTATCGACAAGGTGGAAAATATGCTTCAGCCTTTCAAAACTAAACCCAACCGATTTGGTTGAGATTTTTTTAACCAAATTACTTGTTGATACTATGCTGGCTAATTAATGGCAAATCTTAGTTATATGGAAATGCTGGTGAGTTTATTTTAAGTAAACAACGTATTAATCTATCATTAATTATTTAATCTAATTCTCTGCTTGATGAATTAGAGGTTTCATTTTACCTGTTATGATAATTGTCCAAAATATTCATTTATTTTTTGTATTATTGCATCCTCGTAAGTTATGAAAATACCTTTCATAAAACAGTCTCCTGCTGTTAAAAGAACACTGCTAATTTTTACCACTATATTTTTTTGTCAGTTAAACCATGCTGCCAAATGGTATGTGGATGTGGCCGGAAGTAATTCTTACAACGGTAAATCACCTGTCTTTGTATCAGGTAGTATAGGCCCATTGAGAACCTTAACTGCAGCTTATGATTCTGCATCTGCAGGAGATACCATTTTTGTGGGAAATGGATATTTTGGAGAGCATTTCACCATAAGTACCAAGGATATATACATTTCTGTAAAAAACACAGCACTAAAATCTTTTACCCTAGATGGTTCCGGTATTACAGCGGCTGTTATTGGGTCAACCGGAAGTGCTCTAACTGTTACCGATACCTTTGATATGATTGATGGTTACTTGTTTACAGGTTTAGGTTCTTCGGGTTTTAAGCTTGCTCCGGGCGCCAAGCAGTTAGGTGGCAGCTCGAATTCATTTGTTGAGGGTAAATACCAAATAGGCGTTTCGACCGGAACACCCGATGTTACATATCATTTTGGGCAATATGCTTCTCTGGATTATAGAAAGGTTAGATTAACATTTACCAAAACAGGTTCAGATACTGTTTACGTTTCCAATGAAATGAAATACGGTATTGCCCCTGTTTCCGGTTCCCTGCCCACCGGAATTCGCAACATTAGCAAGGTTCGCTATTTTGTTCTCTCTGCAAACAGCTTTGTTTCATCCAGTGATTTTTATTTAAGTCCCGGTTATGATTATCAAAACATAGATGATGAGGTTAAGGATTCTGCAAAATTGCGTCTGGTGATGCACAAGGGCACAGGAAACTGGATATTATTGGGCGGAAAAGGCAGTTCGAATAATTCGGGAGTTCTTTACAATATACTTGCTGCAGATACATTGGCTTATTTTACTTATGCCAATGACAGTTTGGGTCACAATATTTTAGGTTCTGATGAAGTTTTTGCCGTATTGAAAGATAAATACAGCGCCTGTTTAGGGACAACCGTAAATTTCATTGAGAATTCTTTGAGCCTGCGCTATTCAATTACCTCCTATTTCTGGGATTTTGGTGATCTAGCGGTTACAACGGATACATCTTCCTTGCAATACCCAAGCTACACATATTCCGACACAGGACTTTACAGTGTAAAATTAAAAGTAGTAAACAGTTTTGGTTATGAAGACTCAGCTACCACCACGGTAAGAATTAATGACTTGCCCAAAGTTAGCTTTGGTTATACAGAAGTCTGTAAAGGATTGTTAAGTAAATTCTCAGATTCATCTTCCGTGAATGCACCATCATCAATTGCATCCAGAGTCTGGTCTTATGGAGATGGTAATACAGGGACAGGATCTTTGGTGAATTATTCCTACGCGAATGCAGGTACCTACAATGTTAGACTCGTAGTTACAACCACTGATGGCTGCATAGATTCGGTTAACAAAACCGTTAATGTTTTTCCTAACCCGCTTGTGGATTTTCCCACACCATCAACCTGTGTAAATGACACTGCCAGTTTCCGCAGATTCAAAAACACCAATCCTCCGGACAATCAGGTAACTTATACTTGGTATGTAGATGGTGTTTTCCAAAAGACCGATACAATAATTAAGTACAAGTTCATAACGCCGGGAATCCATAATGCAAAAATGGTAGCAACCACCAGCAGCGGCTGTTCTGACAGCGTTACCAAGGGCTTCACGATCCAGTATTTACCTGTGCCCAATTTTACTCCGCCCTCGGTATGTGTTACAGACAGTGCCTATTTCCTGCGTTTCCGCAATACGCTTCCTGCAGAGGCCTTGTTAACATGGCGTTGGAAGGTTGACGGGGTAACCGTTAGTACGGATACTGCGTTTAAGTTCAAATTCAGCAGCTCCGGATCTCATAGTGTTCAGTTGAAAGGCACATCAATTCAGGGTTGTAAGGATAGTGTAACCAAAACCTTCACTGTGCATGGTTTGCCGGTACCTGCTTTTACTGCCAATGATATCTGCTTGTCAGATACTGCGCGTTTTAACCGCGTAGCAAATACCAATCCGCCCGACAATCAAATAAGTTGGTCATGGAAAGCGGATGGCATAAGCATTGCAGGTGACACTTTTGCAAAAACCAAGTTTACCACAATAGGATCTCATTCTGCAACCTTGTATGGCATCACAACCAATGGATGCCGCGATAGCATTACCAAAACATTCACTGTATTTGGTCTCCCGCTGCTGGGATTCGTTCTGGATCCTGCTATTGCTGGAAATACACAAACGCAGTGTCTTAAGAACAACAGGTTTATTTCTTTTCCAACCCTTGGTACAACCCAGTCTCAAACAATAGCTGCTGCCACTTGGAAGTGGGGCGATGGTAACACAGATCTGCTCAAAGACAGCGCACACTCTTATGCAGCAGTTGGAAATTACAAGGTAACGTTGATTGCAGTTACTGATAAAGGGTGTGTTGACAGTGTCAGCAATACTTACAGAGTCAGGGGTACGCTAAACCTGAACTTTGCCAAATCGGGAAATTGTGTCCCCGATAGTATAATTTTCTCAGACTCTGCTGTAACAGCCAGTTCCGCCATAGCCAGCCGCATGTGGAAAGTAAATGGAGCCAATGTCTCTACAAATTCGCCCGCTAAGTTGTTCCTCAACAGCCCTGGTCCCTTTACGGTGACATATCTAGTAACCACTGCTGAAGGCTGCACCGATTCGATAACAAAGAATTATACATTTACTTCATATCCCAACCTCACATTCAATTTAACCGGAAGTTCTCCTTTCTGCGTTGGAGACAGTCTTAGGGTTAGGGCAAACGGTGGTACCAATATCGTTTGGTTGAATGATAACGATACAAACAGAACCAAAGTATTTAAGTCGGCCATCAGGTATCGTGTAAGGGCTTACAATGGGCCACTTTGTTTTGTAGAGAACGACGACACAGTATTGGTTTATCCAAAAGTCAATGTAATAGCATATTCAGACACAACCATATTCCGCGGAGGTATTGCTACACTGCGTGCAACAGGCGCTGCAACATACAGCTGGAGCCCAGCGACAGCCCTAAATTCTACAACCGGATCAACGGTTAAATCATCAACATTGAAGACCAGAACTTATGTTGTTTCTGGCAGCAGTTCTGCAGGTTGTTTCGATAATGATACAGTTACAGTAACCGTTATTGATCCACCGTTTACCCGTATCCCAAATATTATCACACCAAATGGTGATGGAGATAATGATGTTTGGGATGTAAAAGAACTCAGTGATTTAGATCAATATGACCTGACCATAGTGGATTATTCCGGTAAGGTTGTATATGAAAGCAATAACTATCTGAATGACTGGAAAGCTGTAGACAAAAGCAATAACGATTTGCCAGACGGTATTTATTATTACCTGCTTCACCACAGAGGCAATCAGTCTGAATTAAAAGGTTTCATCCATGTAATACGATAATCCTGTGAAAATTACAAAATACTCCCTCATTCTGGCTTTTATGAGTATTGCCGGAAATGCCAATGCTCAAATGAGTTCGCGCATAGATCAGTTTTTTCTGGATCCTTCCTTGATTAATCCCGCTGCGATGTCCGCGCAAAAAACTGCTTCTGCTTCTCTCTTCTTCAACAAGATTTATTCTGCTGTGCAGGGTACACCCCAAAACATGCTTGCCAATATAGTTTTGCCATTGCCTAATGAGCGTACTTCATTTGGTGTTTTTTACCTCAATGAAAATGCGGGATTCAGCAGGTTACAGAATGCTTATGTTTCTTATGCATACAAGATACCATTTAATGATGAAAGCAATCTTAGCATGGGTGTATCGCTTGGTTTTATGAATCAAAGTTTTGATCCAAGCAAGGCTGTTTATATTCATGCAAATGATCCTGTGATTAACTCACTGATTTTTAGTCCTGCCGTTACCCGTGCAGATTTACGTGCCTCTGCATATTATACAAACAAAGGACTGATGTTAGGTATATCATCAAGCAGGTTGCCCAAACCCCGCTTTGATTACAGCTATTTTAACTACAAGGCAGAATACAACCTGCAGAATGTATCTAATGTTTTGTTGGGCTGCTCATTTGAAGTTAGTGAAAAAATGAAAATTCATCCAATGGCCAATGTAACCTTCTGGGACTTTAAAAATTACAGGGGGCAGATAAATATCAGTGCCAAATATGATGATAAATTTTGGTTTGGTTTTTCAGGGAATGACGCCTCTCAGTTTGGTGCCAATATGGGAGCAGACCTTGGCGGAGGCGCCCGATTTGGCTATGCGTTTATGTATCCTACAGGAAAATCAAGAGAAGTGCTTGGCAACGGGCATGAGTTCTTCTTTACCATAGGCCTGGGAAGAGGCTCAACTGCGCCGGTAGAAGAGTCTGCCACACCAGCTGAAAATTCAAATGCAAGGCGCAAAGTACAGATTACAGTTAGGGACCTACCAGGTTTTATAGAGGCAGGTCTGGGCATAGATACCTTAGGTATTACTGTTGCCAAGCTTGACAGTAATGCGAAAGCTGCTCCGGGTTTCTACCTTGTAACCGGCGTTAGTTCTGATGAGAATAAGGCCAATAAAATGATTAAAAACTTATACATGACGGATCAGTTCTCCTACAAGTATTTTGACAGGAAGAATAATAGCTATTATGTGTATGTAAAGTATTTCAAAACACGCAATGAAGCGGATCGCTTTCTGCTGAGTTCGGAAGTTGGTCTTTCACAGGCCTGGGTACGGGAGGTTAAATAACCACATTTCCGGCTCCCGAGAAATACATGCCTGCAAGGGCAGCGTCTCTCATATTTTGATTTTGTGCAAATAAACCGGCTATGGTTCCGGTAAGCTTGTCTCCGCTTCCTCCACGCGCAAGCCCGGAATTGCCAGTTCCATTGTAAAAAATTTTTCCATCTGGGCAGGCCAGAAAACTGTAGGTATCCTTTGCCAGAATGTAAATGTCCAGTTCATTCGATTTTTCTGAAGCTAGCAGTTCTTTATCCCTGCCATTTTTTGTGGGCCCAAAAAGCCTTTTAAATTCAGCAGGATGGGGTGTAATTAGACTGTTTTCGGGCAATCTGGCAAGCATCCCGGTATTTTCTGACAAAATGTTTAATGCGTCAGCATCTAAAATTAACGGTATCTGAAACATGTCTAGCAAATCACCCAGAAAATCAGTTGTAGCTAAATTTTTCCCCAATCCAGGACCAATAGCCACCGAACTAAATTTTTCGGCATTAATTTTAGGAAGTGAACTTTTATCCAGCAAACCCGGGATATGCATGATACCGGGTTGTGCAGCCAGGTAGGTAATACAACTGTCAGGTGAAAGTACACTTGTCAGGCCGCTGCCGGCTTCATAGCAAGCTCTCGCAGCCATGCTTATGGCACCATGCATTCCTGTGTTGCCTCCGATGAGTAATGTGTGTCCAAAAGTTCCTTTATGGCTGTGGCGTGGTCTTTTTGGCAATATATTTTTCATTTGCTCAGATATGGCTGAACCACTATCCAGATATAAGCGATTCGTATTTGTCATTTTTGTTGAAATGCCACAATCAACAACATCAAAATCAATTTTATTTTCGGGGTATAGCAAGGCTGGCTTAGGAGACTGAATGGTTAGTACTTTTTCCGACTTGATAAATGGCATATTCTCATCGCAGGATTCACCCAGTAAACCACTCGGCATGTCTATTGAAATAATCTTGTAGGCTGAATCATTGATTTTATTGACCAGAGATTCCCATTCATTTTGCAATGGTCGTGTAAGTCCGGTCCCGAAAAGTGCATCAATAACCCATGTATTTTCCCTTAAACTAAATAACTCAACGGAATTCACAACCTGTACATTCATATCCTTTTGTTGTGCATATAAATCCATCCGAAAGGAGAGTGCGGGCGAAGGTTTTTTCCCTAATAAAATAATTAAGGTTCCTATAGAATAGCCTCTGGCTGTAAGCATTGATGAGAGACATAGCCCGTCAGCCCCGTTATCGCCTGGGCCACAAAGGATGGAAATATTTGATTTTTCAGGAATCATTGTCTGTAGCTGCTGAAAAATGCGAAATACAGCCCTGTCCATCAGATCGTGTGGGTGCATCTTTTCCTTTTTCAAGGTTCGTGTATCACACGCCTTGTTATCCGCAAAGGTTAAAATTTTCAGCCCCGGGTCCATACGATTAGGCTTTTCGAAACTACCTCAATCTCTGCTGTTTTTTCTATGATGGCCGCTGCTTCGCCGTCTAGGTGCAATGGTCTTTTCCCCTCAAACTCCATAGTAAATTTGCTGCCGGAAATGCGGTAAACATGAGAACTTTTATGAATGCTCCCGGATGCCAGTCTGAATCCGATTACCGGTATTTTGGCCGGGTTTGCTTTGCGAAAAATTACAGCAGAAATAGCACCATCATCATCTCTTGCAGCTGGATCAACCCTGAAATTATTGCCCCACTGACTGCCGTTGCAAAAATCCACCATCCAGGCTTTCCCTTCCCATTGGCCATGTTCATTGGTAACACGGGTATTGAAAGCGTCCATTTTCAGATTTTTAAATACGGTTTTCATATAACCTTTCAAGCCTCTGTGCTCCTCGCGTTTAAATTCATGGCTGATTTTAGCGGTATAACCTACACCGGCAATATTTAAAAAATGAAATCCGTTAAATAACGCCGTATCCCTTAGTGAAACAATCGGGCTTTCGGCAACCTTAATTGCTTCTTCCCATTGCATAGAAATGCGGTGGTGTCTTGCATATCCGTTACCGGAGCCAAGGGGGATTATTCCCATGGCAGTTTCTGTACCTGTTAACTGGCTGCTAACCAGATTCAGTGTGCCATCACCGCCGCAGGCAAATATTGCACGGTAATTTTTTTGAGCCAATTCTGCTGTCAGTGCAATCAGTTCTTCAGGCGATTTTGTTTCATACAGAGAGTAGCTGTTCATGGATCTAACGGCCTTGGCCATTTCGCGTCCTTTTTTGCGAGCAGAAGCATTACCAGACGCCGGATTGATTAGGAATGCTATCTTTTTATCTGCATTTCCCATCAGTTTTTAAATACATATTGAAGAATATTGGCTCCCATTTGAAGCGCTTTTTGCCTCATGGTTTCGGGGTCGTTGTGCACTTCAGCATCCTCCCATCCGTTACCCAAATCGCATTCATAATCGTAAAAACAAACGAGACGCCCATTGTGGATAAGGCCAAAGCCCTGTGGTGCTTTACCGTCATGCTGATGAATTTTAGGCAATCCCTGTGCAAACACAAACGGTGTTGTATAAATGGAATGTTGGTGGGGTAATTCTTTAAAATCCAGTTCGGGAAATACTTTTTTAATTTGGGACCTCACAAATTTATCCATGCCATAATTATCGCAGATATGTAAAAAACCTCCGCTTACCAGGTATTTTCTCAGGTTTTGAGCGTCTTCATCGCTGAATACTACGTTGCCGTGCCCTGTCATGAATATGTATGGGTGATTAAACAAATCAGGTCCGCCAATATCCACAATGCTCTCGTTGGGGTCAATACTCATACCTAGGCGGCTGTTGCAAAATTTGGCCAGATTTCCCAAAGCTGTTTTCGAACTGTACCAATCGCCGCCACCATTATATTTTAGTCTGCCTAGTTTAACCGAATAACTGGCATTTGGCTGCTTCAATGCTGAAATCATCAGGAGAAAAGAAGCAAGCAATACCCCAATAAAAATGCGGCCCTCGTATTTTGCCATAATTTTAAGAGTAAAGATACAACAGAAACGCTAAACCCGCCACTATCCTGTAGTATCCAAACCAGACAAAGCCTTTGGTTTTAACAAGACTGATAAAAAAACGAATGGCGATGAGGGCTGTAATAAAACTAAATACATTACCCAATCCAATGTCCTGCAGTTGAGAAGCAGACAGCTTATCCCAGTTTTTCAACAGTTTGTAAAATCCAGCTGCCGTAAGTGTGGGCACGGCTAAAAAAAAGCTGAATTCTGTTGCAGCAACCCTGCTGAGTTTACATCCTAATGCTCCCGCGATACTGGCGGCACTTCGGCTTACTCCCGGAACCATTGAGAAACTCTGCACCAGACCGATTTTAAATGCATCTTTATAGGTTATCTGATCTATGTTCTTCACTCCTCCGGGCAATAGTTTTTCCATAAACAAAAGGAATATGCCAATCAGAATTAGTGTAAAACCAACAATCGCCGGTGTTTGCAGCAAGGTTTCCAGGGAATCATCAAACATCAGTCCGAGCACAGCGGCGGGAATAAACCCGGCAAATAATTTCAGATGGAAAGTGTAATCCTTGAAAGCAAAGAATCTTTTTGGATAGGCTGCAATAACGGCCAAAATTGCACCAAATTGAACGGTTATGATGTATGTATCAATTTTTGAAGCGTCCAGTTTTAAAATCTCACCTGCCATCATCAGGTGCCCAGTGCTGCTTACCGGCAAATACTCAGTAATTCCCTCAATGATTGACAGAACAAGGTTTTCAACCCAGGTCATCCACCTTAATTTGTTTTACCCTTATAAAAGATAGAAACTATTCCCAGGGCAAAACCCAACATTACCAAAATGGGGGCTGTGGTAATTTTTGCACTGCTGTAGATATCAGTGGTGCCACTCATAAGGGCGAAGCCGGCTACAAGAATCAGAAGTGAAGCACCTAGCAATAAATAATTGATTATTCCAAAAACCATTTGCGAAGAATTGCCTGTATTTATCTTTTTTACAACAGGATCAGTATTTTGTTTGTTGCTCATCAGTATAGATTTTCAATTTTAGTGCGAAGATACTTACGGGTGCTGAACCAAGCACTACCTGCTGCAATTAAAATTCCGCACAGCAGGGTGCCGGTTAGGCAAAATGCTGCATCCAGCGGTTTTATAAAGCTGGCAAATTCAATAATTGATCCAAATCCGCTCCAGATATAGTGGATTCCTCTGAGTGCTCCAAAAAGCATTAGAAGGGAAATGGGAAATGCTATGAAGACGTAAACGATAAATTTACCGATAATCGGCCTGATGATGAAACCATGCGTAGCGCCCACCAGCTGCATGCTTTTGATGATAAAACGGTTGGCAAAGATGTTCAGACGTGTGGAATTGTGAATGAGTCCTATGGCGATAACTACGAAGATCAGTGTTAATCCCAGTAAGGTCAAATGCATTTTGGCCATATTGCTATTTACCGATTCCACAAGATTTTTTTGGTACACCACACTCTCCACAATTTGTAATTTTTGCAGCCTGGCTGACACTGATTCTAGTTGCGCTGCAGAAGCAAATTCCGCTTTGAAGTAGAGCTCCAGACTAAGAGGCAGGGCATTTAGCTCCAAGTATTGCATAAATGCACTATCGTTACTTGCTGCCATTTCCTTCATGCCTTCTTCACGACTGATAAAACGGGAGGATTTATACCACTTTTCTTTTTTGAGATCATTTTCAAGTGTTTTTACCTGAGCTTCTGTGCAGGAATCCTTGAAATAAATATCCAGGCTGCTGCTTTCCACAAGACTTTTGCTTAGCCCCTTAAAACCAAGGTGGGTAAGGGAAAGTAATCCCAGCATAAACATCACCAGTGCAAGGCTGCTGATTCCCGGAACAGCACTAGGCCTGCGTCTTTTGGTTTTAACCTCTGCTTCTTCCGTCATGCAGTGCGAATTTCTACAAATGGTATTAAATGTCAATTGCCAAGTTATCCGCAATTGTGTATAGCTGCCATTCCGCTATTTTTGCCTTATGGAAAAAGCAACGGCAATCTCCGTTAAGAAACGTCTTGTTCAGGTTGGACACTGGGAAGGTGTCAGTTATTTGCTGCTACTCGGTTTAGCTATGCCTCTTAAATATGTTTATCAGTGCCCAATGGCTGTAACTCTCTTTGGCTCATTGCACGGATTTCTGTTTATCTGGTTTTGTATTATTTTACTTTGGATGGAGATTAAAAAAGAGATAAGCCTGACACAAGGGGGCATGGCTGTTTTGCTTGCGCTGCTGCCATTTGGTACATTCTACCTTGAGCGATATGTATTTCGTCAATAATTTGATTATTTAAGATAAATATCGTATATTCGTTTTTCTCATGGATGGTGTAAATATCAAGCAGATATTACTCGAAAATATTATTTTTATTGATATTGAGACAGTATCGGCCCACAAAAGCTTTGATGATTTAAGTCCGGAGTGGCAGGACCTATGGAAGCGCAAGGCCAAAAACCTGGTAAAAGAGCAGCAGACTGAAGTTGAAATTTATGATCAGGCCAGTATTTATGCAGAATTTGGGAAAATTATTTGTATTGGTATAGGTTTTCTCAGAAGAGGCAAAGATGGTTTGCAGTTTCGTGTAAAGTCGTATTGCCATGATGATGAAAAAATACTGCTTCAGGAATTTGCCAATTTGTTGAACCGAAGTTTTAATGGCGCCCATTATTTATTATGTGCTCACAATGGTAAAGAATTTGATTTCCCATACCTGGCCAGAAGAATGATGGTAAATGGGATTGATCTTCCCAAACTGCTTGACATTCAGGGTAAAAAACCATGGGATGTGCCCCATTTAGATACATTGGAACTATGGAAGTTTGGTGACCGCAAAAGTTTTACATCCCTTAATTTGTTGGCACATTTATTTAATATTCCCACACCCAAGGATGATATTGATGGTTCAATGGTGGGTAGTGTTTACTGGCAGGAAAATGATATTGACAGAATTGCGCGCTATTGTTGTAAGGATGTAATTACTCTGGCCAGGGTTTTCCTGAAATTCAGGGGGGAGAAAAATATTGCTGATGAAGACTTGGTTTATGCCTGATTAGCAGTTGTTTCCCTTAATTATTGCGGCCTGAGGCAACCAAACGGGTATTGTTATTGTCATGGTTTTAGCGAATAAGCCTGAAAACGCGGTGCTTAAACGTTATCTTTGCCACAACTTGCCTATGCGCCTGCTCG
This sequence comes from Bacteroidota bacterium, assembly GCA_016868535.1. Taxonomy (GTDB): domain Bacteria; phylum Bacteroidota; class Bacteroidia; order NS11-12g; family UBA955; genus RGEC01. The sequence continues at coordinate 4,248 of VGGQ01000014.1, read as the reverse complement.
TTTTGCTTATGGTTCTGTTTGCCGGATTTACCGGTGTAAAGGCTGCCGAGCCTACAATGCCCTCAAGCAACCTGCAGATCGGAGGGTTAACTTGTATTGCTGTTAATCTCTCTTTTACAAAGGGAGATGGTAGTTGGCGTATAGTGTTAATGAAACAGGGCAGTTCCGTTGATGCAGTGCCTGCAGATGGGACCAAATACACGGCATTTTCTGCTTTTGGTGCCGGTTCTCAGATTGGTAAGGGCAATTATGTAGTTTATGATAATATTGGAAACACCGTTACCATAACTGGTTTGCTGCCCGGAAATACCTACCATTTTACTGTTTTTGAACACGACGGAATAGATCCTGATTATCTGATATCGAAATCGGCCAGCCTGTCATTTACCACGCACTCCCTGAAGCTGGATTTTAGTTTCAGCAGAACAGACAGTTGTGAGAAAACCAATAAGGTTGCTTTCAACAACAAATCGCAAGCCAGCTTTGGGTGGATTACCTATACCTGGCTATACCGTGATGGCAATAAGGATACAGGGGTAAACACAACCTATACCTACAATGCCAGTGGTAACTATGCCGTGCAGCTGATTGCATCGCCGTCAATGGGTTGCAATAACAGTTATACCGGTCCAACAAGCGTGTTTATTGTACCTAGGCCTAAAAGCACACCGACCGTTAGAAATTGGGACACAGCCCAGTGTTTAAATGGCAATCATTTTTATTTTGAAGATAAAACAACCATTTCGCCTATCCCACGCTGCGGTAAACGGGTTATGTGGTATCTGGGCGGAGCCGATAGTACAACGTTTCCTAATCCTGACAGGTATTTTACCAGTGCCGGGAAATTCAAGATATTTTTCAGAAGTGAAACCACATACGGACTGGATGGGAAGGTTTTTAATACTGGATGTACAGACACCGCTTCCATTTTTGTGCGTGTCATTGCCAATCCGAGCAGCGGACTTAAAATCAATGATCCTATTCAGTGTCTGAAGAACAATAATTTTGCGTTTCAGAATTCCACCGGTAACCTGGTATACTATCGCTGGTATTTTGGCGACGGAGATTCATCAACCTTTCAGAATGCAATCCATTCGTATGCTGATACCGGTATTTACAGGGTAATTCACAGTGCCAGAAGCAAAGAGGGTTGTTCCAGCAGAGATACGATTTACGTGCATGTGAGGGCCAATATTTCAGCCACATTCACCGGACTCCCCAGCTTTGCGTGTGAAAATTCACCGTCCATGACCCTTGCACCCGGAACTCCTGGTGGCCTTTTTTCAGGCGGTCCGGTTTCCGGAAATACATTCATATGCTCACCTCCCGGCAATTATACCATTAAGTACACCATACCCGATGCCGATTGCCCCGATTCTACCACGGCCGCAATTAAAATTCATCCATTGCCCAGATTTAATTTAGGGCGCGATACCAACCTTTGCAATGGCAGCAGCCTTACGCTTAATGTAACTGCACCCGGAACTGTTTCCTGGAATACAGGTCAGTCCGGTAACGCCATTACCGTAAGTTCAGGTGGAGTGTTTAGGGCCAGTGCTGATGATATGGGTTGTATTTGGATAGACTCACTTAAGATTTTTTTGGGTGATGCTCCTATCGTGGTTTTGCCTACAGATACATTGTTGTGTCGCGGTGGTATGATGAAGCTTACCGCAACTTGGCCCCAAAGCCACTATCGTTGGAGCACCGGACAAACCGATTCGGTAATCTATGTTACCAAGGGTGGAAATTATAGCGTGACTGTAACCAACCCCTGCGGTGTTGCAACAGATGCGGTAACTGTACGTTATCAGGAAGAATTGTGCGATTTATTCATTCCTACCGCGTTTACCCCAAATAACGATGATAAAAACAACGATTTCCAAATATTTGTGAGGGGCGGTAAACCTATATTGATGCTGATTTACAACCATTGGGGTGGAAAAGTTTTTGACAGCCGAGAAAAGGGCATTTACAAGTGGAATGGGAAAATAGCTGAACAGGACTGTATGGAAGGCATCTATCAATATGTATTCCAGTACGAAATGCCAGCAGGCAACCGTGTGCGCCGCAATTCAATCAAAGGCAGTGTTCTATTGATGCGTTGATTTTTTCGGGCAAAAAGTGTCAGTAAATTGAGGATTATCAGCAGGCGTTGTGTACTAAATTTGAGGGCACATGCAAGCCGCTACCTTAGAACAGGCCAAACAACTGGGCCTTCTTGAAGAAGAATTTCACCACATCTGCAGCATTCTGGGTCGCGAACCCAATTTTACAGAACTGAGTGTTTACTCGGTAATGTGGAGTGAACACTGTAGTTATAAGAACTCCATAGTTTGGCTGAAAACCCTGCCAAGGGAAGGCAGTAAGATGCTTGCCGAAGCCGGTGAGGAAAACGCCGGACTGGTGGATATCGGCGACGGACTTGCATGCTGCTTTAAAATTGAGAGCCACAACCATCCCAGTGCCATTGAGCCCTATCAGGGTGCGGCTACGGGTGTGGGTGGTATCAACCGTGATATATTTTCAATGGGTGCAAGACCTATTGCACAGCTGAACAGTCTGCGTTTTGGTAACCTGCAGACCGATCGCACGAAATGGCTGATGAAAGGTGTCGTAAAAGGAATCGGCGATTATGGCAATGCCTTTGGTATTCCCACCGTAGGAGGCGAAGTGTATTTTGATGACTGCTACGAACAGAACAACCTGGTAAACGCCATGAGTGTGGGAATTGTACCCGTAGGCAAAAGTATTTCTGCTGCAGCCGGTCCTCCCGGTAACCCGGTTTATATCTTCGGTTCTGCTACAGGAAAGGACGGAATACACGGTGCCGCTTTTGCCAGCAAGGATATGAGCGAAGACAGCATTCAGGATTTGCCCAGTGTGCAGGTAGGTGATCCCTTCTGGGAAAAACTAATTCTGGAAGCCACCATGGAACTGATTGAGACCAGGGCCGTCGTTGGTATGCAGGACATGGGCGCCGCAGGTATAACCTGCTCCACCAGCGAGATGAGCGCCAAAAGCGGCGTGGGAATGGACGTGTGGCTGGATAAGGTGCCCATGCGCCAGTCTGACATGAAAGGCTGGGAACTGCTGCTCAGCGAAAGCCAAGAGCGTATGCTGGTAGTGGTGGAAAAAGGTAAGGAGCATCTGGCAGAAGAAGTTTTCAGGAAATGGGAAATTACCTACGCCCATATTGGTCAAGTAACCGATACAGGACGCGTTCGCTACTATATGAATGGCAATCTGGAAGGGGATATCCTTGCCGAAAGCCTGGTGCTGGGCGGTGGAGCACCCGTGTATAAAAGAGAGTGGACAATCCCCGCGTATTTTGCGGAGATTGAGAAGTTTGATATTGCTTCAATCGCAGACATATCAACGGATGAAGCCAAAGCAGCAGCAATGCAACTTTGTGCCGAACCAAACATCGCCAGCAAGCGATGGGTGTATGAACAATATGACAGCATGGTGGGTACCGTGAACCAAAGTACCAACAAGCCCAGCGATGCTTCGGTGGTTATGGTGAAAGGCACCAATAAAAGCCTGGCACTCACCGTAGACTGCAACAGCCGTTACATCTTTGCCGATCCCGATAAAGGAACACAAATTGCCGTGGCTGAAGCATCGCGAAATATCAGGGTTACCGGTGGTGTGCCCACCGGAGTTACCAACTGTCTGAATTTTGGGAACCCCTACAACAAAGAAGTTTATTATCAGTTTAAACACGCCATCGACGGCATGGGCAAGGCTTGTCGCAAGTTTGATACACCCGTAACCGGCGGAAACGTGAGTTTTTACAACCAAAGTACCAACGGCAATGCGGTGTATCCCACGCCAACCATTGGTATGGTGGGTATTATTGAAAAGCCTGAGCACCATATGACCCTGGATTTCAAGCAGGTAGGCGACCTGATTTATTTGGTTGGCGAAGCCAAAAACGATCTGGGCAGCAGCCAGTATCTAGCCAAACTCAAAGGCGTAGAATACAGTCCCTGTCCGCAATTTAACCTGGATGAAGAATACGCGGTACAAATGGCCGTGTACGATACCATTACCGCAGGCCTGCTAAGCAGCACCCACGATATAAGCGAAGGAGGCTTATTTGTTGCCTGCCTTGAAAGTGCCATGGCCGGTGGAACGGGTTTTGACATTTGCACCTTAACAGGAATTAGAAACGACGCCTGGTTGTTTGGCGAAAGCCAGAGCCGCGTGATGGTGAGTATTTCGCCAGATAACAAGAATGCTTTT
>VGGQ01000013.1 GCA_016868535.1 Bacteroidota bacterium | reverse complement strand
TGGTATAACCGGAGACCTGGCCTGTGCGTCTGTTGCGACGCATTCTCCCCCTTGCAATCATTGTGTTTACTGATGCCACTTCCACACCATAGTAATTTTCGATGGCCTTTTTGATTTCGTCTTTTGTAGATTTTTTTTCTACAACGAAACCATACTGACCACGCTTATCCATGATAGCGGTCATTTTCTCAGTAATCAACGGCTTCTTGAGTATCATTGTTTGTTTGATTCTTCTAATTTGGTTAATGCTCCTTCTGTGAGGATGAGTTTACCTGCTTTCAAAACCTGATAGGTATTGATATCAGAAGCCTTCATCACAGTGCTACCTTCAATATTTCTTCCGCTGAGATAAATATTTTTGTTGGTTTCAGCAGTTACAAACAATGCACGCGCATTGATGTTTAGTGCATTCAGAAAACCTTTGAATTCGGCAGTTTTGGGTGTTGCCATTTCAAAATCCTCAACAACAAGTATGTTATTTTCTTTAGCCTTGTAGGAAAGGGCGCTCAAACGAGCCAGCTTTTTAAGCTTTTTGTTCAGCTTGAAAGAGTAGTCACGGGGACGAGGACCATGAATACGGCCACCACCCACATAGATACCTGATTTTAAGCTACCATGACGGGCTCCGCCTGTACCTTTCTGACGAAAAAGTTTACGAGTACTGCGAGAAATTTCAGAACGATCCTTGGTCTTGTGTGTACCCTGACGTTGATTTGCCTGGAACTGTTTTACATCCAGCCAGATAGCGTGATCGTTGGGTTCTATACCAAAAATGTCTTTAGACAAGGTAATAGTCCTTCCAGTGTCAGCACCCTGTTTGTTTAATACATTCAATTTCATGGTTAACGCTCTATAATTACGGTGGAACCATTATGGCCGGGTACTGAACCCTTAACCAACAATAAATTTTGCTCGGCAACGATGCGTAGAACTTTCATGTTGATGGCCTTCACGCGACGGTTGCCGGTCTGACCTGCCATGCGGATACCTTTAAATACTCGTGCTGGAAACGAACACGCTCCGATAGAACCTGGCGCACGCAGACGGTTATGCTGACCATGGGTAGCTTCACCCACACCGGCAAATCCATGGCGTTTTACTACACCTTGAAAGCCTTTACCCTTTGAAGTTCCAATAACATCAACAAACTGTCCTTCTTCGAATATGGAAACGTCAAATACGTCTCCCAGTTTAGCAGCCGCTTCTGCTTCATCAGGGTTGCGAAACTCGATAAACGATTTTTTTGCTTCTGTATTGGCTTTTGCGCAGTGACCTTTGAGGGCAGCACCTGCATTCTTTTCTTTTTTCTCACCCCAGGCCATCTGGATAGCCATGTATCCATCTTTCTCAAGAGTTTTTACCTGCGTAATTACACAGGGACCAGCCTCAATAATGGTGCAAGCCACCTTGCGGCCATCAGCATCAAAAATGCTGGTCATTCCGAGTTTTTTTCCAATCAATCCTTCCATGATTCAAATCATAATTTGATTTCAACTTCTACCCCGCTGGGCAGTTCTATTTTCATCAGGGCGTCTACAGTTTTGGTAGATCCATTATAAATGTCAATCAGTCTTTGATAAGTACAATACTGGAACTGTTCACGCGCTTTTTTGTTTACGTGAGGTGAACGTAATACAGTAAATATCTTCTTCCGGGTAGGAAGAGGAACCGGTCCACTCACCACTACGTCGGTAGTGCGCACGGCTTTCACAATTTTCTCAGCACTTTTATCCAACAGGCTGTAATCGAAAGACTTTAATTTTATGCGAATCTTCTGGCTTAACATTTTCTTATTTATTTACTTGCGGCACCATTAACTTTCTTCAACACATCACCGGCAATATTGCGGGGCGTTTCGAAATAGTGACTAAATTCCATGCTTGAAGTAGCACGGCCTGATGTGATGGTACGAAGTGTGGTAACGTAACCAAACATCTCGCTCAGTGGAACTTTTGCTTTTACTACCTGAGAACCTGCACGTTCGTCAATACCTTCCAGTTGACCGCGGCGACGGTTAAGGTCACCCATAACATCTCCGGTATTTTCAGCGGGTGTTACAACTTCCAGTTTCATGATAGGTTCCAACAAAACAGGTCCGCAATTGCAGGCAGCTTCGCGGAAACCACCTCTAGCAGCTACCTCGAACGACAATGAATCAGAGTCAACGGGGTGGAATGAACCATCAAAGAGGCGCACTTTAATAGAGCTAATAGGATATCCAGCCAATACACCATTCTGCATGGCGTTTTTAAATCCTTTTTCAACCGAGGGAATAAATTCACGGGGAATAGAACCGCCCACGATTTCATTCACAAATTGAAGTCCTTCTCCTTTGAAATCGGCATCAGCGGGACCTAATTCAAACTGGATATCGGCAAACTTACCACGACCACCAGTCTGCTTCTTATAAACCTCACGGTGGGTGAAGTTACGGGTAATGGCTTCTTTGTAGGCAACCTGAGGTGCACCCTGATTACACTCAACCTTGAACTCACGCTTGAGGCGGTCAACAATAATCTCCAAGTGCAATTCACCCATACCAGAAACAACCGTCTGACCGGTATCCTGATCTGTTTGAACACGGAAAGTAGGATCTTCTTCAGACAATTTAGAAAGAGCAGTGCTCAGTTTATCGCTGTCAGCCTGCGTTTTGGGCTCGATAGCGAGACCAATTACAGGATCGGGGAATACCATGGATTCAAGTACGATAGGGTGCTTTTCATCGCACAGGGTATCACCGGTCTTGATATCTTTAAATCCAACTGCAGCACCGATATCACCGGCGCCGAGAGATTCAATGGCATTTTGTTTGTTGGCGTGCATCTGGAAGATACGGCTGATACGCTCTTTGTTTCCACTTCGGGTATTGAGCACATAAGAGCCAGCATCTAGCTTGCCGCTGTAAACGCGCATGAAAGCCAGACGACCAACGTAAGGGTCAGTGGCAATTTTGAACGCCAAAGCACTGAAAGGATCGTCATAGGAAGGCTTACGGTTAATTTCAGCCTCTGTATCGGGATTGGTTCCTTTGATGTTCTCCTTGTCGAGAGGACTGGGCATCAATTCCATAACCAGATCCAGCATAGTTTGTACACCTTTATTTTTAAAAGACGAACCGCAAACCATGGGAACGATTTTCATTTCAAGTGTTGCCTGACGGAGTGCATTAAGGATTTCTCTTTCTGTAATGCTGTTGGGATCTTCAAAGAATTTCTCCATCAGGGTTACATCGTATTCAGAAACAGCCTCAAGCAGTTTTTCACGCCACTCGGTAGCTTCAGCTTTCATTTCAGCAGGAATTGGAACTACCTGATAGGTCATACCTTTATCATCTTCGTTCCAGATCATTCCACGGTTGTTGATAAGGTCAACAACACCTGTAAAATTATCTTCAGCACCAATAGGAAGCTGAAGTGGAACTGCGTTACTGCCCAGCATATCACGAACCAGATTAACTACGTTTAGAAAATCAGCACCGGCGCGATCCATTTTGTTTACAAAACCAATACGGGCGACATTGTAATTGTTGGCAAGACGCCAGTTTGTTTCTGACTGAGGTTCCACACCATCAACTGCGCTAAAAAGAAATACGAGACCATCGAGTACGCGAAGTGAGCGGTTAACTTCTACAGTAAAGTCAACGTGACCGGGAGTATCGATAATATTGATATGGTATTCTTTGGTATCGGCATTGGGACGTCCGCTTGTAGTGGGATAATTCCACTTGACGGTTGTAGCGGCGGAGGTTATGGTAATACCTCTCTCCTGCTCCTGAACCATCCAGTCCATGGTTGCCGCACCATCGTGTACCTCCCCAATCTTGTGGTTCACGCCCGCATAATAAAGAATGCGTTCTGTGGTAGTGGTTTTACCGGCATCAATGTGAGCAGCAATACCGATGTTTCTTGTGTATCTGAGGTCGCGTGACATGAATCTTCTGCTCTTCTAAATATTAAACCCTGAAATGCGAGAAGGCCTTGTTGGCTTCAGCCATTTTATGGGTATCTTCTTTTTTCTTTACTGCGGCACCTTCACCTCTGGAAGCAGCAAGGATTTCACCGGCCAGTTTTTCTGCCATTGATTTCTCATTGCGCTTGCGTGCGTAGCTAATCATCCACTTCATACCCACGGCTGTGCGGCGTCGGGGAGAAACTTCGGTAGGAATCTGAAAAGTAGCACCACCCACACGGCGAGCCTTAACTTCCACCGTAGGCATTACATTATTCAACGCCTTGCGCCAGGTCTCCAGTCCAGGCTCATCTGTAGCTTTTTTCTCAACTATTTTAAGAGCATCGTAAAACAGGCTGTATGCAAGCGACTTTTTACCATCATACATGAGGCCGTTAACGAAACGTGTGACAACGGTGTCGTTGAACTTCGGATCGGGCAGAAGAATGCGTTTTTTAGCGCGGGTTTTTCTCATAGTCTGTCAAATATGCCTTGTATAGTTTTGAACTTATTTTTTCTTGGGACGTTTGGTACCATACTTGGAACGGCGCTGGTTGCGGCCTTCCACACCAGCTGTATCGAGTGCACCACGTACAATGTGGTAACGAACACCTGGAAGATCTTTCACCCTTCCACCACGAACCAGCACGATGCTGTGTTCCTGAAGGTTGTGACCTTCACCTGGGATGTAGGCATTCACTTCCTTCCCATTGCTCAAACGAACACGAGCAACTTTACGAAGTGCAGAGTTTGGTTTCTTGGGCGTGGTTGTGTATACACGTGTGCAAACACCACGACGCTGAGGGCATGAATCAAGGGCGGGGGACTTACTCTTCCAGAGCGTCTCCTGACGACCTTTGCGTATTAACTGTTGAATAGTGGGCATACTATTTCCTCAAAAAGGGCAGCAAAAATACAGCTATTTATTCGCAAAACCAACAGTAAAAGTAAAATTTTATTAATCCCCTGAAATAATATTAAGTTTGTGATACCAAAACCCCAGAATTTCAAATCAGACTTAGGATTGAGCAGCTTCATAAAAAACATTTTTTTCTTTACGGTTGTAAGACAAGCATGCTTTGCCTTGTTGATAATGTCTATTTCAAGGGTCTTCTGGGGTATTTTTAATCAGGAAATTTTTGCCGCTGCCGAAAAATTTGAAATTTTTATGGCAATACTATGGGGTGTGTTTTTCGACCTGCCCCTGCTCGCTTATTTTTTTCTTCCCCTATGGATTTGGATGGTCTTTTTTTCATCACGTGCTGCCAAACACCCTTGGGTGTCAAGACTGCTTATGCTGCTTGGTGCAAGCCCGATAATTATACTTAACGGTATAGATACTGCCTACAGCCGTATTTCAGGGCGGCGGAGCGGTACAGAGCTTTTCAGTTTATTTACTGACCCCGCAAACTCAACCGGGCAATACATTGCAGAATACTGGCCGGGTATGCTGTTGCTGTTCGCTGTTATGTTTTTGGTTTACCGGTTCACCCCCCGGGGCGGCCTATCTGTATATAATAGTGTAGGTTTACAATGGCGCAGGGCACTGTTGGTTTTTCTGACATTTGTTTCAGTTTGGATATTCAGTGCACGGGGTGGGTTTCACCTGAAACCATTGTGCACGTTGCATGCAGGATTGTATGTACGACCTGAGCTAACCTTGTTAACCGTGAGCACGCCATTAAACATAATATCTATGCCCGGTGGTGAGGAGGTGCCTGAAGCAACGCTCATGGATCTAAAAATTGCCGAAGACATTGTAAAACCTGTTTTTTTCGGCAGCAGGAATACAAACTCTGCACACAAACATAACATAGTTCTGGTAATAGTAGAAAGCCTGGGCCGCGATTACACCGGATTTCTAAATGGCAAGCCTTACACGCCGTTCTTGGACACATTCAGCAGACATTGTATAAATTTTAGATATTGTTATGCCAATGGAACCCGAAGCATGGAAATGGTGCCGAGTATCTTTTGTGGCATGCCCGGCATGATTGAAACACATTATTTAAATAGTGGTTATGCCGGTAACAGCATGGAAAATGCATTTAATGTTTTCAGCAAAGCAGGATACAGCACAGCATTTTTCCACGGAGCTGCAAACGGCACCATGTTTTTCCAGGGATTTTTACAACAAACCGGTAGGGTGCGGTATTATGGGCGCAATGAATACCCGCGTGAAGATTTTGACAGGGATTTTGATGGCAACTGGGGCATTTTTGATGAGCCTTATCTGCATTATTTCTTAAAGTGCTGCGACACAATGAAAAAACCGTTCTTCAGCGCAGTATTCACTTTGTCTTCGCACCACCCGTATAAAGTTCCTGCGCATCTGAACAATAAATTCCAAAAAGGTAAATTACCAATCCACAAAAGTATCCGCTATGCAGATTATGCATTACAATCTTTTTTTGCAAAAGCAAGACAATATGCGTGGTTTGATAACACCTTGTTTGTGATTACCGGCGACCACACCAGTTATGGAGAAGAAGATTATTTTTACAGTCCCAGCGGTCATTTTGAAATTCCACTGCTGTTTTATGGGAAAAATATCAAGCCAAAGGTGGCAGACAAGACAGTTTCACAGTGCGATATAGTGCCTGCCATAATGGATTTAACCGGCGTAAAGGGTGTTTTTTACGGATTTGGTAAAAACCCGTTTGATTCAACATATGCAGGATATAGCCTGCACAAGGAGAAAAATCTTTACTACATCATAAGGTATCCACATGTGCTGGGAATGGACGCAGATGGGAGCGTAAAAGATTTTCACCTGCAATACAGGAACCGGAAAAAGCCGGTGATGTTAAAAAAAGTGGGTGTGCTTTATGATTCTTTGCTTCTTACGCTGAAAGCCCATGTGCAGCTATTTACACATAATGTTCGGAAAAACAAGTGGTTCATCAAACAACCCGGCGTTAAGTAGGCGCGTCACAGTGGAACACTTTTTGAGTATAAATAAAAGATGATTGTACGGATTTTTACTTTTGGGTTGATTACGATGATTGCAGGCAGACTGACCGGTCAAATGACACCCAAAACCGATGGGCCAAAAATTGAATTTACGGAAAAACAGCACAATTTTGGAGAAATCAGGGAAGATATAAAATTTGCAACCCACAGATTTACGTTTAAGAATGTAGGGGCCAAAGATCTCTTTATAAGTACGGTACAAACCAGTTGCGGTTGCACTACACCCGACTGGACCCGTGACACAATTAAGCCCGGAGAAAGCGGTTTTGTGGATGCAAAATATGAAACAATAGGACGTATTGGCAGTTTCCAAAAAACCATAACTGTTTACAGCAACGCCGTAAATTTTCCATTTGTACACCTAGATATTCTTGGCAATGTTCAGAAAGAAATCATCGATAAAGAACCAGAATACACTTCACAGGGGCAAATTACCTTCATGCCACCAACCGTGAGTTTTAAACCGCTTTTTGATCACAAGTCCGACACCCAGACACTTCGCATTACCAACGGAACGGCCTACAGCACGCAATTCTCCGCTTCGGAAAACCTGCCTGCTTACTGCCAGGTGATTGGCATGCCTAAAAGCCTTGAGCCCAATGAAAGCGCCAAAGTGAAAGTTGTGATTGACGGCAGAAAAATCAGTGCTTACGGATTTGGTGCATTTGAAGTGGCGGTTCCTTCTGACAATGTTCTATTCCCTTACAGCGGATTTTATATTGCTTATGAGCGAAAGCAGTATTTCCCAAAAATGAGTGCTAAAGAACTTGCTAAAGCAGCTAAGCTAACCACTGATAAGACGGTCATAGATTTGGGCAGCGCCGAGAGTGGAGAGATTTTTAATACCAGGTTTACCCTTACCAATTCAGGCAAGTCTGATTTAAAGCTTCATGAAATCACACCACAGTGTCCTTGTGTGAAAGTTGAATACACCAAAAACCTACTAGAACCGGGTGAGAGCATGGAAGTAAAAGTGCGTTTTGATACGGGAATCAAATTTGGAAAAAGCACACAAACCATCAACGTCATCAGCAACGACCCTACTCAGCCGGAGCGAAACCTCTATCTGGTAGCGCATCTGCCGGAGAGAGACAAACCGAAATGCGCTACCTGTCCGCGGTAACGTTTTTAGCGCAGATTGTGATACACGTTCTGTACATCATCGTCTGATTCCAGACGATCTATCAATTCCAGTACATCACTGGCCTGAGCTTCATCCAGATCCACAAAAGAAGTGGGGACATACTGCAATTCTGCAGTGGCAGCTTCAATTCCAAGTTCTTCGAGGCCTTTCTGCATATTGCCAAAGTCGGTGAAACTTGTGTACACGTATACTTCTTCCTCATCGATGGCGAGGTCTTCACAGCCAAAGTCTATAATTTCAAGTTCTAACTCATCCAGATCTTTTCCTTTGAGAGTGGATTTGGCAATTTTAAAAACCCCTTTTCGTTTAAATACAAAATCGAGGGAACCAGTTTTGCCCAGAGCCCCGTCGCATTTGTTAAAGTGTGAGCGCAGGTTGGCTACCGTACGGGTATTGTTATCGGTTGCAGATTCAACCAATATAGCCACACCATGGGGGCCGTAGCCCTCGTACTTTATTTCTTCGTATCCGGCAGTATCTTGATCGCTGGCCCGCTTAATGGCTGCCTCTATCCTATCTTTAGGCATATTCACATTTTTGGCATTCTGAATTGCCATACGCAAATGTGGATTGTGGTCAGAATTAACGCCACCCTGCCTTACAGCGATGGAAATTTCTTTTCCTATGCGGGTAAACTGCTTCGCCATGCGGTCGAAACGGGCAAACATTTTGTATTTTCTTTTTTCGAATATGCGTCCCATTTGCGGGGCAAAATTAACATATGCAATGTGAAGGAAAAGAAAAAGAAAAGGGAAACCAGTGTTTCCCCTTCCCATACACTCTATTTGTTAATTCAAAATGATACCCTCACCGACACTAAAAGATTTCTTCCGGGTGCTGAAATACCGCTGGCAAAAACACGGTAATTCAAGTCCAGTATATTCTCGACTGCAAAAGAGACTGCGAAACTTTTGTTAACCTGCCAGCTCGCACGTAAATTGTATGTTTGCCATGCAGGTGTTTGCCCACCTGGCGCATATTGGGCATTATCTTCACCGCTAGGACTGTATTCACGACTGATTTTACGTCCGTTAAATATCATAAACGCTTCCCATTGCCATTCCTGACTTGACCAACGCAATCCCAGTCTGCCGTGGTCAGGGGCAATATGATCGATGGGTGCCCACAATTCGTTTTCTACCGACTTATACCGGCCAAACGTAGTATTGTAATTAGCATCCATATAAAGTCCATGGATAAGTTGAATTTTGGCTGCAAAGTATCCTCCGGTAACGTAGCCAAGCGCTGAATTGCCCATTTGAAACACCGGGGTTCGCTGTCCTTCAAAATCAAAAGAATCATTACCATTGTAACTACCGGGACCATCAACAAGCAATTGGGTTACACGGGTGTAATAACCTCCCAGTTCCAAGTGTATTTTCTGTCGGTCGAGGCGAAAACCTAAATCCAGTGTGCGGGTACGCTCAGGTTTAAGATCTTTATTCGGAATTACCAGTTTTCTGCCCGGCACACTTTCAAATAACTTGGTGATGTCATCCACATTGGGATTTCTAAATCCTGCAGCGAGGCTAGCCTTAAAGAACAGACCGTCCCAATCCATTTTTTTGGAAAGGCCCAGGTTATAAACCGGCGCAAGGTTAGAGATTTCGGCGGTTTGATATGGTAGTTTTAAAAAATTATCTACAGTAAAATTTGCTTTCAGTTGATAATGAGTTAAGCGTACTCCACCTTCCAGAATAAAGTCATGCGGCTTTATCACATAAACAGCGTTGGCAAAAAGTGCGGAAGACATAGTATTTGAGCCTCCATCGGCATAGCGGGTGTTTTTACTGGATGTTATTTCACCTGTATTCACATTTCTGGTTGCGGCAGAAGACTGAACTTTGTTTGCAACCCATTCGGCACCACCCTGAATTTGAATTGCAGGTTTTACATTGTAACTAAAATCATAGTTAACGACTGCCATGTTTACCTTGTCGAGTTGCGTGAGTTCTGACACATTGCCAAAACGCCTTGTAACCCTTCCCACCGCCGTATTTTGTTTAGATAACATGAGTCTCTGACTCAAACCGTCTTTTTTAGGGACTAACAACGAATAAGAGAAAAAATACCGGTTTTGAGGAACATAATCCCAGGTAGTAAATCTCAATTTCCCGGCTGACATATCTGTAAGCCTGTCGTATCTTGGAACAGCCCCGGTTCTGGATAATTGCGCATTAAGTGTGTGTATGAGATTACCTGTTTTTACAGACAGCTTGGTGAATACATCATTCTGTATATAAGCACTACCCTGCTGTATAAAAGGATTATCATTCAACAGCATGGTGTCTCTGTTGTTTATTCTTCCTGCGTAATATCTGCATAAACCAAAGGTATCCCAGCGGGAAAAATGGCGTTGTTGTCCCATTCGAAGATCGCTAAAATCGCTGCTGGTAGTGCTGAATACCCAGGCAACTTTTTTTCCGCTCAACTCCAAATTAGAATTGGATATTGCGGCGCTGGCGGCCGAATGGTACCTGAAATTTGCACTTGCATTGGCAAACCCAAATTTAGCATCCCGGAATTTAGGGTCACGGGTTTTCATATAAACCACACCTCCCAAGGCATCGCTGCCAAACTGGGTAGAACCGGATCCGAAGAAAACTTCCGTTCTATCCAGCATAAACTGATCAACTGTAATTATATCCTGAAGATGTCCTGCGCGGTAGGTTGCATTGTTCATTCGTACGCCGTCAACCACCAGCAACACCCTGCTTGCTTCAAAGCCACGGAGAACAGGACTACCGCCTCCAAGCTGGCTTTTCTGGACAAAGACCTGACCTGTTTGGGACAAGACATCAGCCATTGTTCCTTGTTGTGCAAGCTGCATCTGCTTGGAAGAAATTACCTCTATCTGACGGGTGGTATTGGCTCTGCTTGAACCAAACCGCTGCGCTGAAACCAATATTTCATCCATGGTTTCAAGTTCTTGTTGATTTATGGTGCCTGTGTCTCTTTTCTCTTGGGCATTGACACTGGAGACTAAAACAACGAATAGAAAAGCAAGTAATTCTCTTTTTATTTGTTTTTTACGAATATTTTTCGTATATTGAATATTATTTTGAGTCACCATCAACACTACCGAGCAACAAATTTAACCAAAGCGAATGGGGCAATTCACTAAATTTGCTAAAAAAACATTCACACTCCAATTAAAAAGCGGAAATTCGCAGCAACAACATGCAGGAAGTTTATGTGATTGATGCCCTCCGCACACCGGTGGGTAAATTTGGCGGAAGCCTTGCCGGCGTTAGACCTGATGATCTGGCTGCCCATGTGATACAGGAAATCATGCTGCGAAATTCGGGTATTGATTTTGCGCATACCGATGAAGTGATTTTTGGCGCAGCCAATCAGGCAGGAGAAGACAACCGCAATTTAGCGCGCATGGCGTTGCTACTGGCCGGAATGCCGGTAAGCGTTCCGGGGTATACCGTAAACCGCCTTTGTGCAAGCGGATTGCAAAGCATCATGAACGGCTTTATGGCTATCAAATCCGGGACAGCCGAACTGATTATTGCCGGTGGCACTGAAAGCATGACCCGAGCGCCTTTTGTGATGGCAAAAGCAGAAACCGCATTTCAGCGCAGCGCAGAAATATATGACACCACCATTGGCTGGAGGTTTACCAATAAAAAGCTGGCGGAGGCCTATCATCCTTATAGTATGGGCGAAACCGCTGAAAATGTGGCAGTAAAATATGGGATTAGCCGTGAAGACCAGGATGTCTTTGCCTGCGGCTCACAAACCAAATGGCAAAAGGCTAATGAAGCGGGAAAATTTATAGACGAGATTACACCGTATCCGGTGACCGGAAAAAAAGGCGAAATTCATTTTTTCGAAACCGACGAACACCCAAGGCTCAGCAGTGTAGAAGTGCTGGCAACGCTGAAACCTGCTTTCAAGAAAGACGGAAGCGTTACGGCCGGCAACAGCAGTGGTATCAATGACGGTGCGGCTTGTCTGATACTGGCATCGGGTGATGCTGTTAAAAAATACAACCTAAGGCCGCTGGCAAGAATTGCCGGCATAGGTTCGGCCGGTGTAGATCCTGCCATCATGGGTATTGGCCCGGTTCCAGCTACACAAAAAGCACTTAAACACGCGGGAATTGGCGTAAACGATTTATCCATTGCCGAACTCAACGAAGCCTTTGCCAGTCAAGTGTTGGCCAGCATGCGGGAACTGAACATCAATCCTGAGATTGTGAACCCCAATGGTGGAAGTATTGCCATCGGGCATCCTTTGGGAGCGAGTGGCGCACGCATCAGCACAACATTATTACATGAGATGAAACGAAATGTCAGCGCCCGTTACGGACTATCTACCATGTGCATAGGTGTGGGACAAGGCTGTGCCATCGTATTTGAAAAAGCCTAATGCGTTATTTTCTGGAACTGGCCTACAACGGGACTGATTTTGGCGGCTGGCAAAAACAGGACAAGGTGAGCAGTGTTCAGGCTGTTTTGGAAAATAAATTATCCCTGATTTTAAGACATCCCACAGAGATTCATGGTTGCGGACGCACCGATACCGGTGTTCACGCCTCCTACTTCACCGCCCATTTTAATACTGAAGCCGATGTGCCTTCAAATTTAGTTTACCGCCTAAACGGCATGTTACCTAAAAGTATTGCTGTATTCAATTGTCGGCAGGTTGCAGACGAACTCCATGCCCGATTTTCAGCGGTTGCCAGAACCTATAAGTACTTCATTACCCATGTCAGAAACCCATTCAACTTTGAAATGGCTTGTTTTATGCCATTCAAACCAAATGTTGAACAGATGAATGAAGCTGCGAAACTACTATTATCACATACTGAGTATCGCTGCTTTTGCAGAGGGAAAACACCTGGTGACAGCTACAAATGTATGGTTTCGGAGGCTTATTGGGAGGAAACCAAAGACGGGCTGATATATACTGTAACAGCCAACCGTTTCTTAAGAAGTATGGTTCGCAGTATGGTTGGTACCATTTTGAAGGTGGGTTTGGGCAAAATGGAACTTGAACATTTCAAGGAATTGCTAAATTCCGGGAACCGCAATCTTGCAGGCAAATCTGCCCCACCTCAGGGTTTATACCTCGTGGATGTGGTATATCCGGGTTTCGAAAAAACAACGAACCTTATTCAGCCCCCAGTCGTTTGAGGAAACGCTCTACCTGCTTGGGTGTAGCGGGTTTCACATAAAAATCTTCCACCTTGAGTTTATCGGCTGTGTTTACCAGTATTACGTTGAGTTTCACATCGCTGCTGATAATATTGGCCACGGTTTTGGTCAGGTTGATGTAAATCCACTCATTCCCACCAAAATCGAAATAGATATACATGTTTTCTCCGCCCCGCTTATGTTCCAGCAACATGGTGGTTTTTATTACCTTGTTGATGGGCGTAGCGGCAAATGAAGCCACGCTGACGTTGTCGTTGCAATACATTCCACGGAATTTGCTGTCCCAGCGGAAAGTAGCATCACTCAGAATCAACGTGTATTCTGCTTCATCCTTGCCACTCAGCTCACCTTTTTTTTCGATGTTTTTGATTATGTTTCTAGCGGTTTTATCCTCAGCCACCATTTCTCCAATGGCGTTTTTAAAGAACTCAGTATTGATATTAACAGAAGCGCCGCTGCTTGTCTGGAAAAGCTCTTTCAACCTTGCTATATAGTCTTTGTGCAGTGGAAAATCCAACATCATGGCGAGGTTGAAAACGAAACTGCTGTCGCCCTCTTTGAGATCTGCTGTTCCTGCATTCTTAAATTTAATATTATTGCTTTCCAGGCCAAAATCCAGGGGCCCTTCGGCATGCACGGTATGGTTTTTCTCATTTAGTTGAATGAAGCTGCCTTTCAATCCGTCATTCAACAGTTTGTCTTTGCTACCGGCGAAAAAGCTTTGTTTTTCATGATCATAATATAATACACCGGTATCGTTGGTTACATCCGGATCGCTGTAGCGGCGTTTCCAACTGAAGAACAGCGGATAAACATGGCTGCTGTCGTTGGCTACAAAAAGTCCTGCATACTGCTTTTTATTGTCTTTATCGCGAGGGTCCTGAACATTGATTATTACGTTCTTTGGATCCACACGATCGCTGTAGCGAATCCAGGCAGAAGGCATGATATTTTTAAAGGTATGCAAGGGTTTCACATAACCGGTAAATTGGAGGTTCTGCTCTGTACTTAAAATCTGTGCGAGGCCTTTGTAACCAATTTTAGTATCCAGGGTAAAATCCTGGGTTTCGTCAATTTTGCCCCAACCTTCAATATTTTTATCGCGGTTCACAATTAAGCTATCCAGAAGAAATTCCTGCCGTTTGCCGAGTTTGTTTACATACTGATAGTAACCGGTGCCTCTCATCTTAAATTTACCAAAAATCTTAAGTCTGCTTCGGTAAATTTCATGGTATTTATCAAAACGATTGGCAATCAGACGCGCACTATCTATCGCATCAATATCTCCATTCTGTCGGATTGTCACCTTGCCATTCTTAAGTAAAACGCGGCTGTCGGCAACATCTATAAATTGTATCTGCTGAACATTTAAGGTGTAATCTTTCAAATTATAAACGCCCCTTACGCCGGCAAATTTCAAGCTATCCTGGGTGGGATTGGTACTCATCCAAACAGGTTGTTTTCCGGCCATGGCCGCTCCCATTTTGGCCTCAATTGTCTTGCCATTCATATCCCAGCGATAATCGTTGAGATTGGTCATAAAACTGTTATACGGGAAGCGGGTTTCTGAACCGACTCTGTTGGTGGTAAATGCACCTATGCGTGTATCAAAATCCATATTACCACGAATATCTTTGGTTTCAAAAGCCGCCTTAGTGCTATCGACACCATAAATCGCAAGATTCGCTTTATCTGCAGCGGTTTTATTTGGCGCAAAAGTCATTTCATCACTGCTGATTTTAGCTTCAGGCCAAGCAAGGGTTCCGTTACCAATTAGTTTGGAAGGCATTTGTGTGATAGTGCCTGTGAAATCATATTCGGATTTAAACATCTTAATGGGTGTGGAACCATTACTGATATTAAATTTATCGTGATATGGTTTCCATTCCATATTGGCATTGGCTGCATATGCCTTAGGGTAAGTGGTACTTTGGGGTAATTCATAGGTATCAACTGTACCTTTCACTGCTTTTGGCAAAAGCAAAATACGCTGAAATTTTGTTGCAGAACCATTAAAGGCAATATTCCCCTGCTCGCCGTAGAAACCGCACTCGCTGAGGTTCATCACCATTTCACCTTTCCCCTTGCCCTTATACATGCTATAGCCACCGGTAGGGGTTGGTTTTACAAAACCCAGAGAATAGTCGGGCTGAATGTATACAAAATGCCTTAATTCCGGAAAAATTCCATCGCTTTTGAAAAGCCCATAAAACCGCAGACCGGCTATGGTAAAGTTATCCAGGCTATCGATGGTAAAGGGATCGATAACAAATTTAAAGGTTTCGGCTTTATACTGACCGCCGTGAATGGATGGCTTGTCATACAGTACCTCAGAGCCTTTGTGAGCCTTGAAAATAGGGTATTCAGGATAATTTATAAGTCCGGATTTATTATTTGGCTTATCTATATAAAGGGTACCATTAATATTTCGGAGTACACTTTTTATGGGAATCAGGGAGCGCCCCGTACCATCGGGGAAATAAAGCCTTAGACTGTCTATAATATCGGATTGAACCGAAAAATTTCCGTAGTCAAATTCAAATTTTTTACCGAAAAAATCAAAACGTCCGGCACGGACCATTCCTCCGAAGCGAATACGTCGGTTTTTCAGAAGTGTAACCTGTTGCTCGTAAGGTACCACTATTACATTCTGTGAATCAGAGAAGAAAAACTTCTGGACACCTTCAACATTCATTTCATGGCTAAGCAGATTAAGAGACATATTGCTTCTTTTTCCAATGAGCGACGATAGCCTTATTACATCGTAGTCTCGCGTTTTTTCATGGCTTTGAACCCAGCGAAACAATTTGGTACGGAACATGGCAGAGTCCTGCTCGGGGTAATATGTTACAAAACCTGCATCATGAAGTTCAATGAATGGCGTGCTCAAATCCTGGGGCTGCATTTTACAAAAAGCAGCATAATCAGCAAGTGAAAACTTCATGCGTTTTTCAGCACTGTAGTAAGAGCGCATTTCTTTTTTACGGGCTTGTAATGCTTTAAGTTTTTGATCTATCAGCGGTTTATCTTCAGGCTTATTCCTGCCAATCAAGGCCTTGAGATCCTTTTCCATTGCCTGGGTGACTGGATCATCAGGCATGCGGTTATAAAAAGTATATAAATTATTGAGCGGATTGGAGCTCAGGGCACCTTGAATGCCTGTGTAGATCATTTCCTTATAGAAGTCGGCACTCGACAGCTTTACATCCTGGTCATTATTGATGTTGTCAAAATCAATGAACGGTTCATCCAGTCTCCACCTTATCTGCTGTGCATCAATATCAACTTTGTGGTAATCATCATAAAAAGGTGCACGCATCAATCCATCTGTTCCTCTATTGATAACAAGTTTGTTTTCTTCGAACTGAAAATTCACTTCTACGGAAGGATGGGTAATTAAAGCGCTATCTACATAAATGGTCATGGATGCATTGCGGCTGGCGGCAGCTCCATCAGATATCTTAAAAGTTTTGCTTTTAAGTGTAATCCTCTTTTGGCTTTTATACAGGATATTTATTATCGTTTCTTCACCATTGGCTGTTTGGGTATTAATATCGCTGCCAACCATACTAAAACCGCCACGCAGTGAAGCGTTGGGACCCACAATGCCAAATATCTGAAGACTATTGGCAAAGCTGGAAAATCTTGGCCACGGTGATTTCTTCATTGCTACGGTATCTGGTGTATAGCTGATTTTGTCGTGAAATTGGCCTTTTACGCCTTCACTGAAATACCTTTCATAGAGAAGGGTCGCTGTATCAATTTTATAATAAGATTCTTCAAGATTGATAGCAAATCGATTCCAGATGACATCAACATTGTCTTCAGGCAGAACTCTTTCGAATCTAGCCGCTCCGGAAATCCCCTGCCATGAATTTTTACCCGGAATAAACACCCCGGAAGTGTTGTAAATACGCATTTTATCAACAGGTCCATAGCAGGTTAAAGTGGTCTGCGGAAATTTCACAACAATTTCACCTTTATCGTAAAGGAGATCAAAGTCGCAGGAATCCACTGCCCAACGCTTGTTGTTATCATTAAAAAGGGTTCCGTTTCTAAACAATCCTGTGGTCAACTTAAGGAAATCCACATAGCCTGTATTTCCGCTTGTCATTAATTTGCGCGATGCCAGTTGCCACTGCTGCAATACTTTTTCAGGTAATTTCTTTTCAAGATATGCAGTAATTGACTGAAGCAGATAATCAAAATGGGGCTGTACGGGCATACCCTCTGAAACCATATCGCCACAAATCCCAATGATGTTTTTTTGCTGTTCAGGGCTGAATTTGCCCATATTCCAACTTTCACGAAACACAGCAAAACACTGATTAAGATCTTTGCTTGATGCTGACAAGATATGGGTTTCAAGCTCCCTAATGAAGACTGTAGGATCAGGGCTAAAGCTTCTTATTTGCGACTTTACCTCAGTGCTGCTGAAAAATAAAGCTGAAATTAATAATAAAACAATAAAACGCATTCGGATAATAAAACGAAAAAACCTTTTCATTCTTTATACAAAGAACAGGAAAAACCATGCCGAAAATGCAATATTCAGCGGGAATTAACCCACAGCTTTGATTATGTCCGCAAAATCACGCGCTTTCAAAGCCGCGCCACCTATAAGACCTCCATCAATATCTGCTTGCTCCATAAGCCCCGCAGCGTTATCCGGCTTCATACTTCCACCGTAGATAATGGATATTTCCTCTGCGATTTCTTCGGTATAATGCATCCCAATCACCTTGCGTATATAGTTGTGCATTTCCTGTGCCTGCTCCGGAGAGGCGGTTAATCCTGTGCCAATGGCCCAAACAGGCTCATACGCGATAACAATGCCGGAAAATTCTTTTCTGTCAAGGGCAAATAAACCCTCCTGAAACTGGGCTTCAACTACTTTAAAGAATATCTTTTCTTCTCTTTCCTTCAAGGTTTCACCCACGCAGAATATTACCTTAAGTCCATGCCTGATGGCGGCTTTAGTCTTTTTGAACAGCGTTTCTCCTGTTTCTCCAAAATACTGACGTCTTTCACTGTGCCCCAAAATCACATATTGAGCACCTGTGCTTTTTACCATGAGCGGACTGATTTCACCTGTAAAGGCTCCGCTGTCTTCGAAATGACAATTTTGTGCACCCAGTGCGATACCTGTTCCTTCTAGTAACCTTGCAGCTGAAGCCAGCAAAGTAAAAGGAGGACAAAGAATAACCTGAGATTTTCCAGTATGTTCGTCGCGTACAATTCCTCGGATTTCCGTAACCAGTGCCTGCCCTTCTTCAAGGGTTTTGTTCATTTTCCAGTTTCCTGCAATTATTTTATTTCTCATTGCGGCTGCAAAGTTCATCAATTAAGGCGAAAAACAGAAATAAACCAAACGAAAAATTCCGGCAAAATTCCAAATTATTTATTTGTAAATCTGAGGCTTACTGTTTATTGTAGTAATTATCTGTTCAAGACAGAGACAACCCATTTTAAAGCCATCTCAAACTGTTCATCGCGGCTCATGCTGGAATTGTCTATTAACCTGTATTCATTCGTATAGGTCAAAGGACTATCTGATCTTACGCTGTCTATAATATCACGGTTACGAATGTTGCCCAAAACTTCCTCATAGGTGGTTTTAATGCCGCTTGCAGAGAGCTCATCAAATCTTCTTCGGGCGCGGACTTCGGGACTGGCCGTCATAAAAATTTTAAGTTCAGCGTTTGGAAACACAATGGTACCAATGTCTCTGCCATCCATAACCACACCTTTATCAATCCCCATTTTTTGCTGAAAAGCCACCAAAAACCGTCGTACTTCAGAAATTTCTGCAATCTGGCTTACACTCTCTGCCACTTTGAGCGTTCTTATTTCTTTTTCTACATTTTCACCATTGAGCCACACATCACTGTGTCCAGTTTCAGCATTTACCTCAAAGTATATGCGTATTTCTGGAAGAACGGAAGTAACCGCAATTTCATCTTCAGGATTAAGTCCTGCTCTCTGCACAAACAGGGTAACAGCTCGGTACATTGCACCACTGTCAATAAATTTATAGCCCAACGCAGCTGCCAGTTGTTTTGCCAGGGTACCTTTACCACAACTGCTGTGGCCGTCTATGGCGATATTGATGCGTTTCAACGGCTTTGTTTTTTTACCTCAAAATCAGAGGGTGAGGCACTGAATGTAAACAAATTGGCATTGAATCCGGGGAAATAGGCCATGCTGGCATAGGTTATCTGAATGCGTCTAATCCGAAACTGTAGTCCCCAGCTGTAACCTGCGACCCCAGGCCTCACATCCGGCGCCATTTCCTTGCGCCGCTGGTGGTTATAACCGAGCAAAACCCCAAAGTTCTTTCCCAGCAAAAGTTCTGTTCCGAAGGTAAAGTGCCTGAAAATCTTATCACCAAGTGGCGCTGGCTTTGATACAGCAGGCTGACCGCTAAGATCAATAGCGTTGGTGCGCAAAAACTGGCTGTAAGTCAAGTCAGGCTTTTGAAGATTGTGTGCCGTGATATTAAACCGGGAAGGCATGTGGCGGGGTTTGAAATTAATCCCCAATTCTGCCGAAAAAGGGAGTGGCTCATGCATGCCTGGCGAATATGCGAGGAGTTGAATACCTGCATTTCTCAATACCGCAGCAGCTGAAAATAGGCTGTCCTTGCTTTTCCAAACCAATCCGGCGTCTAGTGCGGCACCTGTTGAGATGTAGGGACCAAGAATACTATAGACAAATTTTATATTGGTGCCGGCATACAAACCCGGTTTTAGTTCTTTAGCAAAACCAGCTGTAACAGCTGTTTCATTGGCTGGAATTTCACCCTCAGGATTGCCGCCATCGTCATAGGCATCCATCTGGCCATAATCAATAAATGAGATTTGCAAACCTCCCGTGCCCTGTTTAATGTTTTTTGCAAAGATGGCATTTCCTGTCCAAACACCTTTCAGGTGGGTATTAAAATTCAGGGCGCTGCGCATGTTCATTTGATTATTCAGCAAGGCGGGATTTTGGGAAAACAGCGTTACATCGTTTTCGCGGTAAGCATTGCAATATCCTCCCCAGGCGGCTTGCCGAGCTCCCATGGGTTGCAGCAGTATGCGGTATACACCATTCCCTCCCAGCTGAGCATATGCACAACAGCTGAAGGCAAGGAGAAGAATTACAGCAATAAATCGCATGCTTTCTGCAAAGGTATCAAAGGTGAGGTGGAAAACACCATACAGGTTGTGAACAACATAAAATTTTACCCAAGTATGTTTTGGCCGAAATTTGCAGGTGCAATGCAGGTATACCACAACCTTGATGATATTCCCCAATTCAGGGGACTTGTGCTTACCCAGGGCATATTTGACGGGGTGCATCAGGGGCACTCTAAAGTGCTTGAAAGCGTGGTTAAAGAAGCTCAAAATTCGTGTATGGAAAGCATGCTGCTTACTTTCTTTCCTCACCCGCGACTGGTGCTGTATCCCGAAGACAATGACCTCCGCATGCTCAACAGCCTGGATGAGAAAACAGCACTTGTGGAGGCCTGCGGCATCGACCACATGCTCATCTTGCCCTTTACCCCGGAAGTAGCTGCTTTAAGTCCGCTTGATTTTATTCGGGGCTTACTGGTAAACAAGCTGAATGTTTCAACCATGATTGTTGGTTACGATCATCGTTTTGGTAAAAACCGGGAAGGCAGTTTTGCTGATTTGCTGCAATACGGTGAAATGCTTAACTTTCAGGTGAAAGAAATTCCCGCAGGAGAGATTGATAATATTGCAATATCGAGCACGTGTATTCGAAAAGCACTGCTATCAGGTGATCTCCTTCAAGCAAATCAGCTTTTGGGGCATCCGTTCACACTCTCAGGGAAAGTTGTCCATGGAAAGAAACTGGGCCAGACCCTGGGATTTCCCACAGCAAACGTTGAGGTTGAAGACCCTTACAAACTGATACCGGCTACCGGTGTTTATGCAGTACGGGCACATTTGCCATCAGGTGTGTATGGAGGAGCCATGAACATCGGTTATAATCCTACGATACCTGGCAAAGGTTTCACTATTGAAGCACATCTTTTTGGATTTTCCGAAAATATTTACGAAATTGCAATCCGCTTTGAGCTAATTTCCTATCTCAGACCGGAATATACCTTTGATAATGTTGAGGATCTCAAACAACAAATCGCGCAGGACTGCGAAAATGCCCAAAAGGCACTTGTTGCTGTTTAAGGTCTGTCTATTTCTAGGATTGCTTTTTCTCAGCAACCACCTGCATGCTCTTCCCGCGGGTCTTGTAAACTACCACGATTCTGACGGCTACAACAACACTCCTCAGTTATCTGCCTCTGCCATTATTCCTGGCATTTCACCGGTTTTTGATTTATATGCCTATTGGGATACCCTGAATTTGAATCCATATCAGTTTAATTTTGATTCTATTTCAGGTGCGCTCAAATTGCAGGTACTGGATGCGGATTGTGGATTTGCCCTGCCTATACTGGGCACCACCACTTCTCACTTTGGATGGCGCTGGGGCCATGTGCATGCAGGCATTGACATAGGGTTAAAGACCGGCGATACTGTTGTGAGTGCATTCGACGGTGTAGTGCGAATGAGCCGATGGTACCATGGTTATGGTAATTGTGTGGTAGTAAGGCATCACAACGGACTGGAAACCTTATATGGCCACTTAAGTCAGCGACTTGTCAATCCCGGAGATCTGTTAAATGCCGGTCAAACTTTGGGCCTCGGTGGAAGTACAGGTCACAGTACCGGACCACATCTTCATTTTGAAACCCGTATGCTGGGAAAACCATTTAATCCCGAATTGCTTATTGACTTTGGCAAAGACAGCCTGCTTCATGACACAATGAGTTTTACGGCAACCAGTTTTGCTGTTCCCACCTCACCGGTTTACCGCTCATATTATCGCAGAGGATATCGTGGCAGCTACCGGAGATCCTACTACAGAAGTAGTTCAGGATACAGAAGGAGCTAGTTTTTTCACAGTATAACCTGATACAGCCCGGTATTGGCGTCAATTTTTATACCTTTGACACCTGCCCCTTCGGCAGCCTGAACATCCCTTGCCCTGTCGCCAATCATCACACAATTTTCCGGTTTTAAGTTAAACTTATGTAATGCTTTCTCTACCATCAGGCTTCCCGGCTTGCGGCAAAGACATTTACCTGAATAATCGGGATGGTGTACGCAATAATAAAATGCATCAATGGCAAAACCCTGCAGGTTGCATAAACCCTGCAAATACAAATGCATGGCAATTACGGCACTTTCATTATATAAATCCTTTTCCAGTCCGCCCTGATTGGTAATTACAACGAGACCATAACCGGCATCAAACCATTTTTTCAGGGTCTCAATGGTTCCGGGAAGCACATCGAACTCAGACAACGAAGTGGTGTAGTCGCCCAGGTCATGGTTGATAATACCATCTCTGTCGAGCAAAACGGCCTTTTCGAATTGTCTGGCAGAAGTTTTCTGCATTTGGTTGCAAAATAAAGTAATTTTGCGGCAATCGTGTCAGACCGCATCGTCATCATACCCACTTACAACGAAATCGAGAATATCGAGGCCATGGTGCACAAGGTAATGGGCCTGGCACCAACCTTGCACTTGCTGGTTGTAGATGACAATTCGCCCGACGGCACAGCCGACAAGGTAGCCTTGCTGCAAAAAGAATACGCTGACCGCCTGCATCTGCTGAAGCGCCTGGGGAAAGCCGGCCTGGGAACTGCGTATATCGCCGGTTTTAAATGGTGCCTGGAACGAGATTACAACTACATCTGTGAAATGGATTGCGATTTCAGCCATAATCCCGATGACTTGAACAGGCTTGTTTCAGGATGTATTGAAGGCGCCGATATGGCAGTAGGGAGTCGTTATACCGGCGGGGTTGTGAATGTGGTAAACTGGCCTATGGGCAGGGTTATGATGAGTTACTATGCCAGTAAGTATGTGCGCATTGTAACCGGATTGCGTGTGGCAGATTCTACAGCAGGTTTTGTTTGCTATTCAAGGAAAGTACTGGAACAGATAGGGCTTGACCGAATTAAGTTTAAAGGTTATGCATTCCAGATTGAGATGAAATTCCGCACATGGAAAAAAGGCTTCAAAATCCAGGAGATTCCCATCGTTTTTACAGACCGCACGCTTGGTGTGAGCAAAATGAGCACCAAAATTTTCAAAGAAGCCCTGTTTGGCGTCATGGAACTGCGCTTTAAAAGCATATGCGGCCGTTTGTAGGCAATTAAAACCAAATTTAATCCTTACCTTTGTCCCACATTCGTTGAATGGACGGAGACAGTAGTCGATATTACCATGCTGAGGGTTTATTACAGAAGGCAGAACCGTGTGCACAAGGTGCAGACACTTTCCCAACTGGAAAGTCAGGAAGATATTATCTGGATTGACCTTCAAAACCCAACTCCCGCCGAAACAAGCGATGTGGAAGCCCACTTCGAATTTA
This sequence comes from Bacteroidota bacterium, assembly GCA_016868535.1. GTDB lineage: Bacteria > Bacteroidota > Bacteroidia > NS11-12g > UBA955 > RGEC01. The sequence goes on along the minus strand of VGGQ01000013.1, from coordinate 2,114 downwards.
AATTTCAAAGCCGACAGCAACAACTGGAAATTGAGAGTTCATCGCGTTATTTTGAAACAGATGACGAAATCATTGCCAACAGCAACTTCCTTAAGTTTGACGACAGCGGTGAAGATTTCATTTCACATGCTGTTTCATTTATTTTGCAGGATGATGTGCTTTTCACTTACCGCGATGCCGATTTAGGCACCTTCTCGGATTGTGTGAAGAAAATTAAGGCTTCCGGCAGACTATTTCACAGCGGCAAACAAATTATGACTTCCCTGCTGGAGACCGATGTAGACAATGACGCAGACTTGTTGGAAAACCTTGGCCGTCAGGTGGGCAAGCTCAGCCGTGAACTTACATTTGACAAAGGACCCGATGAAGATGTGCTGCTGACCATTTCTCGGTTGCAGGAATTAACCATGGTAATCCGGCAGAACGTCATTGACAAACAACGTGTGCTTTCCGCCATTTTGAAAAGCCAGGAATTTGTAGGGGAAGAATACGAAAGGCTGCGCGTAGTTATCAAAGACATCAATTCACTTATTGAGCACACCAAATTCAACTTCGAGCGCCTGGAGTATATGCAGAATACCTTTCTGGGTTTGATTAGCATTGAGCAGAACAAAATCATTAAGATTTTTACAGTAGCCTCTGTGATATTTATGCCACCCACGCTGATTGCCAGCATTTACGGCATGAATTTCAAATTCATTAAGGAATTCGACTGGCATTACGGATTCTGGTTTGCCATAGGCTTGATGTTGCTGTCATGCGTTTCCACCCTGTTCTTTTTCCGCCGCCGGGGCTGGCTGTAACATTAAAGTCACAAAGAACTGTAAGTCCGCAGATCAAAATAATAAGTTAGTTTTTCACGCAACCTACAGTAATAAGTGACCCTTAATTTAAATTTACACTTTGAACTTCAATTGGACTACTTTTAACTTGAAAAGCACAAGATAACGACCATGCCCAGCTGCTCTCCGGGAAGTTTTGTGTTGCTGACCGCCAAGTTGCGGCAGCCCTCCCCCATGAAAATTACCATCCTCAAATGCAATTGCAGTGGGTTTTGCATTAAAAGTCTTTCTGTCACTTTTGTCACCGCATTAGCAATAAATTGATTAAACCCACTCTTAAAACCAATTCACCCCATCTGTTGTTTGTAAATTATGCTGTGGATAACCATGTGTGCTGTGCTATTTTCCGGTTGCACCGACATCAATACAGTACGCAATGTTTATAGACTTGCTGTGGAACAATATTCCAAGGCAGATGAGCTTGTAAAGATCACGGAAAATCACGGCAATAATGGAACATTAATAGCCTACTATGGAACCGGCAAGGCTCTGCAGGCCAAGCACGGATGGAACCCTGCGAGCCGGTTTGTGCTGGGCAAGGAAGCGGCAGGCCTTTTAAACAAAGCCGTGGCCTCTGTACCGCAGAATCTGGAGGTTCGTTTTTTGCGTTTCAGCTTTGAGAGCCGGGCCCCCGCCATACTGGCCATAACCTCACACACCGAAGAAGATAAGGTATGGATAATGTCTCATTTGGACAAAAAACATCCCATGTGGGATGTAATCAAGGCTTTTTTGAAGAATTGTGATCTGCTGAGTGAGCAGGAGAAGCGGGTGTTGTAGCAAGATGCACAATTGTGGGTCTTTACAGGGGGTTTTTAAGGCTTGAGAGACAGGGATCAACCCAACACAGCGGCAATGCCGGGCAGGGTTTTACCTTCAAAATATTCAAGTAAGGCACCGCCTCCGGTGCTAACGTAGCTTACTTTTTGTTCGAAACCGAATTTATGCACGGCAGCGGCGCTGTCGCCACCCCCAATGAGGCTGAAGGCCCCGTTTTGGGTGCTTTCTGCCACGGCTTCTGCTACAGTGCGGGTTCCTTTACTAAAGGCATCCATTTCAAACACACCCATAGGACCATTCCAGAGGACGGTTTTGCTGTTTAGCAATACGCTTTTGAAATCATTACATGCTACAGCTCCAATATCTAGGCCCATCCAGCCATCAGGTATGGCATTACTGGCGCAGTTTTGGGTATTGGCATCGGCGGCAAAATTGTCCGCAATAACCGAGTCCGAAGGCAAATGTATGCTCACGCCTTTGGCTTTCGCCTTT
>VGGQ01000012.1 GCA_016868535.1 Bacteroidota bacterium | reverse complement strand
GTACATGGTTATTTTTGATGATGAGGTCTTAACCAACAAACTTCCCGAATACGACTGGCTGCACTTGCACCACGAAGATTTCACCGGACAATACGGCAAATTTTGGAGCAGCTATGCAAACGCGCCCTGGTACCAGAACGAAGTGCGCGAAGCGGAAGAAATGGCTTCCAAATACGGGTATGCATCAAACCGCGAGCTAAAACTGGCTGTGGCAAAAAAAATCAGGGATTTTTGCCTGGGCGGCGGATTCCTGTTTGCCATGTGCAGCGCCACCGATACGTATGATATTGCACTGGCTGCAGAAAGCACAGACATCTGCGGAACCATGTTCGATGGTTCGCCTTCAGATCCTGATTGCCAGAACCGCTTAAAATTTGAAAAATGTTTTGCGTTTAAAGGGTTTATGCTCGAGCAAAACCCTTACATCTATGAGCACAGCGATATAGACGTAGATCCTCGCCGCAGGGGCGTAACCGAAGAAGACGACTTGTTCACCCTGTTTGATTACAGTGCCAAATGGGATGTAATTCCTTCCATACTTTGCCAGAACCACACCAGCACAATCAAAGGTTTCATGGGACAAACGACTGCATTTCACAGAGAGAAAATCAAGAGCGATGTGCTGGTAATGGGTGAAAATGCCCTCTTGGGCGAAGCTAAATACATACATGGCGAATCGGGTAAAGGCACCTGGACATTCTTTGGTGGACACGATCCCGAAGACTACCAGCACCTGGTGGGTGAGCCCCCTACAGACCTGAACCTGCACCCCAATTCTGCCGGCTACCGTCTCATCCTCAACAATATTTTGTTCCCCAGTGCCAAAAAGAACAAAATGAAAACCTGAGGGTTTTTGTGCTATCATTGCATGGGTGGCAGGTAAATCATTGCGCTTCGGTTTAGTTGGAATGCTGATTTTATCGGCATATATAAGGCTTTGGGGCATTTCCGAAGTACCTTTCACCTACGATGAACTAAGTGCTATTTTTAGGGCAAAAGTTGCTACCTGGAACGAACACTGGCAGCAGGGTGTAATGCCCGATGGACACCCGCCCGGCATGCAAACCCTAATCTGGCTTTGGGTAAGGTTTTCCGGTGAACACGCCCCGCTGATGCACTGCATTCTGGCGATTTTCTCAACCGTTTCGGTATTTTTTGTTTACAAAACTGTCAAAACCCTTTCAACACCAATCAAAGCCCTTTCCGTTGGCCTGTTGTATTCGCTTTCCTACCTGCCTTTACTTTGGGGAAACCAGATTCGGCCTTACGCACTGGGGATGTTTTTCTGCAATGCCTTTTTCTGGCAGTGGAGTTTGATCTGGACGGGAAAAAGAACAAATAACAGGGCATTTATTGTTTTAGGTACATTGGGCGCCGCCTGCGCATGGATGCACTACTTCGCCATATTGCCTGTTTTATTGCTTGGTTTAATTGGAATGGTAAAGCAGAATGAAATTAGGGTAAAGTGGCTTTTGTGTGCACTCATAGCCTTTTTGTTGTTTGCCCCTGCCCTGCCGGTTTTTCTACATCAATTGGGTGTGGGCGGACTTGACTGGCTGGGCAAGCCCAGAATTTATTTTCCGGTTAGGCACCTTCAATATTTGCTGAATGGTTTGATTTACGCGGCTTTACTGGTAATTGCATTGACATCGCTGTGGCGTTGGCAAAAACCCGAAAAAAAAGACCGTCAATTGGCACTGCTTAGCATTTCTTTTTTTTTGTTTCCTATGGTTTTTGGATTTATCTGGTCATGGTTTAATAAACCCGTATTACAGCATACGGTGCTGTTATTCAGTGCACCGTTTTTCTTTATGGCATTGATTGGCATAATATCGGATAAAAAGCTGATTTACTTTACCCCGGTGATGGCTCTGTTGATGGGTTTTGGACTAATAAAGACAGGATATTTTGGTGATGGCCGAAAAGATGTATACCATGAGCAGGCAAAGGTTTTAAAGACCTCCTGCGGACAACAAAAATTATTGCTCGCCGACGGACCGGATGATGTGTTGATGTATCACCTGTCACATGAGCATGATGTTTGTCTGCCCAAATTCATTAGTCATTCAAAAATCCCATTTTCCTACAACCGTTTGTGGAATATTTGGAGTGCATGGCCATTTAAAGACAACCCCATTATACTGGCCGTAAATTCAGGCAGTAATCCCGGCATTATTCCCCTGCTGGAGCACTGGACAGGCAAGGAAGCCGGACACGAGTATTTTGTTGGCGGTGAACTGGTTTACATGAATGATTCAAACACAAACCAAAAGGTTGCATATCAAACGCAGTTTATAGAAACGAATAAGCCCTTTGACATTCATCTGGTGAGTGTTGGTTTTCAAAAAAACAATTTGATTGTCATTCATGTCCCTGACACATTGGGAAATGATGCAGAACTGATTGGTAGTTTGCACAATGGCAACAAACAAATTGACTGGCGCAGTGCAAAAAAGAATGAATTTGCGGGGATAGGTGATGGTAGTATGTTTCTATTTATCAAAACCGCCGACATTCCCGGCATTACAAACGTTACAAGTCTTTCTATCCTTTTAAAATCTGTAAAACTGGGGATAAAAGTCCGCGTGCAATACAGGCTGTGCAGGTCGAATCCGGATATGTATGTTCCGGGATGGTTTGAGTAATCGAAATTAGGCGAAACCACCATATTCTTTGGTTTTAAATGCGGGTAAGGGTAAGCAAAGTCCAAATTCCTGAAACCTCACTTTCTCAATGCACCCTATCCCCCCGAAACTCCAGTCCGGCGATAATGTCTGCCTCCTGATACAGCAGGGTTTGCCAGCGCTGCTTTACCACATTTTCGGGGAGGTATTCTTTGGCTAGGTTCAGAAACATGTGATAGTGCCCGGCTTCCGACACCATAAACTCGTGGTAGAATTTGCGTAAATCCTCATCGCTGCAATACAGGCTCAGCAACCGAAAACGCTCGCAGCTGCGGGCTTCTATCATGGCACAAATGAGCAAATCTTCCACCAGCTGATCTTCGCGGCTGCCGCCTTTTTTCTTGGTGGCAAACAGCTTATGCACGTATTCATCCCTGCGGGCGTTGCCTAGGGGAAAACCCCGCTTGTCCATTTCTTTCAGTACCCGCCTGAAATGGCCCCATTCCTCTGCTACCAGCGGCGTTACCTCCTCTACTACACGCTTTTTCTCGGGGTATTTGATAATTAAACTTATGCCGCTGCTGGCCGCTTTCTGTTCGCAGAAAGCATGGTCGGTGAGAATCTCTTCCAGCGATTTTTCGGCAATATTTACCCAGCGAGGGTCGGTGGGCAGTTTCAAACCCAGCATCCGAACCGAACCCATGCCTTCCGATTCCATGCTTCCTTCCATTGGGTTAGTCTTCTATTTTAGAAACCCTGTTTTGGTGGCGTCCGCCTTCAAACTTGGTATCCAGCCAGGCATCCACAATTTTATAGGCCTTGGTCTTACTCACAAAACGCGCAGGCACACACAACACATTGGCATTGTTGTGCTGTCTTGCCAATGCGGCAATTTCCTCTTCCCAGGCCAACGCAGCACGAATTCCCTTGTGCTTATTGGCGGTGATGCACACGCCGTTTCCGCTACCGCAAATGAGAATGCCCAGGTTATTCTCGCCCGTGGAAACGCTTTCAGCCACTTTGTGGGCATAATCCGGATAGTCTACACTATCGGCGGTATCCGGACCAAAATCCTGCAGTTCGAGGCCTTTTTCAAGCAAATGCACCAGCAATTCATTTTTGAGTTTAAAACCGGCATGATCGGATCCAATGGCTAGATTCATGGTGGTGTCGTATTTGTCTCAAAATTAAGCGGCCCGGTCAGCTTAAACAACGATGATGATGATTTGTGGAAAATTACGCCTCCTCGCGTTCTCGGCGCTTCTCTACATTTTTGGCAATAAATATACCCAGAACATAAAGCAGCATCAGCGGAAGCCCCAGCAGCAATTGGCTAAATATATCCGGAGAGGGCGTGGCAATACCGGCAATGATGAAGATGATGATGGCCGCATATCTCCAGTATCTTTTCAGAAAAGAGGAACTTACAAACCCAATTCGCGCCAGCACATAAATGAGCACAGGCAGCTCGAAAACCAGCCCGGTAGCAAGGCACATGAATGTAACAAAACCCGTAACACTGCTGGTGGTGATGATGTTTTTAATCTGGGGACTAAGACTGTAGGTAAGCAGAAAATTGCTGGCAAGCGGTACCAGAAAAAAGTAGGCAAAGGCCACACCAGTAAAAAACAGCAACGACACTACAAAAAGGCTGCGGCGGGTTCTTTTGATCTCGCGCAGACTCAGAGCGGGTTTAATAAACTGCCAGATTTGATGAATGAGGTAAGGAAAAGTTAAGATGAAACTGATAACCAGCGAAATTTTAAATGCAGAAACAAACTGTCCCTGAATTTGCTGGCTTTGCATTTCCAGTGCCGGTGGGTACCAGCACATGATGTCCTTGCCGGTAAAATAGCGGCCGGCCCTGCAAAAGAACTCGTAACCCCAGAAACCTTCCTTGAAGGGAGGAAGAATAATCAGATCAAATATTTCGGAGACGTAGAAAAATGAAACGAAGATAAAAATGACAAGAATGAAGGAAATCCTGACCATACGCTTCCGCAACTCATCAATATGGTCGAAAAACCCCATGTTTTTTTCATAGGGAAAATCAGGACCGGTTTGATCGAGCGCCATAGGGTTGCAAAGATAATTTCAGAAAGTGGATAGTTGGAAGATTTCCCCACAATTACTGCATCACCATGCCACCGCAAACATTCAGGGTTTGTCCGGTAACATAGGTGCTCATATCGGAAGCAAGAAACAGACAGGCGTTGGCCACATCTTCGGTGGTGCCGCCGCGCTTCAGCGGAATGGTGTCAATCCATAATTTCTTCACGTCTTCGTTAAGCGCTTCGGTCATTTCAGTTTCAATAAATCCTGGGGCTACGGCGTTGCAGCGCACATTGCGGCTTCCGAGTTCCTTGGCCACCGATTTGGTAAGACCAATCATACCGGCTTTGGAAGCGGCATAGTTGGCCTGTCCTGCATTTCCTATAAGCCCTACAATGCTGGTCATGTTGATGATGCTGCCGTTCTTGTTACCCAAAAAGTGGCGCAGAAATGCCTTGGTGAGGTTGAATGCACTTTTGAGGTTGGTGTTCATCACTTCATCCCACTGTTCTTCGGTCATGCGCATCAGCAGCGTGTCGCGGTTTATGCCGGCATTGTTGATAAGGATATCTACCTTGCCAAATTCGGCAATCACAGCATTGGTAAGTTCTTCACTGGCTTTAAAATCAGCAGCGTTGCTTTGATAACCTTTTACTTTCACGCCGTAGGCGGAAGAAAGCTCGGCCTCAAAAGCGCGGGCTTTTTCCACAGAAGAGGCAAAGGTAAAAGCAATTTTGCAGCCGTTTTTGGCAAATACTTCGGCTATGCCCTTCCCTATTCCGCGGGAGGCACCGGTAATCAAGGCAGTTTTTCCGTTAAGCATGGGGCGAAGATAGTTAAATTCATGCTTTTGCACTGCAACAGACATTTTGCACAGTATCATAATAAAATGGAAATTTTATCATATTTCCAAATTATCAGAAAGCGGCATGCCTCTGATATTTCATTATTTTCGCACACATGCCGTCTTTCCTCGAAACGCCGATAGAATACCTCAAAGGGGTAGGTCCGCAGCGTGCCGAGGCATTGAAAAACGAACTTGATATTCACATCGTTGGAGATTTGCTGATGCATTACCCTGCCAGGCATGAAGACCGCTCCAGGGTGTATAAAATCTCTGAGCTGGGCAGCGCCGAGGCGAATGTGCAGGTTAAGGGGCGCATCGTAAAAACAGACCTTGTCGGTGTGGGTGCTGCACGCCGATTTACAGCATTGTTGCAGGATGAAACCGGAATACTTGAACTTATCTGGTTTCGGGGTATAAGCTGGGTTGCCAAATCGGTAAAACCCGGAGAACCCTATCTGGCCTATGGACGACTGAGCGATTATAAAGGCAAACTCTCCATGGCGCACCCCGAACTGGAAAACGGCGATACGGCAGTTAAGTCCAAAGGGATGGTTCCGGTGTATCCGCTTACCGAAGGCATGCGCCGCCGGCGACTTGAAAACCGCTTTATGGTTCAAATTGTGCGCACAGCATTGGCCGATCCCAAACTGGATGTGCCGGAAAACCTGCCACTATCATTGCTGCGCGAATTGCAGTTGCCCGATAGAACCCAGTCACTGCGCATGTTGCACGCCCCGGCCGATATGAAAGCTCTTGAACATGCACAGAAACGTCTGAAATTTGAGGAGTTGTTTTTTCTGCAAATGCGGCATCTGCAGCTAAAAACCAACAGAAACCGGGTGGTAAAAGGGCCTGTTTTCAGAGATGTAGGTGCTTTATTCAACACATTTTACAAAGAACACCTTCCCTTTAACCTTACCGATGCCCAAAAAAAGGTTATTAAAGAAATCAGGGCTGACATGAGAACCGGCAGACAGATGAACCGACTGCTGCAGGGTGATGTGGGCAGCGGCAAAACCATGGTGGCATTGCTAAGCATGTTGCTGGCCGCCGACAATGGCTTCCAGGCCTGTGTGATGGCACCCACGGAAATACTGGCCGAACAGCATTTCTATTGCCTTAGCGAATTGCTGGAAGGCATGTACATAAAACCTATGTTGCTCACCGGGAGTACACCTAAAAAGAAACGCTCCGAAATTCTGGAGGGTTTGAAAAACGGCGAAATCCCTTTCCTGATTGGAACCCATGCTCTGATTGAAGACGATGTTGCTTTTCAGCAGCTCGGGTTGGTGGTAATTGATGAACAACACCGTTTTGGCGTTGCCCAGCGTGCCAAACTCAGTTCCAAAGCCAGCCTTCCGCCCCATGTGCTGGTGATGACCGCCACGCCCATTCCGCGCACCCTTGCCATGACCGTATACGGCGATCTGGATGTGAGTGTGATCAACCAGTTGCCCGGCGGCAGAAAACCCATACAAACCGCTATGAGGCCGGGTTCCAACCGCCCGTTGATTATGGATTTTCTCCGCAAGGAAATCAAAGCAGGAAGGCAGGTTTATTATGTTTTCCCGCTGATTGAAGACAGCGATAAACTGGAACTGCAAAGCCTGATGTCGGGGTATGACATGGTAAACGATTACCTGCCCGCACCGGAATTCAAATACAGCATTGTACATGGTAAACTTAAACCGGAAGAAAAGGACGATGAGATGCGCAAGTTCCGGAACGGCCAGACCGACATCATGGTAGCTACCACGGTGATTGAAGTGGGCGTAAACGTGCCCAACGCCACAGTTATGGTCATAGAAAATGCCGAACGATTTGGTCTTTCACAGCTGCATCAGCTGCGCGGACGCGTGGGTCGGGGCGGCAACCAGAGCTATTGCATCCTCGTTGCAGGGCATAAATTATCGGCCAATGGCAAAAAAAGGCTGGAAACCTTGGTAAGAACTACCGATGGTTTTGAAATCAGCAAAGTAGACCTGGAACTTAGAGGCCCCGGAGAAATGGATGGTACAAGGCAAAGCGGCATTCTCGATCTCAAACTGGCCGATATCCGCCACGATGAAAACCTTTTGCTACTAGCCAGGGCCAAGGCAGAAGATTTGCTGAACAGAGACCCTCTATTGATGAAACCGGAGCATTTCGGCGTAAGACAGGAGTTGGCAAAAATCCCACACCGCACCGTTTGGAGCAAAATTGCCTGATGATGAATGCTATTGGCGGCTTTGCTGAATAATGCCTAATTTTACCGCTGAAAAATGAACAAGCTGTTTTTTGAACTGGGACGCTACATTCTGTTTGTACGCAGCATGTTCCTTAAACCCGAGCGTTTCAAGATCTTTTTTGAACGCACAGTCCACGAGATGAACAATATTGGAGTGGGTTCAATTGGTATCGTAACCATTATTTCTGTATTCGTAGGTGCGGTAACTACCCTGCAAACCGCTTACCAGCTGGTTTCTCCGCTCATTCCCATGAAAGTAATCGGAACAATTGTTCTGGACAGTTCATTGCTGGAATTCGCCCCCACCATCACCTGTCTGGTTCTGGCGGGAAAAGTAGGAGCGCATATTGCCTCCGAAGTAGGCAATATGCGCGTTACAGAGCAAATTGATGCGCTAGAGGTAATGGGTATTAATTCAAGTGGTTTTCTGGGTTTGCCAAAAATCATTGCGGGTGTAATAATGATACCCTGCTTGATTATCGTGGCCAATTTTCTAATGATCAGCGGCGGTATACTGGCAGCAAGTCTTACCGATCTGATGCCGCCTAACGAATTTATTCAGGGCGCACGGGAAACCTTTAAAATGTTTACTGTTGTGGTTTCCATGACTAAAGCACTGGTGTTTGCCTTCATAATCACGAGCATGAGTACCTACGAAGGATATTTCACCGAAGGCGGAGCACTTGAGGTTGGAGAAGCCGGCACCCGTGCCGTTACCAGATCCTGCGTAATAATATTGTTTGCCGATTTTATCATAGCCAAACTAATGCTGTAATTATGATAGAACTGGTAAACGTCAATAAAAGCTTTGCAGACAAACAGGTGTTGTTTGATATCAACGCCAAATTTGAGCCAGGCATTCCCAACCTGATCATCGGCGCAAGCGGGAGCGGTAAATCGGTACTCCTGAAATGCATGGTGGGCCTTTTCAAGCCCGAAAGCGGCAGCATTAATTACGACGGCCGTGATTTTGTTCATCTCCCCTACAAACAGGTACGCGAGGTCAGGCGTGAAATAGGCATGCTTTTTCAGGCAAACGCCCTGTTCGATTCACTGACTGTAGAAGAAAACGTGGATTTCCCGCTGAAGATGTTTGGCAAATTGACACCCGATGAATGTAAAGACAGAATTAATTTTTGCCTGAGCCGGGTAGGACTTGAAAATGCTAATAAAAAGTATCCTGCTGAAATTTCAGGCGGCATGAAAAAGCGAGTAGGCATTGCCCGTGCCATAGCGCTTGAAACCCGCTATCTTTTTTGCGACGAACCCAACAGCGGCCTCGATCCCATTAACAGCAGAAGAATTGATAAACTACTGCACGATATTACCAACGAATTCAAAATAACCACGGTCATTAACAGCCACGACATAAAAACCGTGTATGACATTGGCGAATCCATTACTTTCATTTACAGAGGAAAAGTTTGGTGGCAGGGTCACAGAAACGATCTTGATAACACCCGTGCCCACAATCCTGAACTGGATGCATTTATTAGGGCCAGTCAGTTTTAAGTTATTTATTCTTCAGATTTCTGTACAGTTTTACCATGCCACGGATAACTGCGGCAATGATGAGTGCACCTAAAATAAGGGATAAGTATTTTATCGGAAAGTTTTTTTGACATGCTTTAAAATCAGGCGATTTGAAGCATCATTGGAAAGCCCTTTCACATGATTCTGATACAGACGCAAACTCTGGTCATAATAGAGAACCAAGATAGGCGCTTCCTGTATTAAAATACTGTCTGCTGCCTGCATACATTGGTTTCGCTGTTTACCGGTCTCGGCAACAAATGATGTCTTGTATAATGCATCAAACTGTGGATGTTTGAAATGGGTGTAATTTGGACCATTGGGACTAAAATTTCCCGAATAAAAACAGGCGAGATAATTTTCAGCATCGGGCACATCGGCAATCCAGGAACCTCTGAATGTGGCGAGTTCGCCCTTGTTACGCTTTTGCCTAAGCATTCCACCCGTTTGAACATCAATAATTACATTTATTCCAATATCCGCCCAGGCCTTTTTTAGAAACACGGCCATATCCAGGTAATCTGCGGTGGTGGTTAGAGATAATTCCTGCAGGCCTTTACCGCCGGGAAATCCGGCCATTTGTAATTCCTGACGGGCTTTTTCGGGATTAAAAGGCAACCCTTTTGTATTATTGTTAAGTAAAACCGGAGGCACAAAGCCATTATTTCCGGGGGACCCCAAACCGTTTCGAAGATAACGGATCATAGATTTCCGGTCTACCGCCAGTACCATTGCCCTGCGTAGATGCAGGTTAACTAGTGGATTAGGTTTCCCGGCCATGCTGTCTCCCAGCCAGAACCCCAGGTATTCGGTATTTAGAAAAGGTTTCTTCAGCATGTTGAATTGATCTTTGTATTTGGAATTGAGTTCACCCTCCCGGGTAAGCAATTCGTCCTTGAAACTGCCTTCAACCCCGTTAAAGAAATCAAATCTGCCTGCTACAAAATGCATAAAAGCTGTTTGTTTGTTTTTGATAAAATCCACATTCACCGCTTCCAGATAGGGCAAAGACCGGCCATTTTCCTTCTCGAAATAGCGAGGATTTCTCCGTAAAACCATTTTCACCTCTTCTTCCCAGTATTTCAGGTAAAAAGGACCTGTCCCCACAGGATGCTGCCCAAAATTTGTTGCGTTCTTTACATACTTTTCCGGAACTATACTACAATAAACTGTTCCCAGCAGGGACAGAATGGTAGGATCGGGGTTCAACAGATTCAGCACAAATACAGAGTCGCCTTCGGTTTGAAAAGCCTTGCTATAGTTGGTGTCCACCTTGCCTGCGAAAATCCAGGCCGATGGCGAAGCCGTGGCCAGGTTGGAAATGCGCTTGAAAGAGAATGCCACATCTTTTGCGGTAACCCTGTCAAAGGTGGAATCCTGCGGGTTCAGAAAGCCGGCGTCCCTGCGCAAAAAGAACTTATACACAAGCCCATCAGCACTCACAACCCACCTGTAAGCCAGTGCCGGCATGGGTTTCAAGGCAGAATCTAGTTCAACCAGCCCATTGTAGATTTGTTGCGCTACCCAAATTTCAGACTGCGATTTGATAAAAGCAGGGTCAAGCGTAGCAAGGGTCGCGTCTTCATTATACCGGAATATGAGGGAGTCGGAATAATTATCCACATTTTTACAACCAAAATTCCCCAAAAGCATGTAGATAAGTGAAATCACAAGGCCTGCAAACATTAGCGGTGCTGAAATAATTTTGCCAGACAGAAAAAGACGCTCATGAAAGTTACGTACTACGGACATTCCTGTTTTGAAGTGGTTAGCGTAGGCAAATCTATGCTATTTGATCCGTTCATTACGCCAAATTCGTTGGCATCTTCTGTCAATATTTCCAACATCAAACCCGATTACATGCTCATCAGTCATGGGCATGAGAATCATGTGGCAGACGCCGTAAGCATTGCAAAACAATCCAACTGCACTTGTATCGCAATTTTGGAACTTACCGCATGGCTTAAGTCCAAAGGTGTTGACAATGTTTATCCCATGAATATCGGCGGTAGCCACAAGCTTGATTTTGGCACTGTAAAAATGGTTAATGCCGTTCACAGCAGCACCATGCTAGAAGGCATGCCCGGTGGAAATCCTGCGGGGTTTGTTATTCAGAATATGGAAGATTGTTTCTACTACGCCGGCGATACGGCATTGCATTCTGACATGCAACTTATTCCCAGGAGACACAAACTGAAATGTGCTTTTTTGCCCATTGGCAGCAACTTTACCATGGATGTACTGGATGCCATCGAAGCGGCACGCATGTTGGGTGCTCATACCGTAATTGGCATGCACTATGACACATTTGGCTGCCTCACTATAAACCATGAAGAAGCCCACCGCACTTTTCAATCGGCCGGGATTAACCTTCACCTTATGAAAATCGGAGAAACCTTAACCTTGTAATTGCTATGAAAACTGATAAAAGACCCCTTGGCGGAAAAATCATCTCTATTGCCAACCAGAAAGGTGGTGTGGGCAAAACCACCACCGCAATTAATCTGGCGGCCAGCCTTGCTGTGCTGGAGTACAGAACCTTGCTTATTGATGCCGATCCTCAGGCCAATTCCAGCTCAGGTATTGGATTTGAACCCAAAAACATCAAACTGGGGCTGTACGAATGTCTAGTGCAGGATATCAACCCTAAAAACGTTATACTTACAACCGATATTCCTTACCTGCACCTGATGGCCAGTAACATCGATCTGGTAGGTGCGGAAATTGAACTGCTGGAAATGCCCAACCGCGAGCGTTTACTGGAAGGTGTTCTGCGGCCAATGAGAAACGAATACGATTTCATCATTATTGATTGTTCACCTTCGCTGGGTTTAATTACCACAAACGCGCTGGTCGCTTCCGACAGCATTATCATTCCTGTACAATGCGAATACTTTGCATTGGAAGGCTTGGGAAAACTGCTCAACACTATTAAAATTGTTCAGGGACACTTGAACCGCAACCTTGAAATTGAAGGTATTTTGCTTACCATGTACGACGGACGTCTGCGCCTTTGCAACCAAGTGGTGGACGATGTTAAAACCCATTTTCAGGATATCGTGTTCGAAACCATTATACAGCGCACCACCAAGCTCAGCGAGGCTCCCAGCTTTGGAATACCGGTGCTTTTCCATGCCGCCGACAGCAGAGGAAGTATGAATTACCTGAATCTGGCCAATGAAATCCTTGAGAAAAATGGCTATATCAAACCTGTTCAACAAGACATAAACCCCGAATTCACAACCTCATGAGCAACACAATAAAAAAGAAGGGCGGACTCGGAAGGGGTTTAAGCGCCTTGTTGGAAAACGCAGAAACCGATATCACTTCCAGAGAAACCAGACCTATTGGTGCTATTTCCCAGATTCAACTCAGTCAACTGGAAGCCAATCCTTTTCAGCCTCGCACAGAATTTGACCCTGCTGAACTAGATGAACTGGCAGCTTCCATAAGGGTACACGGCGTAATTCAGCCTATTACCGTAAGGAAAATGGGCTACGACAAATATCAGCTTATAAGCGGAGAAAGAAGAACCCGTGCATCTATTCTGGCAGGCCTAGAGCGCATCCCTGCTTATATCCGCATTGCAAACGATCAGAATATGCTGGAGATGGCACTGATTGAAAATATACAGCGTAGCGACCTTAACGCCATTGATGTAGCTATGAGTTACAAGCGTTTGCTTGATGAATGCAGCTTAAAACAGGAAGAATTGGGTGACCGTGTGGGCAAAGACCGTACCACGGTTAATAATTACCTGCGTCTGCTGAAACTGCCGGATGATATTCAGGCAGGTATAAAATCAGGCAAAATCAGCATGGGCCATGCACGCGCCATGATTAATATGGAGGACATTGCCGAACAGCTGGAGCTTTACCATGCCATTATAAGCGACAGCCTAAGCGTGCGCAGCGTTGAGGCTCTCGTGAAAGATAAGAAAAACGGCACACGCACCGCAGTCTTCGGAACGGGTGGCACAGACTGGGATCCCGAAATAGACAGTATAACAGAGCAATTCCATAAACTGCTGAAAACTGCAGTACACCTAAAAAATAACCCCAGTGGCAAGGGCAAAATCATTATTTCCTACAAAAACCGCAGTGATTTGGAACGTATTTTGTCGATGATGAAAGGATCCTGATTTATGTTTTTTCGTCCGGTTGTTCAAGTCGCGTTGCTTTTTCTGTGCAACCATGTCAAAGGGCAATCCGATTCTGCAATTAATACCAATAGAAAAATATACCACTCACCTACCAAAGCTGCGATTTATAGCGCTGTCATACCCGGTGCAGGCCAGCTTTACAACCACAAATTCTGGAAATTCCCTTTAGTATATGCAGGTGTGGGTGCAAGCACCTATCTTATGCTGGACCAACGTGCCAAAATGCAAAAACTCAATCTGCAGTTCGAAAAGGCATATGCCATAAACAAAGATACAGTTTTAGATGCCAACTTGATTGCTGAGCGCGACAACAACCGCCGCATGCGCGATTTTGGTATCCTGGCTATGACGGCAGTGTATGCATTACAGATTATTGACGCTACCGTGGATGCTCATTTTTTTCGATTCAACATTGACCAGAATCTCAGTGCCCGCTTGCATCCTAGTCCAACCCAGATTTTAACCGTAACCTACCAGCTAAAATGAGCCGAATAGACCAACTTATGGCCTTTTTAAAGGAAAGTCCGGATGACGCTTTTTTGAATTATGCACTTGCCACAGAATATATGGGACTGGGCTATGATGATAAAGCGGAGGTCATATTTCGGAAATTACTGGAAATACACCCTGATTACATTGCTACCTACTACCATCTGGGCAAATTGCTGGAACGAAAAGCAGATAAAGACACTGCTATACTAATATACGAAAAAGGAATCGAAAAAGCAAAAAAAATGGTCGAAAGGCACAGCCTCAGCGAACTGCAAAGCGCCTTACTGGAACTACAATACGATTAATTTTACTTACCAAACAGCAGCATCCCGCCACCGGTGAGTAGCATGTTCACAATGGCCAGGGGAATCATGGTTTTCCATCCAAGGTGCATCAATTGATCATAACGGAAACGTGGCAGGGTCCAACGAATCCACATGAAGGCAAAGATGAAGAAGCTGATTTTCAGGAAAATCGCCGCAATCTGCAATACCGCCAGCAAATTCTGACTGTCTATCTGATGCATGCCGGGGAAATTGTAACCGCCAAAATACATACATGTCATTACCGCACTGCTGATGAACATATTGATGTATTCGGCAAACAGGTAAAAACCCAGTTTCATGGATGAGTATTCCGTGTGGTAGCCACCAATCAGTTCGGTTTCACATTCTGGCAAATCAAATGGTGCACGGTTACACTCGGCCAGGGCGCAGGTAAAGAAAATGATAAAACCCAGCGGCTGATAAATGATATTCCATTGCATGCCGCCCCATCCGCTCTGCTGTTCTACAATTTCACGAAGGCTCAAACTGCCGCTCATAATAATTACGGCAATCAGGGCAAGGCCCATTCCCAGTTCATAGCTGATCATCTGGCTGCTGGCACGGACAGCTCCGTAAAGTGAATACTTATTATTGGAAGCCCAGCCGCCAATCAAAATGCCGTAAACACCCACACTCACAATCCCCATAATGTACAAAATCCCGATATCAACATCGGCTACCTGCAACTGAATGGTGCGTCCGAACAATTCTAGATGACTCCCCCATGGTATAACAGCGCTGGTAATACATGCTGTAATCATGGCAAGGCCTGGTCCTAAAATAAACAGCCACTTTTCTGCATTTTTGGGAATCAGTTCCTCCTTAAAAAACATCTTCCCTGCATCGGCTATTGGCTGAAGGATACCGAATATACCGGCTCTGTTCGGTCCCAGACGATCCTGTAAAAACGCGGCAACCTTGCGCTCACCATAGGTGAGATACGTGGCAATTCCCAGGGTGATGGCCGTGAGAATGAGTATCAGTATGCTCTTTTCCAGTAATAATGCAAAATCCATATCAAGCTTTGTTCAACAGTGGTGTATGTTCGGGAATAGGTTCTTCGTATTTGTTGGCGCTGATTACCGAGTGTCGGTCGATGTGGCGCGGGCCTTCAATTACCCAGTCGGTTTTTTCTTTCTTATCGAAACGGCACTCGTTGCAGATAAATTCTTTCACCTCACCAAACTGATCTTTGCGGGCGGTGATTCGGGCAATTTCATCGCCAATCATCCAGGTCACAGCCCTACCGCTGCATTTCTTGCAATCGCGGTGCGCATCCATGGGTTTGGTATACCAAACACGGCTGCGGAACCGGAAAGTTTTATCTGTTAAGGCACCCACTGGACAAACATCGATTACGTTTCCAATAAAGTCATTATCCAAAGCATTCTGAATGTAGGTGCTGATTTCAGCAGCATCGCCACGTTTCATTACACCATGCTCGCGTTTATTGGTAAGCTGATCTGCGGTATAAACACAACGATAACAAAGAATACAACGGGTCATATGCAACTTTATGTATTCACCGATGTCAATCTTATCAAACGTGCGGCGCTTGAACTCGTAGCGGGTTTTTTCAAGCCCGTGTTCAAAAGCAAGATCTTGCAAATGGCATTCTCCGGCCTGGTCACAAATGGGACAATCCAGCGGGTGGTTGATGAGCAAAAACTCAACCACACCTTGCCTTGCATCGTTTACACGCTCGCTGGTTTTATTTTTTACTTCCATTCCATCCATTACAGGCGTGCAGCAACTTGCAACCAGATCAGGCATGGGGCGCGGGTCTTTTTCGCTGCCTTTGCTCACTTCTACCAGACAGGTGCGGCATTTTCCGCCACTGCCTTCCAAACTGCTGTAATAACACATTGCAGGCGGTGCCACCTCACCACCAATGATGCGGGCTGCATTGAGTATGGTAGTTTCCGGATTTACCGCAATGGTCTTTCCGTCGATGGTTACATTGATTTTTTCAGTTTGTTCAGCCATTGTAAAATCGTTTACGCAGTTACGGTTTCAAAGGTTCTGTCGGCAACCAATCCATAATTTCTTTCCAGGCAGGCCTTGGGTTCTTTCACGTGCCATGCAAACTCCTCGCGGAAATGGCGGATGGCAGAGGCTACAGGCCATGCGGCAGCATCGCCCAGCGGACAAATGGTATTGCCCTCAATTTTGCGTTGAATATCCCAAAGCAGGTCTATATCTTCAATTTTACCATGGCCGTTTTCCAGGCGGTGCAATACTTTTTCCATCCAGCCGGTTCCTTCACGGCAGGGACTGCATTGTCCGCAGCTTTCATGGTGGTAAAAACGGGTAAAGTTCCAGGTATTGCGCACAATACACTGATCTTCGTCATATACGATAAATCCGCCGGAACCCAACATACTTCCGGTGGCAAAGCCCCCGTCTGAAAGGCTTTCGTAGGTCATAAGCCTATCCTGCCCGGCAGCGGTTTTGCTAACCAGATAATGCGGCAAAATGGGTACTGAAGAACCGCCGGGTACACAAGCCTTTAATTTCTTGCCGTTCTTGATTCCACCACAATAGGTATCGCTGTATATGAATTCCTCCACGGTTATGTTCATTTCAATTTCATACACCCCGGGTTTATTGATATTACCACCGGCAGAAATCAGCTTGGTGCCTGTGCTGCGGCCAATTCCAATTTGTGCGTATGCATCACCGCCTTCGTTCACAATAGGCACAACAGCCGCAATAGTTTCAACGTTGTTAACCACAGTGGGGCGCTGCCACAATCCTCTAACAGCGGGGAAAGGCGGCTTCATGCGGGGATTACCGCGTTTGCCTTCCAGACTCTCAATCAGCGCAGTTTCTTCACCGCAGATATAAGCACCCGCACCGGGTGATACCGAAAGATCCAGATTAAAACCGGAACCCATAATATTTTTACCCAGCCAGCCGTTTGCATAGGCTTCAGCAATGGCTGTTTCAAGTATGCGAAGCACATACATGTATTCACCGCGAATGTAAATATAGGAATGGTTGGCGCCCAGTGCGAATGAAGATACAATCATGCCTTCAATCAGCAGGTGGGGAATTTTCTCCATCAGGTAGCGGTCCTTGAAGGTTCCGGGTTCGCTCTCATCCGCGTTGCAGAGCAAGTGGCGAGGAACACCTTCCGGCTTGGCAATAAAACCCCATTTCATTCCGGTTGGAAAACCGGCTCCGCCCCTTCCCCGCAATCCCGATTTCTTCACCTCTTCCACCACATCTTCGGGAGACATGGATTTCAGTGCCTTCTCGACACTACGGTATCCACCATTTTTACGGTAAACATCATAGGTATGTATTCCCTCGATGTGTGCGTTTTCCAGAAGCAATTTTCTAGCCATTCTTCTTTCCTTGGTATTAATTACATCCCCATATAATTGACCACGGGATTTGCCTTGTATTGTTCTATCAGTTCGTCAACCTTGGCCTCAGTAAGATGCTCATGAAATTTTTCGCCTGCCTGCAGCATGGGCGCATAACCACATGCACCCAGACACTCAACGGTTTTTAGGGTGAATACACCATCTGCGGTGGTTTCACTATCTTTTATACCAAGCTTATACTCAATATATTTCACAATGCGCTCGGCACCTTCAATCATGCAGGGCCCTGTGCGGCAAACTTCCAGTTTAACCTTGCCCATAGGCTTGGTATCATACATGCTGTAGAATGTAGCCACTTCATATACTTCCACCGGATTTAGGTGAAGTAAACGGGCTACGTAATCCATTACAGGCACCGACAACCAGCCAAATTCTGCCTGGGCTAGGTGCAGTACCCTCAAAAGGGCACTTTTTTGCATGCCTTCGGGAAACTGAGCGGTTATTCTGCCCACTTCCTTCATGGTTTCTTTCTTAAATGCTATTTGATTTTCTGCTGTTTCCACAATTATTCAATTAAGCGTCAAGTTCCCCGGCTATAACATTCATACTGCTCATGGTTAATATGGCATCGCTCAGCATGGCGCCCTTCACCATTTCAGGATATGCCTGATAATAAATGAAGCAGGGCCTACGGAAATGCAAGCGATACGGGGTTCTGCCACCATCGCTAATCAGGTAATAACCCAGTTCCCCGTTTGCGCCCTCCACTGCATGATAAACCTCACCGGCGGGAATAGGTGTTTCACCCATGATAATTTTGAAATGGTAAATCAGGGCTTCCATGCTGCGGAACACTTCCTCTTTGGGAGGCAGGTAAAATGAAGGGACATCCGCATAATGTTTGCCTTCGGGCATGCCATCCAGGGCTTGCCTTATAATGCCAAGACTCTGCCTGATTTCTTCCTGCCTTACGATGAAACGGTCATACGTGTCACCATCCTGGCCCACGGGAATGATAAAGTCAAAATCACCATAGCTGCTGTAGGGATTCATAACACGAACGTCATAATCGACCCCGGCCGCCCTTAAGTTGGGTCCGGTAAAGCCATAACTCATGGCCTTTTCAGCCGAAATAGGTCCCGCCTTGATCACGCGATCCATGAAAATACGGTTGCGGGTAAGCAGGTTGTCAAATTCCTGGAACTTGGCAGGAAATTCCTTGAGAAACTTTTTCAGTTTGACCATGAATACGGGAGAGAACTCACGTTCAAACCCGCCAATACGACCAATGTTGGTGGTTAGCCGTGCGCCGCAAACCTCCTCATACATTTCATAGATTTTCTCACGTTCCTGAAAAACGTATGTAAACCCTGTCAAAGCCCCTGTATCCACTCCGATTACCGAGTTGCACACCAGGTGATCCGCGATGCGGGCCAGTTCCATGATAATTACCCGCATGTAGTCCACCTTTTTGGGAACTTCAATACCGGCAAGCTTTTCCACGGTCATGTGCCATCCCATATTGTTGATCGGTGATGAACAATAGTTCAAACGGTCTGTAATGGGCGTAATCTGGTTGTAGGGTCTCCTTTCTGCCAGTTTTTCAAACGCGCGGTGAATGTATCCGATGGTGGGTTCGCTGCTAATAATGCGCTCACCATCCACCTTCATTACGTTTTGAAAAACTCCGTGCGTTGCTGGGTGTGTAGGCCCCAGGTTTAGTGTAGCTATTTCACCGTCTATGGTTTCGGTGCTGACAAATTTGTCTTGGTTGCGTGTGTCTAACTGGCTCATCTTCCAAAGAAACTATCGACTTTATCATCGCGGGTTTCATCCTCCAAAGCATATTGCTTAAGCAAGGGATGATAATCCATTTCGTCCATGTTGAGAATTCGTTTCAAATTGGGATGTCCAATAAACTGCACCCCATAAAAATCAAAAGTTTCGCGCTCCATCCAGTTAGCGCTGTTATACAAACCGGTCATGGTGGCAATTTCGGGTTTTTCTGCAGGCAGAAAACATTTGATGCGCATGCGGAAATTCTTTGTCCAGCTGTGCAAATGGTAAACCACCACCAGTGCGCGACCTTTTTGTTCGGGATAATGCACAGCACAAACATCCGTGAGGAAACCCATGTTTATAAGGGAATGGCTTTTAAGCCATCCAACGATTTCAGTATTTCTGTCTGCAGGTATTTCAACACTGAGCATTCCGTATTGCGTGTCTGACTGCATAACGGCTTCTGTGAATTCTTCCTTCAGCATCTGCAGTACACTTTCATTATTCACTGCGGTCATATTTACTGGGTTTCGATATTATAACTTTCCAGCATCTTCTTATATTCATCGCTGTTGCGGCGGCGTAGGCTTTCGTTTCGCGCCAGGTCCTGGATTTTCATCACGCCTTCAATAATTTGCTCGGGGCGGGGCGGACAACCCGGAACATAAACATCAACGGGAATAATTCTGTCTATACCCTGCAACACGCTGTAAGTATCAAATATACCACCGCTGCTGGCACATGCGCCCACGGCAATAACCCATTTGGGCTCAGCCATCTGATCATATACCTGCTTAAGAACAGGACCCATTTTCTTGGCAATGGTTCCCATTACCATAAGCAAATCTGCTTGGCGTGGGGAGAAACTCAGTCGCTCTGAACCGAAACGGGCTAGATCATAATTTGAACCCATGGTAGCCATGAATTCAATCCCGCAGCAGGATGTTGCAAAAGGCAATGGCCATAGTGAGTTGGCACGGGCCATTCCGATTACTTTACCCAATGAAGTTGCAAAGAAACCCTGACCTTCAATTCCTTGGGGTGCATCAACCATTTTTACCATAAATTTATGATTTTATTAATAGTTAATTATCTCTCCCAATCAAATGCGCCTTTTTTCCATACGTATATAAAACCGGCTAAAAAAAGCGCAACAAAACAAACTACCGCCACAAACCCTTCGACGCCCATCTCTTTGAAATTCACGGCATAGGGGTAGAAAAATATCACTTCCACATCGAACAGCACAAAGAGAATTGCTGTTAGAAAGTACTTTACCGATATCGGAAAACGGGCATTCCCCTGCGTTGCAATACCGCATTCGAAAGTTTCTTCTTTTTGTTTTGTTTTCCTCTTTGGCCCAAGAAGGTGAGACAAACCCAATGCCAGTGCCACAAAGCCAATGGCCACTCCGGTTTGAATCACGATGGGCAGATAACTCGATGGGCTGCTCATTCTCAGTTTAGCGAATACAAAAGTAATACTTTGACCTCGGGTTTTGTTTGCCAAACAATCAACATTTTTCACGGATTACTCACATTCATTAAAATCATGCTGAACATGTGTAGTGTATATAAAAAAATGTTAATTTGCAATAAAAATCGAATACGCATGAAAAAAGATTACATCATTGTTTCGGCCATGAGCATTGCAGGTGCATTGATTATGATGGCCAGTTCCAGCGGACGCACCGATGATCGCACGGGTGCCCCCTCCTCCAACGGAAATTGCGGCAGCTGTCATTCCGGAGGTATGCAGGGCACAAGCATCAATGTTGCCATCACGGAAAAAGGAACATTTAATGTGGTTACTACCTACAAAGCGAGTAAAACCTATACCATTGCCATCGCAGTGCAGGGAACTTCAACAGCAAAAGGATTTCAAAGTACTGTACTGGATGCCTCCAACAAAAAAACGGGCGCTACTGCCAATTCAACATCCGGTTCGAGAGTTATAAGCGCCAACAGCCGCGACATCGTGGTACAATCTTCTCCTAGCCTATCCGGCATTTGGTCTTATGAATGGACCGCTCCGGCAAATCCAACCGGCAATGTAACCATTCACACCGCAGGTCTTGCTGCAAACGGTAACGGCTCGGTTGGTGGCGACCTGGGTGCCACTACAAGCAATGTTCTAACGCTGGAGGCAAATTCCGGAACATCCAACAACAGCCAGATTTCATTGGCGGCCTTCCCAAATCCCTGCAACGATGTTTTGCAACTCAGCAAAGCTGTTGATCAAATCAAGGTTACCGGCATCAATGGTGCTTCCTATCCTGTTGATTTTTCAGGCATGAACATAAATACCCGCGCTCTACCTCAGGGCTTTTATTACATTAAGTGGAGTAAAGGCAATGAAAACGGAATAATCAAGTTTCAAAAAATCTGATAAACAATAATCAAACCATTAAAAAGATAGCCCTGAACGGCTGTCTTTTTTATTTTATGCCTCTGTCATTCATGGCGCGGTGAAAGGCAGCCGCATTGCGGTTGTGGGCGGCCAGGCTGGTTGCAAAATCGTGATATCCGCTGAAATCGGCTTTGGCGCAGAAGTATAAAAAATCATGCTGTTTGTAATCCAGAACTGCTTCAATACTTTGCAGATTAGGAATACATATAGGACCAGGCGGCAAACCGGGATGTAAATAGGTGTTGTAAGAACTTTGAATGCTCAGGTCGGCGGCCCATACACGTCCGGTCTTTCCGCGTGCAAAAACCACAGTAGGATCGGCCTGCAGCAACATACCTTTTCGTAATCTGTTTATGTAAACTCCTGCGATTTTTTCATATTCATCGGACTTGTTACTCTCCTTGGTAACAATACTGGCCAATGTAATAACCTCCTTTCTTGTTAGCCTTTGAACAACCGAACGCTGAATTCTTTTTATGTTCCAGAATTTATTATGTTCTTTCAGCATCCGCTTCAGCAGTTCAGGAGTTTCTGTAGCTGCATAAAGATTGTAGGTATTGGGAATAAACAAAGCAGGCCAAGTAGTATCATTAAAGCCATAAACCTGCAATGCTGATGAAGATTTCAGCAACCCTAAGAAACTGTCTGCATCCACCTCCAAACGCGATGCAAAAAGCCTGGAGAGACCACGTGCGTCCATACCTCCACGAATGGTCAAATTGACGGTCTGGTTTCTGTTGGTCTTTAGCTCCTGAATAACGCGGTACAGATTATCACCCGGAGAAACAGCAATGGTACACGGATTGAGCGAGGAACAACCTGCTTTTTCCGCAAAAAACATAAAAAGCTGCGGATGCTTTAATCCGGCTTTTACAACCAGTGAATCGGATAGCTGCTTCAATGTCCATGTCTTCCTAATTCTGATTATTACCTTCTCATTACAGGAAACGGATGACGCTGTCATAACATATATGAAATATGAGGCCACCGACAAAATAATTGCCATTGCGAGCCCGAGCCATATTCTTTTTGTCCTGTATTTCACTACGGCAAAAATCACAAAAAATGATTGAATACAGCATGTATCGGAAAATTGATTGCTTTAAAACTAACTTTGCTTTGTGAAAATCGCACTGATCGGATACGGCAAGATGGGCAAAGCCATTGAAAAAATCGCCCATGAATCCGGACATGAAATTGTGGTTAGGTTTGGCAGTTCAAATCCTCCTGAGGAAAATAAACTGAAGGTGGCAGATGTAGCTATCGAATTTACCCGACCGGAACTGGCACCTGGCCATATTGCACTTTGCAGAACCGCAGGTATACCTATTGTGGTTGGAACCACGGGGTGGTATGAGAATTTTGAGGTTATAAAAAATACTTTCCACGATGATGGAGCGTTATTTACCGCAACCAATTTCAGCATCGGTGTAAACATTACCTTTTACCTAAACCGTGTGCTGGCCGGCATAATGAATCGTTATCCGGGATATGCTGCA
The DNA here is from genome assembly GCA_016868535.1 of Bacteroidota bacterium. Lineage (GTDB taxonomy): Bacteria > Bacteroidota > Bacteroidia > NS11-12g > UBA955 > RGEC01. Next base: position 6,600 of record VGGQ01000012.1, on the reverse strand, counting down.
GGAATTACTGAAATTCACCATACCCAGAAACTGGATGCACCTAGCGGAACAGCAATTACACTGGCAGAAGGAATTATTGATGATCATTTATCCTTTGAAAAATGGGAATTATCCAACGACGAGAAGCAGGCTTTTGGGGGAAATTTACCGGTTCGGGCATTGAGAATTGATGCTGTACCGGGCACCCACACGGTTACGTGGAACAGCACTATCGACAGCATTTCATTTACCCATACTGCGCACAACCGTGAGGGATTTGCAAAGGGCGCCGTTCTGGCTGCTGAATGGATTATCGGAAAACAAGGTGTGTATTCCATGGATGATATGCTTAATTTCGAAACGGTTTAATTTTAAATAATACGCATGGAATCTTATTCAATGGACTTGTTCATGTTTATGTGGGCACTGGCTTTTGTGCTTACACGCATCGGACTTTTCATTATGTTTAAAAAGGCAGGACAAACTGCCTGGACAGCCTTTCTGCCCATTTTAAGCTGGTGGTACTGGATAAAACTGGTAGGAAGGCCCTGGTGGTATATGTTAGGTATGGTTATTCCGTGCGTCAACATCCTTTTCAGTTTTAACATTACCCTGGATTTGCTGAGAAGTTTCGGACAGTTTAAATTCTGGCAACACTTCACAGGCATACTATTCACCTTCATATACCTGCCCATACTCGCTATGCGCAAAGACTTGACATTTATTGGCCCGGGCGGCGATGCAGAATGGCGCAAGACCAATATTCCCAAGCATTCTGGCTCTCGTGAATGGGCAGATGCATTGTTATTTGCTGCATATGTTGCTGGTGGCATGCGGGCATTATTTTTTGATTTCTTTGTGATTCCCACTCCCAGTATGGAGGGCAATCTTAAAGTTGGCGATTTTCTTGTTGTAAGTCGCGTGAAGGTAGGCATGAGAATCCCTATAACGCCAATTACCGTGCCCGTTATCGCCCACAAGGAACTTATGGGCATTACTGCGTTTTCGGATGCTGTTCAGCTCCCTTACATGCGTCTTCCCGGCTGGTACAGTATCAAAAACAATGATGTGGTCGTGTTTAACTGGCCCGCAGATGAGGTAGAATTTCCCGTTGATAAAAAAGACAACTATGTAAAAAGATGCGTAGGTATTCCCGGTGATTCGCTCAAAATATTGAACAGCGCCGTCATGGTAAGAAAAAAGGGAGAAAGTTGGACCACGCTTTCCACCGTTGGGAAACAACAAAAAAGATATCTGTTGCTGATGAATGAGCCGATTTCCTCTGAATTTCTTGTGAGAAATGATCTTGGAGATTTTACCATTCCCATAAAAGCTACTGAATACATTCAAGCTGCTGAGAAGCGGGGGAAAAAACTCATTCCGTACACCATTTTCACCTGGAAAGAAAATGCCGAAAAAATTAAAAAAGATCCGGCAGTCGGTAGCCTTTTTGAAGATATTGCCGATGATGGTATGTCGGTGAGTTTATTCCCTGATACAACCAACAACCTGTATTTCAGGCATAAATGGTCCCTGAACGATTACGGTCCTGTGTATCTACCCAAACGTGGCGAAACCATCACACTCACAAAAGAGAACTGGGACTGGTTTAGGCTGGCAGTAAACCGATATGAACAGGCGGGTATTACATGGGATGGAAAAGGGTTTGTACAGGGTGACGATAAAGTTACTACTTACACTTTTAAATATGGTTATTACTGGATGATGGGTGACAATCGATACAACAGTTTAGACAGCCGCTACTGGGGCTATGTACCTGAAGACCATGTGGTAGGAAAGCCTTTATTCACTTTCTTCAGCCTCAAAAAAGTAATCGAAATTGATGAGAATGGCCTGCCATTAATCCATGACAGCAACATGGAATACGAAACGAAGGGAATTCGTTGGGATAAGATTTTCAGAGAAATTGAATAATTACCTATTCAGTAATGATTTATAAAAACATCCCCGCCATCAGATCGATATCATGGCAGCGTATACCAAATTTATCAGCCAAATCGCGGTTGGTGAGGCTTCCTTTGTAAAGAAAAGTACCTTTGCGGATACCAGGCTTCAGACGCAGGTATCCAGCAAAACCACCAAGCGAAGCCATCTCATCCAGTAAAGGTGTGAACACGTTGCTGAGCGCATAACTTGCTGTGCGGCTGACCCGGCTGGTAATGTTGGGAACGCAGTAATGTATTACATCGTATTTTTTGAACACAGGCTTTTCATGGGTTGTAATGTCGCTGGTTTCAAAATTCCCACCCCGGTCTATGGCCACGTCAATAATCACACTATTAGGCCGCATGCGGCTTATCATTTCTTCGGTAATTACCACCGGGCTTCGGGTGCCCTTTCCGGACAGCGCACCAATGACAACATCCGCACTTTCCAGTGCGCTCAGCAAAACGCGGGGCTGTATTGTGCTTGTATACAGATGAAATCCAAAGTTTTTCTGTATTCTGCGCAGCCTGTACATTTTATTGTCAAATATTTTCACATTGGCTCCCAGCCCAAGCGCAGCTTTGGTAGCAAACTCCCCTACGGCCCCTGCACCAATGACCACAACCTGCGTAGGCGGAACGCCTGCAAATCCTCCCAGTAATTCACCCTTACCTATGTGTATGTTATTCAGATATTCTGCTGCAATAAGTATGCTGGCTGTTCCGGCAATCTCGCTCATGGCGCGGATAATAGGCAATGCACCAGAATCATCCTCCAGAAACTCATATGCCATTGCATTGATGCGTTTGTCCATCATTTTACGCAGCAAACTCTCCTCTAGCTGGTTGATTTGAAGTGCGGAAATCAGCAGTTGTCCCTGCCGCATCCAGTCGAGCTCTTTGGCAGTTGGAGGATCTATTTTCAGAATAATATCAGATTCATATACCTCTTTGGCACTGTAGGCAATTTCTGCTCCGCACTCGCTATATTGGGAATCAGAAAAGTTTGCATTTCTGCCTGCACCGGATTCCAAGTTTATTTTGTGTCCATTAGACACAAAATATTGTACAGCAGAGGGGGTTAAGGGAACCCTATTTTCCTGAAAAGTAATCTCCTTGGGAATACCAATTGAAAGAGACGGGAAGCGGGGATCTTTTTTTACAGACAGCGGGAGAGTTTCAGCTTCTCCTGCGTATTTAACAGAACCGGAACTAATTTTTTTAGCCATGAATTATTAACCTGTCCTTTATTACATACAAATCTGCCTAAGCCTTGTAATTACTGAAAGTTTGCAGAGATTATACTATACAAAGATAGCAATATTTTTTTGTTTTCAATACGTTATTCATGGTACGCTTTTTGCACAATATTAAATCTAGTGTATAACTTGCACTTGGTTACACCCAAACATGCAACACTCCACCCTCTCAATATTAGCCCTGTTAACCTGCCTTTTTAGTGTACTGAATTCATCGGCGCAGGCGCCTATCGGGCCAACCATGGAAACCAACATGGATAAAATAGACAGCATGACCCAGTTGCTCTATGAGAACATCCCCTCACACATTGCAGTTACCGATACTTTTAACCATAGCCTTATCAATCAGGAAGTTTTCAAAACACAAATGAATCAGCTGGGAAGCACCATAGCCTTCCCCTACAATCAGCATGTTGCGTTGCACATTTGCTATCTGATGGCGCAAAACAGTTCTTTTTTTGAAATGCTGCACAAACGCATGCAGCTTTATTTCCCCATATATGAGCAGGTGATTGACAGATATAACCTTCCTCAGGAACTTAAATATGTAAGTATCATTGAAAGCCACCTGAACCCCAATGCAGTAAGCTGGTGCGGAGCTACAGGTTTATGGCAGTTTATGCCCTACACCGGTCGCAGCATGGGCATGCGAATTGATTACACCATTGACGAAAGAAAAGGGATTGTTCAGAGTACCGAAAAGGCTTGCGAGTATTTCAGAAACAGCTACAACCAGTTTGGAGACTGGCTCATGGCAATAGCATCCTACAATTGCGGTCCGGGCAATGTGCAAAAGGCCATCAACCGTTCCGGAGGGAAAAAAGATTTCTGGTCTATTATGCCCTTTCTACCCAGGGAAACACAAAAATATGTCCCAAAATTTATTGCTGCCGCTTATGTTCTCAGCTTCACACGTCATTCTACCCATGAACACAACGAACGGTCTGCAATTTTGGTTAAAACACCCGTAGACAGTGCTATTGGCATGGGGACCATAGCTAGATACCTGAGCATTCCGGAAGAAGAAATTATTGACTATAACAGGGAATTTATCAAAAAAAGCACCCCGGGAGCCCAAACACATTACCTGCTGCTGCCATATTTTGTGAGCATGCAGTTTCTTACGGAAAAAGACAGCATTTACGCCTTTGCCCGCAGAGAAAAAGCGGTTGAAGAAGCCAACAAGCCTGCTTATGTCCAAAAATGGACACCCTCCTATCACAAGGTAACCCGCGGACAAACCCTATACGGTATTGCAAAACGCCATGGTGTAACTGTTCAGCAGATAAAAACCTGGAATGGTCTCAAAAGCAATTACGCACCGCTAGGCCGTACTCTTATAATTTATAAAATGCAATGGGTAAACAACCGACAGGGTTGATTTGCTTTTATACCTGCACCGCTAAAATTTATTTAAGGCAATGTGTGAAATTTGCCGCGATGAAATTGAACCCGATCAACCTGATAGCCGTCGTCTTGTGCTTTACAGCATGCGTTCAAAAAGGACCCACTGAATTTCTGCCTACAGAAGGCTCGCCTGCCGAAGTTTTTGTGGTAGCGGCAGACCAAACCAGTGGTGTTTTTGCATGTAACCACCCAGCCCACGAAGACCAACAGGAGATAGTCAAAACCTATCTGGAAAAGAACTTCAATCGTTTTTCGCCAATCCTTCTTATAGCAGAAAAAGCAGAAAAACAGGAATTTGAACCCAGCCTGCGGTTTTGGTTCGGACGTCCTGAGAGCATTGGTGGTATTGAGAAACAATCACCGCTCATTCTGGTGATGGAAGTAGATGGAAAACATGCCGGAAAATACAGCAGCAGCCTAGTAGGAAGAGATGCTGTCAAAACCATTAATGGACGAGGGTTCCGGTTGAATGTCTATAGAAACGTATGGGCTGAAAACCAGACCGTTATTCGCTGCAAAACAAAATCGCTGACGGAAGACTTCAACACACTCGCAGAAACCCTGGAAAAAGAATTCCTTGAAAACGAATTGCAACAAGGCCTGCCGGGCAATCTTATGCCCAATGACTATTGTGACTCTATTTCCCGCATAATCAGCGGTAATTATGGTTTTAAGTTCTCTTTTCCGCCCCAGTTTAAACTCGAATTCAGCAACCCCGAGGTTGTATGGCTTTGGCATGAAACACCCCGGTTCTACAGGCATGTTTTTATCAATATTTTCAGCGATTCTGTGTTGATTGACAATACGGAAAAGGCCAAAGCAAACCGGAATTATTTCACAGGCAAATATGTAAAGAATACGGAAGGCACCCGCGTATCAATCAGTGAAAGTAAATTGTTCCCGCTGATTTGGGAAAACAATGTCAAAATGGGAAAAAACACTGTGAATATTCTGCGCGGCTGGTATACAGAGGAAGGCACTTTCCGCAGAGGTCCGTTTGTTCGTTACTTCTTTCATGACATTGCCAATAAACGCATCATTGCCTTCGATGGATTTATGCATGCACCTGATATGCCCAAACTTCCGTTTTATCGCACCTTTGACCTCATGGCAGGAAGCCTCACATTACAATAAACATGAAATCCATTGTAATTTTCGCATCGGCTAGCGGAACAAATACTGAGAACATTATCCGTCATTTTGCCAACTGTCCCAAAGCCGGCGTAACTGCGGTTTTCTGCAACAAACCTGAAGCAGGCGTAATTTCGAGAGCAGAAAAATGTGGTGTGCCGGTGGTAATGTTCAATAAAGAAAATTGTCTTAATGAAGGATTTTTGGATAAAGAACTCATAGAATACAGGCCGGATGTAATTGTACTGGCTGGATTTTTATGGCTATTCCCGGAAAGGCTTGTAAAAAAATTCCACAACCACATACTAAATATACACCCCGCCCTACTGCCGAAATATGGCGGTAAAGGAATGTATGGAGACAATATTCACAGGGCTGTTTTGCAAAACGGGGATAAGATCCACGGTGTAACCATTCACAAAGTGAATGAAAAATATGATGAAGGCGAAATCGTGATGCAGGAGTCGTTCCCGGTTGCTTTAAACGAAACCCTTGATTCGCTCACTGATAAGATTCATCAACTCGAATTTACACTCTATCCAAAGGCTATTTCAAGAATTTTAGGCATTTAATAGGTTATCTGTATGATTAAATTTATAATTATGCGGTATCACATTATTTCTTATGATTATCTATGCGCCATATTGCTGGGTTCCTTCAAATGTGCCAACTACCCAGTAAACAATAAATCTAAAATCCAAAAGACCATTAGCGGTGTGCCGGAAATAGTTGATATAAAAAACACATACACAATAATGAGATCAGCGCGCAATCTTCAATGCTATTGGTTGACAAATAAGAGTAAAACTCTATCTGATACATCAAAACATTGCTTTAAAAGTGTATCCGGTCGCACTGGGATCTAAGAGATTGGCCGA
>VGGQ01000011.1 GCA_016868535.1 Bacteroidota bacterium | reverse complement strand
CTCTTTCCTTCTGCTCCAGATCAGATGAAATGCTTCTTGCATCCACTTTTGCTTTTTGTAAATCACGCTCCAACTGACGAGCCTTGGCTTTGGTACCAGTAAACACAATTACAGAAGACAGATTCTTCTCCTTCAAAAGCCATACAGCAATAGTATTCTTGTCTTTATCGTGCACCCGAAATACACCCTGGATGACCTTTTCAGCCGGTTTGGAAACCGTAATGCTGATTTCCTTGGGCTCCTGCAATAATTTGGCCGCAAACTGTCTGATTTTTGGGGGCATAGTGGCTGAAAACATTAAGGTTTGACGCTTTTTGGGTGTCTTGCCAATAATCTTCAGAATATCCTCCACGAAACCCATATCCAGCATCCGGTCGGCCTCATCCAAAATCAGATGGCGCAGATTTTCCAGTTTCAGGTTGCCCATATTCAGATGGGCTATCAACCTTCCGGGCGTTCCAATCACCACATTGGCGCCATGCAGCAGGGCTTTTTTTTCCTGTTCAAAGCTGATACCGTCTGTTCCTCCGTAAACTACCTGAGAGGTGATAGTTGTGTGATAACAAAAACCCTGCAATGCCTGATATATTTGTAAAGCGAGTTCACGGGTGGGAACGATAATGAGCGTATCGGTTTCGGAAATTGGGTCCCAAACCATTTTGTTGAGAACAGGCAATAAAAAAGCGGCTGTTTTGCCGGTTCCGGTCTGTGCGCAGCCAATTAGATCATGTCCCTCGAGTATAATGGGGATGGCCATTTCCTGAATAGGCGTGGGCGTTTCAAATCCCATATCATCCAAACCATCCTGAATATCGTATTCAAATAAAAAATCGTGAAAATGCAAAGTAAGTTTCTTGCTCAAAAATAGTCTTAGTTTTGGATTTAACCGTAGAAACTGTCTATTATTTGTGTTTATATTGAAGTTAAAATGTATTAAGTTTGATTAAACTTTTACCCAATGAAGAGAATTAAACTGGCTTTTTTAAGCCTGCTAAGTATTGTTTTTCTACCCGTTGAATCGCAAAACAGCCTGAATTTTGATGGCGTTGATGACAGGGTAAATTGCGGTAACGGCAGCAGTCTGAAGTTTTCGGGCAGTACCATCTCCTTAGAGGCCTGGATTTATCCAACCTTTTTCAGCAAGTATGTGTATGAAAACAACATTGTCGTTAAAGAAGACAACAGCAATGATGACGGATTCATGCTTCGGACAGGCGAAGGCGGCAAACTCAATTTTGCATTGGGTGATGGTGGGTGGAATGAGCTTACTTCTGACTCTGCGGTTTTAAGCCTAAACCAGTGGCAACACGTAGCTGGAACATACGACGGTTCTTACATGCGCATTTTTGTAGATGGCAAACAGATTGATTCACTGAGCTATTCGGGGACACTTGTTAAAAATGGCGTAGATATGACCATTGGAGATCACAATACCTACAATAGACCTTTTTTTGGTCAAATCGATGAGGTACGCGTGTGGGAGAACTACCGCACCCCAAAAGAAATTTCAGATAATTATAAAAAAGAGTTCTGCAGCACCCAAAAAGGACTTGTTGCCTATTATAAATTCAATCAGGGAAAAGCAGGCGGATCCAACAGCACAGTTACCTCACTCACTGACTTCTCAGGCAATAAAAACACAGGAACACTGGAAAATTTTGCATTAACAGGTTCAGGTTCCAATTGGGTAGAAGGCGCCTCCCTATCCGTTGGATATACCACTACAAGCGTGACCATATCTCGCTGTAATTCCTATACCAGTCCATCCAAAAAATACACATGGACTGTTTCCGGCAACTACACTGATACGGTTAAAAATGTAATGGATTGCGATAGCATTCTGAAAATCAAGCTGACCATCAATAAATCCACCTCCAGCGTACTGAATGTTACCGCCTGTAAAAGTTACACCAGTCCGTCAAAAAGATTTACATGGACTAAAAGCGGAAAATATTACGATAAACTGGTTAACAGCAAAGGTTGTGACAGCAACATTACCATTAATCTTACCTTTAACTTCACCACTACCAATGTAAAGGCATCAGCCTGTAATATCTATGTAAGTCCGTCCGGTAAATACAGTACCCTCTTCTCAGGTACCATAACCGACACGATCAGTGACAGGCTTGGTTGTGACAGTATTTTAATCATTGATGTCATTGTTTTAAACAGTACCCGTGCCACCATAAAAAGCAGTTCATGTAAGCCTTTGCGCTCACCCAGTGGAAAATTTATGATGAATTCAACAGGCAGTTATATTGACACCATACGTAACCTTGCAGGATGTGATTCAATTCTGGACATCCAGTTCACGCTATTAAGCAGTCAGGCTTCGTTTTTACTGAAAACATGTGAGCCCGTAAAAAGCCCCAGCGGCAAATATACCTACACCAAAACGGGCATATATAAAGACACCATCATGAACAAAGCCGGCTGCGATAGTGCGCTGACAATCAATGTTTTCATAGGTAAAGCTTCTAACGCCACTATTTCTGTGGATGCATGCAGAAGTTATCTCGTGCCTAGCAGAAAAAGAACCCTCCATGTGGCCGGCACCTATGCCGATACCATTCCCAATAAATCGGGATGCGACAGCATCATTGAAATAAAACTGAACTTTTTAACCACCACCGGAACCCTTACAACCACAGCCTGCAAGACATTGCTCAGCCCATCCGGGAAATACCGCTACACAGCCAGTGGTTCCTACACGGACACCATCAAAAATAAAAAAGGCTGCGACAGTATTATTCAGGTGAACCTGAAAATATGGAAACCCAATACTACCATTCAGCAGGATGGAGGAATTCTAATTTCCGCTGCAATCGGCGTAGCGTATCAATGGCTAGATTGTGATAAGGCGAAATCCAAAGTTCAGGGAGAAACCGCGCAGAAATTCATTTGTTGGCAAAATGGACGTTACACGGTAGAAATCACCGAAAACAATTGCAAAGACACAGGAACGTGTATGGTAATGAACAGCGCTGATTTGGGCACTGTAACACCACACAACATCTCCATCAGGCCCAACCCAACTTCCGGTAAGGTCACTATCCAGGGATTGAAAACTGCAAGTCCGGTAACTATAATTTTATGTAATCTGAATGGTAAAGTAATCAGACAAATACATCTTGATCAAACCTCAGACCTGACATTGAATCTTGAACAAATATCAACCGGTGCATATTTGATTCGCGCTATACAACAGGACGTTGTTTACCAAACCAAAGTGATCAGGATACCTTAATGCATATTGAACAGACAGGTAGACACATTGCATGCAGTGTTAATTGCTGTTTCATCCTTTTTCCCTAAATTGCACTTGTTAATGCTGAACAGCCATGACATTTGACCTGAAAAACACTTCTTCAAACAACATCAGTAACCGCGAAGGAACTGATGCGGGAAGCGACAGTACACCAAAAAAGCCGGAAACTGATAAAAAGTTTGCATACATTGACGGCGCAAAACACGAAATACGCGATGGTGAAACCATTCTGCAATTCGTGTGCCGCATTTACGGAAAAGAATTGGTACCCACCCTGTGTGATGCGCCCAACCTGGAGCCCTTCGGCTCCTGCCGGGTATGCAGTGTGGATGTGGCTCTTACCGAAAACGGATACTGCAAAAGTGTAGCCAGTTGTCATACGCCCCTGATGCCCGGCAGCTACATTTATCCGAGCAGTGAACGCATACAAAAACTGCGTAAAAACATCATAGAGCTGGTGCTAACCGACCACCCACTGGATTGCCTTACCTGCGAGGTAAACAACAACTGCGAACTGCAGGAAGTGGCCGCCAAGGTGGGCGTGCGTAAGGTTCGTTATCCCGAAGGAAAAACCAATCTGGACCGCGAAAAAGACCTCAGCCATCCCTACATGACCAGCGACATGAGCAAGTGCATAAACTGCTTCCGCTGTGTGCGCGCCTGCGAAGAAGTGCAGGGACAATTTGTGCTGAGCATGGCCGGACGTGGTTTTGAAAGCCACATTGTGAAAGGCAGCGAAGTAAACTTTTTCGAAAGCGATTGCGTGAGCTGCGGTGCCTGTGCCCAGGCCTGTCCCACCAGTGCCATCAGCGATGTATTTGAAAGCAAAAGTGTTGCAAATACCGAAAAAACCCGCACCATTTGTACCTATTGCGGTGTAGGCTGTAACCTGGAAGTGGCCAGCGTGAACGGCAAGGTAAAAAGCATTCAGGCCCCGTTTGATGCCGAAGTAAATCAGGGCCACACCTGCCTCAAAGGCCGCTTTGCGTTTGGCTTCTACAACCACCCCGATCGCCTGCGCACTCCCCTTATTCGCCGAAATGGAGAACTGCAGCCAGCCACCTGGGACGAAGCCTATGATCACATCGCATCGGAACTTACCCGCATAAAAACCCAGCATGGCCCGGACTACATTGCCGGCATTAGCAGTGCGCGCTGCACCAACGAGGAGAACTACCTCATGCAGAAATACATTCGTGCTGTGATTGGCACCAACAACATAGACAGCTGTGCTCGCGTGTGTCACTCTCCCACTGCGTTGGGTATGCAAAGAACTTTTGGAGTCGGGGCAGCCACCAATAGCATCACCGACCTAAAATACACCGACCTCATCATGGTTATCGGGGCCAACCCCACCGAAGGGCACCCCGTTACCGGAGCCAAACTCAAGCAGTTTGCCATGAGAAAGCCTGCCATTGTGATTGATCCCCGCAGAACCGAGCTTGCACGCTACACCAAATACCACCTGCAGCTGCGCCCGGGGACTAATGTAGCACTACTAAATATGATGTTGTACTACATCATGAGTGAAGGTTTGGAAGACAAGGATTTCATCCAAAACCGCACCGAAGGATATGATGAGTTCCGTGAGAAAGTGTTGAAACTGAACCTCGATGAAGCCGAAAAAGTGACCGGTGTGGACCGCAACCTGGTGCGCGAAGCCGCCATGGCATATGCCAAAGCCCCCAATGCCATGAGTTTCCACGGTTTGGGAGTAACCGAACATTCGTTGGGAACATTCACTGTGATGCAAATTGCGGATCTGGCCATGATTACCGGCAACATTGGCCGTCGTGGCGTGGGTGTAAATCCCCTGCGCGGACAAAACAATGTGCAAGGCGCAGCCGATATGGGTTGTCAGCCCCACCAAGGCGCTGGTTATCTGGATGTGACCATTCCCGAAAACCACAAGAAATACGAAGAATTTTACGGAGCCAAACTGCCCGATTATATTGGCTACAAAATACCGCAGATGTACGATGCCGCCCTTGCAGGCAAACTCAAAGCCATGTGGCTGATGGGCGAAGATGTGGTACAGACCGATCCCAATACACACCATGTAAAGGCCGCACTGGAACAGCTGGATTTGATTGTGGTACAGGAAATATTTATGACCGAAACCGCGAAACTGGCCCATGTGGTGTTGCCTGCGGCTTCATTTCTGGAGAAAAGCGGAACCTTCACCAACAGCGAACGCCGCATTCAGCGCGTGCAGCAAGTGGTGGAGCCACTGGAAGGCACAAAACCCGACGGGCAGATTATGGTTGAAATTATGAACAGAATGGGCTATGCACAGCCCGCCTACCACCCCGACACCATGCTGCAGGAAATTTCGCAGATTGTGCCCTTCTTTGCCGGCGTAAAATGGAATGAACTGGGTGACAACGGAAAGCAATGGCCCGTGGCCCTCGACGGTTCGGATACCGAAATTCTGCACACCGAAAGCTTTAAGCGCGGCAAAGGCAAGTTTGTAGCAGCGGAATGGCGCGAAACCAATGAAATTGTGAAGCACGGACAGGATTTCCCATACATCATCACCACCAACCGCGAGCTGGAGCATTACAACAATGGTACCATGACGCGCAGAACCGACAATGTAAAAATCCTAAATGAAGATATACTGCTCATCCACCCCGGAGATGCCGCCCGCCACGACATTCAAAGCGGCGATATGGTTTGTGTGATAAGTGCCAGAGGCAAGGTTGATATCAAAGCCAAAGTTACCGACAAGGTAAAACCCGGCGTGTTCTCCAGCACCTTTCACTTCCCTGAAATTGCCATAAACAACATTACCAGTTCTGAGTGTGATACCGATGCTCTATGCCCCGAATACAAGGTAGTGGCCTGTACCATCCGCAAAAGCAAGGGACAGTATAAGGAACAACCTGCGTTGGATTTAATGTGAGGATAGCGGATTGGTAGCGCAAAGCATTATTTTTAAAACCACCGTCAATGCGGGTTTTACCAATACCAAAACGAACTCAGAAATAATCGTGTTGAAATAAACAATTTATCCTGCCTCAACTCTTAACCTTGCCCCTGCTCCCGGAGGGTTTTATGCCTGGAAACGCACCCTTAGCACCCGATGGAGAAGTAGAACTGCCGCTGCCGCCCGGCGGGCGATTTTGGGGCTGGTTTTTATTATTCTCCGGACTCTCATATTTCTTTGCCGGTGCTTTTGGAGTAACCCTGCGTATATTGGTCGGAGAAATCTTTTTACCGCTGCTGTCGCAATTGCAGGGGCACATAGGCAATTCCTGCCAGGTTTTGCTAATACTGTCATAATACTGATATGTAGGCTGGGTATAAATATATTGCGGCTCGCGGTAAGTGCTATGGGTGGTTTTGGCAGGCTCATAATTTTCATCATTGCCCAGGTTAAACAATATCCCGAATTTTACCTGATAATATTCCGGGCTCACACTCTTCTTCACAAGGTTGTAGCTTAGCCCGTTGAAGGTACTTTTATCCAGATCCACAATTTTGGCATTGCTGCCGCTCATCCAGTCTAACCGGGCATCCAGCGAAACTACATCTGTAATCCGCCAGCGCAAACCCGCTCCCGCCCCGGTCATAAAATTCATGGATGTAGCCGCATTAACCAGATCGCTGCTTTCAGTATTGGCCAGGGGGATGTAACTCTGCACCCTCTGGTTGGTGCTGTAGAACCTGGGTCCGGCAAAGAAATTCGCATACGGTATAAGCTTGTACCTGGCGTATTCAATGTGGCCGCGGGCAAAAAAGTCCATGCTGAAAGTGCTCAGCCTCGTCCAGCCGCTGTCACCGTTGTTGGTATTCAGCTGCACATTGATTTTGTTGCCCTTGCCGTAAAACTGCATTCCCCAGTCAAGGCCCACATACCCGCCAAATGGCGAAACCGGCAGCAAATTGCGGCTCATGATCTGCAGGTTAAAACCGGCGTTGTAGCGGTCGCTGTCTTTAAGGGAGGGTGTCAGCGCCTGCTGCGATGCGTAATGTATGCCGATAAAGCCGTCGCGGAATGTGTAATCGCTCTTTTTAACTGCAGGTTTGATAGAATCTGCGTGCATCATCGAAGTATTATCCTCATTGGGTCTTCCTGTTATCAGCAATGCCGAAGTAGCAAATATTGTAATTATACTCATTGTGGATTTGGGTTATTTGTTTTTAATGATTGCGATATTTAATTATACAACAAATACTAATCCAAACCCCTAATTACCGGTCAATAAAATACGAAAAAACCATTCTGTAATATCCCTCCCATGTATTTTTCGTAACTTTGTAAGGAGTAATCATGGAATTAAACCCACTCACAGCCATTGGCCCGGCAGACGGCCGTTACCACAAAGCCACACAAGAATTGTCCGGCTATTTTTCAGAAAGCGGACTCATAAAATACCGCATCCGCGTGGAAGTGGCCTACCTGCTGGCACTGGCAGAACTACCGGTTCCCAATATTGATTTTTCAGGATTGCTCAAAAAAGTCGATGCACTCACAGCATGGAGCCGCAACCTAACTGAATCGGAAATTCTGAGGGTAAAAGAAATTGAAAAAACTACCAACCATGATGTAAAAGCCGTGGAATATGTGGTTAAGGAAAAGTTAGATGCCATGGGCCTTTCGGCTTATCGCGAATGGGTTCACTTTGGCCTCACCAGCCAAGATGTGAATAATACTGCCGTTCCGCTGAGTATCAAAGAAGCACTTGAAAACAGCATACTGCCGCAGTTGCAGGCAGTGACAGATAAACTTTCGGAAATGGCCGCCGCATGGCAGCACATTCCGATGCTGGCCAGAACCCACGGACAGCCTGCCTCTCCTACCCGCCTGGGCAAGGAAATAAGGGTATTTGCAGAAAGGCTGCAAAACCAGCTTGCACTGTTGAACACAATCCCTCACGCGGCTAAATTTGGTGGTGCTACCGGCAATTTAAACGCCCACCACATTGCCTACCCGCAGGTGGACTGGGTTGATTTCGCAAATGGTTTCTTAAACAACAAACTCGGACTGAACCGCAGCCAGACCACCACCCAGATAGAACATTATGACCACCTGGCGGCACAGTGCGATAATTTTAAACGCATCAACAACATCCTGATTGACTTTTGCAGGGATGTGTGGACCTACATCAGCATGGAGTATTTCAGGCAAAAAATTAAGGTAGGCGAAGTGGGAAGCAGCGCCATGCCGCATAAGGTTAACCCCATCGATTTTGAAAATGCGGAAGGTAATCTGGGCATAGCCAATGCTTTGTTTGAGCACCTGTCTGCAAAACTACCCATCAGCCGATTGCAGAGGGACCTCACCGACAGCACCGCACTGCGCAACATCGGTGTGCCTTTTGCACACACGCTCATCGCCACAAAAAGCCTGATGAAAGGCCTGGACAAGATCTTGCTGAACGAAGCCGCCATACAAAACGACCTGGAAAACAACTGGGCTGTGGTGGCCGAAGCCATACAAACCATTTTACGCAGGGAAAACTATCCCAATCCCTACGAGGCGCTGAAAGAACTGACCCGTACCAACGAAAAAATGAACAGGGATTCATTCGCCCGGTTTATCGATACCTTAGACGTCTCTGATTCCGTAAAGCATGAACTCAAATCCATTTCTCCGTTCAATTACACAGGCATTAGCGAAGGTTCCAGGTAAGATTCCGGCTTTTTTCTCAAAGCCGGTGGTCAAAACACGACTCCGGCTGGCAGCTTATGTTACAGGCTCATTCCTTCTGCTCATAGGGGTTTTATGGTTTGTATTCAGAAATCAAATTTTGCAGATGGTATGGGAAAAAGCCGTAACCAAAACCGAGAAAAAAGGATATACGCTTACCTGTTCTGAAAAAGGTTTTTCAGGTATTTTCACCGTAGGTTTTGACAGCCTGCACCTGCATAAATCGGGCAATACACTTCTGTTTTCCGAAAAACTTTCGGTTTCCGTGGATGTCTGTAAAACACTATGGAACGGTCCAAGTATCGGTGGCGTAAAACTCTTCAACACTAGGTTAACAGCTATAAATGATAAAACCGGTTGCAATTATTGCGGTTTGATTGAAAAAAGCGAACGCAGTAAAAAATCAAAAGATCCGCTAGTACAAAGGGTTTTCAACCTCATCAAAGACGGACTGGCCAAAGTGCCCGGAACCATTGAACTGCAGAATGTATCGGTAGAATACCGCGATACCGGCAATGCAATTGGCATAAACATAACTAAGCTACTTTACGATGGCGATGACATATCAGGTACGCTGGGTGTGCTTGAAAACGGCAAAAAAAACACCTTCAGCATATCGGGTAATCTTGACAGAGGAGACATTACCGGATCTCTTGTAATTGAACCTTCCGGCAACGGCAAAAACGAATTGCCGTTTCTGAAAAGCCGTTTTGGGGTAAGTGCCAGTTTTAAAAAAGCTGATTTCTCACTCGAAAATTTCGTTATGAGCGGCGGTGTGCTGCAAATACAGGCTAAAGGCACTGTTCAGGGCATTCTTGTGAACGACAAGAGACTGGCAGATACAAACGTGGTTATAAAGGAGTGCGCAGGAACGCTGGTAGCCAATCTGGGCAAGGACTTCATTGAAATTGACAGCAGCAGTAACCTGAAACTTAATAAAATCAGTACTTTCATTTATGCAAAAGCCGATCTGGGCGAACACAAACAATATGACCTTAAGTTCAGGGCAGCTAAAATCAAAGCTTCAGATTTCTTTGCATCACTGCCCGAGGGCATGTTTCAGAACCTCAGCGGCATGAAGGTTTCAGGGGAACTGGAGTACCGGATGTTGGCCCATCTGGATGATGAAAAACCGTTTGACTGCACCTTTTTCAGCGAGATAAAACCCTATGATTTCAAAATCGTGGAGATGGGTAAGACCAACCTGCGAAAAATGAATGGTGAATTCAGGTACACCTTTTACGACCATGGAAAACCGATACGCAGCTTTATGGTAGGGCTGTCCAACAGTGGCTTCACTCCAATTTCAGAAATTCCTGAAATGATACAAAAGGCGGTTATGACAGGCGAAGACCCCGCTTTTTATGGTCATAACGGGTTTTATACAGAAGCTATCAGGCAAAGTATTGCACAAAATTACGTACGCGGACGATTTGCCCGTGGTGGCAGCACCATTTCCATGCAACTGGTTAAGAATGTGTTTCTCAGCCGAAAGAAAACACTGTCAAGAAAAGCAGAAGAGATACTTATCGTGTGGCTCATTGAAAGTCAAAGATTGACAGGAAAATCCCGCATGTTTGAGGTATATCTCAACATTATAGAATGGGGTCCCGGCGTATTTGGTATTGGAGAAGCTTCACAGTTCTATTTTGCCAAGCCGGCTGCAGCACTTGAACCGCTGGAATGTGCGTTTCTGGCCAGTATTGTACCCATGCCCAAGAGCTATGCCTATTTCTTAGACAGCACAGGTTTCATATCACAAAAGAACTGGAACTTTGTAGCCATACGAAACAACTTGTTCAAACACGGCGATATTTCTGCCACAGACTCAGGCAGTTTCAACGTAAAAATTACCGGTCCTGCAGTGCGTGGGCTAAGACGTCCAAAGCTTGCTGACAATGCAATCCTTGAAGAAAAAGAAGGCCTGCCGGATTTAGGGCAATAAAAAAAGTCCCGCCATGGCAGGACTTTTCGTTGATGATAAATATTATGGTTTAGCGTCTGTCGCCACCTTCAGGTCTTGGGCGGGCTTCACTAACGGTAATTTCACGGTTGTTGAATGCATAGCCGTTCAGGTTTTCAATCGCTTTTCTGGCTTCATCATCGTTTGGCATTTCTACAAAACCAAAACCTTTGCTGCGGCCTGAAATACGATCCATAATAATTTTCGCGGAGGATACTTCTCCGATTTCTTCAAACAATGCTTTAAGATCATTGTCTTTGGTTGCATAGCTCAGATTTCCAATGTACAGGTTCATAAATATCTATTTGAGTGGCCAAAGGTGTGGTATAAATTTTAAAAAACCTAATTATTTTTTGTTTTTTACGCAAAAACCGACCGCAAAGCGGTAAAAACAGATTTTTTAGCTGACAATTTTTCATACTCTTCCGTAATATTTTGGAAAAATCAGGACTTTTTGACGGAAAAAATTCCCCTGCGTTAAATCATGTCTGACAACATTGCACAAGCATAAGAACGGAAAAGAATTTGCCGTTGGTGAGGTATGAATTTGCAGAATTTCACCATAAAAGCACAGGAAACCATTTCCAGGGCTCAGCAACTGGTTGTTGGTTCCGGACAACAGTGCATTGAAAATGTGCACCTTCTGAAAGCTATTATATCGGAAGATGGGGAAATGTGGCAATTTATTGCCGGAAAAACCGGCGTGAATGCTAAACGTATTGAAGACGCAGCCAGTGCTGCAGCATCGGCATTGCCCAAAGTAGAAGGCGGACAAGTCTATATTTCGCAGGAAACCACCAAAGCCGTTTCACTGGCAGAAAAGACCATGACTGAAATGGGCGATGCGTTCATCACCAATGAACATATACTGGTAGGTATGCTTGATTGCAAAGACACAGCCGCCAATATCCTTAAAGATGCCGGTGTGAAACGCAATGAACTGATGAAAGCCCTCAAGGAGCTCCGGGGCGGACAAAAAGTGAGCAGTGAAACCGCCGAAAACCAGTTTAATGCCCTCAAGAAATATACCATCAATCTGAATGACATGGCCCGCACAGGCAAGCTGGATCCCGTAATTGGCCGTGACGATGAAATACGCCGGGTACTGCAAATATTGAGCCGACGCACCAAAAACAATCCTGTGCTTATTGGAGAGCCGGGCGTGGGTAAAACCGCCATTGCCGAAGGCCTCGCCCACCGGATTATACGCGGTGATGTGCCGGAAAATCTCAAAACCAAAGTGATATACAGTCTGGATATGGGAGCTCTCATTGCCGGTGCCAAATACAAAGGCGAATTTGAAGAACGCCTGAAAGCCGTGGTGAAAGAGGTTATTGGCAGTGCCGGCGAAGTCGTGTTGTTTATTGATGAAATACACACCCTAGTTGGTGCCGGCCGCAGCGACGGCGCCATGGATGCAGCCAATATACTGAAACCCGCACTGGCAAGGGGTGAACTCCGCTCCATTGGAGCCACTACCCTAGCAGAATACCAAAAATACATTGAAACCGACAAAGCGCTGGAGCGCAGGTTGCAAAAGGTGATGGTGGAAGAACCTGATACACAGGAAACCATTAGTATTCTTCGCGGGCTTAAGGAAAAATACGAAGTTCACCATCAGGTGCGCATTAAGGATGAAGCCATCATTGCCTCGGTGGAAATGAGCCAACGTTATATCAACGACCGCTATTTACCGGACAAAGCCATCGATTTGCTGGACGAAGCTGCCAGTAAACTGCGTCTGGAAATGAACAGCGTGCCAGAAGATCTGGATGAGCTGAACCGCAAAATCATGCAGCTGGAGATTGAGCGGGAGGCCATCAAACGGGAAAACGATCAAACAAAACTGGGCCGGCTCAATGAGGAAATTGCCAACCTGAGCGAGGAACGAAACTCCCTGAATGCGCAGTGGCAAAATGAGAAAGCCGTGCTGAGCCAGATTCAGGAAAAGAAAGAGCTGATTGAGCAATACAGAATTGAAGCAGAGCAGGCCGAAAGAGAAGGTAACTACGGGCGTGTGGCAGAATTGCGCTACGGACTTATAAAACAGGCGGAAGAAGAACTATTTGCGCTGACCATGAAAATGGGCACAGGTGACCGCAAAAGCATGGTAAAACAGGAGGTTGATTCCGAAGACATTGCCGATGTAGTGAGCAAATGGACCGGCATTCCTGTCTCCAAAATGCTGCAGAGTGAAAGGGAAAAACTGCTGATGCTGGAGCAGGAACTGCACAGACGTGTTGTGGGGCAGGATGAAGCAATTGGCGCTTTATCAAACGCCATAAGGCGCAGCCGTGCGGGATTACAGGACCCCAAAAAGCCCATAGGTTCGTTTATTTTCTTGGGTACTACCGGTGTGGGTAAAACCGAACTGGCCAAAGCACTTGCCGATTATCTGTTCAACTCGGATGCGGCCATGGTTCGCATCGACATGAGTGAATACCAGGAAAAACATACCGTAAGCCGCCTGATTGGGGCGCCTCCGGGCTATGTGGGCTATGATGAAGGAGGACAACTCACAGAATCCATACGCAGAAGGCCATACAGCGTGGTTTTGCTCGATGAAATTGAAAAAGCACACCCCGATGTTTTTAATATTCTGCTACAGGTACTGGACGACGGCAGGCTCACCGACAACAAGGGAAGAACCGCTAATTTCAGGAACACCATCATCATCATGACTAGCAACCTGGGCAGCGACATCATAAGAGAGAATTTTGAAAACCTAGAAACCGGCGACAGGGATGAAATCATCGCCTCAACCAAAACAAAAGTGTATGATTTGCTGAAACGCAGCATCCGTCCGGAGTTTCTAAACCGCATAGATGAAATAGTGATGTTTGAGCCACTGAACCGCGAACATATCCGCAGCATTGTGGAAATGCAACTGATAGAAATTCAAAACAGACTGAAAGACGCTGATGTAGCACTAACCTTTACAGAGGAAGCCAAAGACTGGCTGGCACAGCTGGGCTACGATCCGCAATTCGGCGCGAGGCCTTTGAAACGGGTATTGCAAAAACGGGTGCTTGATGAACTCAGTAAGCGTATTCTTTCAGGCGAACTGAGTAAAGACGGGCAAATTCGTATGGATTTCAAGGGGCAGGATCTGCTGTTTGTGAATCCGTAATGCTTACTCTTTATCCCAAAGATCAAAAGTGCGGATATTGCCTCGTGATTGCCCATTAATGGCAAGCACATCAGCCAGCGAAATGCGGAGCATTTGCTTTTGAATCCGATTGTATTGCCAGTCCATCTCGGAGTTTAGGCCTACTGCCTGCAATTCAGGTATGGGACTGTCTTTGGGAAAGGTTTTGTATAAATACGCTTTAACTTCTTCCATCAACTCAGGTTTTTCCAGTTCCCCGGCCTTGTTGCGTGCATGGAAAACAATGGTGTTGCGGGTCGCTGCAGGTACCTCAGAGGTAAAACTGCCCAGTACTGCGTAATCTTTACCGCTCATGGGTGAGCGCACTGGCTTGATTCTCAGGTATTCTGCGTCAGTTAGAATTGTATCTCCGTAAATACTGAAAATATAGGTTATATCGTGCATAACGGTTTTACGCACCATTTGCTCTGAATTCAGCAATTGTTTGTACTCATCAAACTCTGAGCTGCTAATAAGCTTATTGGCGGCCTGGAAAGACAAATCGCTAAGTATTTGATCACGAAACACCTGCCAGTTAAGTAATTCAACCGCTTTGCCCGAAACAACATCAAAGCGAATATGGTATTCACTGCGCAACAATGGATCGTTCTTTTTTACAGGCTGGCTATATTTTTCGTCCTGGAAGTAACTAAGTTTATACTCAAAGGGTTTACCAGCATTTCGAACTACCATGTAAAAAGTATCCAGCTTTAAATCCAGAAAGAAATCATTAACATTGGCAATATATTCCTGGGTAATAACACGATAACTGAACCATTTTGACTTTTTCAGGGAAGACTGCACAATAAGGGTATCTCCCGCAAAAGCTTTTGTGGTAAAAGCAAATAATACAAACATAAGGATAAGAAAATAGCGCATCCCAAGCATAGACGATTTATGCATACAAATTGTTTACCAAAGTTGTGATTTCACTTATTCAGGTATGGAAACTTACAGGACTGTTGGCTATACACTGTAAACTATTTGATGGATTACTCGCTCATTGCACTCGCTCGTGAACCTAGAGGGGTGGTTCCACCATCAAAAGCCAGAGCTGCCGGACTGCGCTACATCCCGATTGGAAAAGCAAATTTACTGCATCTCGGACTTTATTAACTTTGTTAGGCCAGTTGAGGCTCCAAATCAGGCGCTGAACCCATAAATTTCAGGTGCTTGATATGGGATTTGATGGCATCCAGAAAAGTCTTGTGCTCCAGAAATGGTATTCCGTATTCTGCACATGTTTCTTTGACAATCTTATTAATAGCAGGATAATGCACATGGCTGGTTCTTGGAAACAAGTGGTGCTCCACCTGAAAATTCAATCCACCCAATGCCCATGTTAAAAAGGCACTGTCAGTTGCAAAATCTGAAGTAGTCTTCATCTGGTGAATCGCCCATTCATTTTCAATAGACTCTTTGTCTGTGGTATATTTAGGCGACACAAATTCAGTGTGGTCAACAACGTGTGCCATCTGAAACACTACCGAAAGTATCCAACCCAGCAAGAAACAGGCAATAAAATAACCAAAGAAAATCTGCAGGTAAGAATAGTCTGTATGTTTTTCAATGTAATAAAGAGGAAACACAATGAAGAGAGACAAGTGAATAATCTTGCTTGACCAGAATATAACACGCTGGGTGTTGGTAAACTTGAATTTGGGGCTATACTTGGAAATCTTCTGGTTGAAATACTTCTTTGTGTCTTTGCTGATAATCCACATAAAGTACAAAGCGCCGTAGAGGAATAACCAGTAAATATGTTGAAACTTGTGAATACCGCGTCTTTTCTGTCCATGGTGAAAGCGGAAGAACATACCAGCATCAAGGTCATCATCCATACCCTCCACATTGGTGTAGGTATGGTGGTTTACCACATGCTTCTGTTTCCAAAAATAGGCATCACCGCCCAAAAAGTTAAGTGAAAAAGCCATAATTGTATTCACCTTAGGATTGCTGGAATAGCTGTCGTGGCTGCCGTCGTGCATAATATTGAACCCAATCAATGCCATACTTACACCGAATAAACAGCTTAGGAAAATAGCAAACCATGCATTCTGGGGCGTAAAGAACACCAGCCACACATACAATGCCGCAAACATGGAAAGAATCACAATAGATTTGCCAATCAGCGCTGAGTTACCGTAAGGCGCAGTGTTGTTTGCCTTAAAGTAAGCGTCTGTCTTTTGTTTCAGAGCCGCCATAAAGCCAGTACCCTGATTTTGGAAGGTTATAGTTGCCATAATTTTTTCAAAGTGGAGTTAAACTCCGACGGCAAAGATAACACCTCGCAAGTGTAAGCACGACAATTTTCGCGGCATGAACTGTTTAAGATTGTGCATTAATATATTGTACAAGGCTATAAAGCAACAAAGACAGCATTTAGCGGCCTTTGTCCTAAAATCTGTACTTGTTAAAATTATCACTTCATCACGCTATCAAAGATGGCTTTGAAAGTGGCTGGATCGTTCATGGCGATATCGGCAAGCACCTTGCGGTTGATTTCGAGCTTGCTGTTGTTAAATTTACCCATGAACTGGCTGTAGCCGATACCGTTTTCGCGACATGCGGCATTAATACGAATAATCCACAGGGAGCGGAATTCACGCTTCTTAACCTTGCGGTCACGGTAAGCGTAAGTCCAGCCTTTTTCTACGGCGTTCTTGGCTACGGTCCAAACATTGGAGCGACGACCAAAGTAACCCTTGGCGTGCTTAAGGATTTTCTTTCTGCGAGCCCTGCTCGCTACATTGTTGACTGATCTTGGCATAGTTTGTTAGTTTATTGGCTTTAGCGATGTGCTTCCACACATACTTTGGGAGCTACGGCCATGGTTTCTGTTTTATTTGCCCAGGCGAAGCATGAATTTAACATTGCTTATGTCGGCATCGGTAACGATGGCATCATTCCCGAGGTTGCGTTTGCGTTTGGTGGCTTTTTTGGTAAGAATATGATTCTTGAAGGCCTTGGCGCGTTTTACTTTTCCGGTACCGGTTACTTTGAACCTCTTTTTGGCACTGGAATTGGTTTTCATTTTTGGCATATTTGTATTTCTTTTATTTTTTCCCTTTGGGTGCAAGCAGTATCGCTACTTTCTTGCCCTCCTCCTTGGGTTCCATTTCGAGTTTGGCAACACCTTCTTCTATGATTGCATTGGCAAAACGCATGAGCAGATCTATACCACGCTGTTTGTAGATGATGGTTCTGCCCCTGAAAAACACATAAGCACGCACTTTATTCCCCTCGCCGAGGAAGCTGCGCGCATGTTTCAGTTTGAAATCCACATCATGGTCGTCTGTATTGGGGCCGAAACGAATTTCCTTAACAAGTTGTTTTACTGCATTGGCCTTGATTTCTTTCAGCTTTTTCTTTTGCTCGTATAGAAATTTTTTGTAATCGACCAATTTGCAAACCGGCGGCGTTGCAGTACCTGATATTTCTACCAGATCCACACCCTGTTCGTATGCCATTTCAATGGCTTTCGCAGTCGGATAAACGCCCTGTTCAACATTGTCGCCTACGAGGCGCACCTCGGGTGCAAAGATTTTTTCGTTGATGCGATGAAGGTCCTCCTTTTTGCGTGGACCTCTGTTGTATAGACCGGGCGTACTCAAATTTTTCGTCAAATTCTTGTTTCGCTGACAACTTGATCTGTGAAAACCTGAAGCCTCATGCCACCCAGGTCTCCGCCACCATGCTTTCTTACAGACACTTCACCAGCGGCGGCTTCTTTCTCGCCTACGATGAGCATGTAAGGGATTTTGGCGACTTCGGCATCTCGGATTTTTCGGCCGGCTTTCTCCGATCGTTCGTCAACGAAGGCGCGAATATCGGCTTTTTTTAGGAATTCTGCAACGTGAATTGCATAATCCAGGAATTTATCACTGATAGGGAGTATGGCAACCTGCCTGGGTGCCAGCCAAACCGGGAAGTTTCCGGCATAGTGTTCCAGCAGGAAGCCCACAAAGCGCTCATGGGTACTCAAAGGCGCACGGTGTATGATAATGGGGCGTTCTTTTTCGTTTTTGTCATTGATAAAAGTGAGGTCAAAACGCTCTGCCTGGGCAAAATCCACCTGGTTGGTGGCCAATGTAAATTCCCTTCCAATGGCACTCCACACCTGAATATCAATTTTGGGTCCGTAGAAAGCAGCTTCGTCTTCTACTTCCACAAACGGGATTCCGCTTCGCACAAGCACATTGCGAACCATGTTTTCGGTTTTAGCCCACAATTCGGGGTTGTTAATGTACTTTTGTCCCAGTTTTGACGAATCGTGCTTGCTAAAGCGCATCACATATTTATCAATCCCAAAAACCTTAAAATAGCGTAGATACAGCTCATTTACAGAACGAAACTCCTGTTCAAATTGTGCTTCGGTGCAATAAATATGAGCGTCGTTCATCTGCAGACTGCGTACACGCATCAAACCAAATAGCTCACCGCTTTGCTCATAGCGATAGCAGGTACCGTATTCTGCCAATCGAATGGGAAGTTCCTTATAAGATCTTGGGAGTGCCCCAAAAATCTTGTGGTGATGCGGACAGTTCATGGGTTTCAGGTAGTATTTCTCGCCATCAAGCTCCATGGCGGGAAACATGCTGTCCTTATAGTATGGCAGGTGTCCGCTTTTCAAATACATACTCTCACGGGCAATGTGAGGGGTTTTCACCCGCTGATAGCCATGTTCTTTTTCAGTTTGTTTGGCAAACGCCTCCAGCGTCTCAATAATTTGTCCGCCATTGGGCAACCAGAGGGGTAAACCAGACCCTACTTCATCATCAAAAGTAAAAATCTCAAGTTCTTTACCCAGTTTGCGGTGGTCGCGCTTTTTGGCTTCCTCCAGCATCATCAGGTATTCATCCAGTTCAGCTTTTTTGGGGAAGGTGATGGCATAAACACGTGTAAGCTGCTTGTTTTTCTCGCTGCCGCGCCAGTAGGCACCTGCCGTAGAAATAAGCTTAATGGCTTTGATGAAACCTGTATGCGGAATGTGCGGACCGCGACACAGATCGGTGAAGGCACCTTGTTCGTAAAAGGTAATTTCGCCGTCATTCAGCTCCTGCAGCAGTTCCAGTTTGTAAGGATCCTGTTTTTCGGTAAAATAGGCAATGGCTTCCTGCTTGCGCATTTCGCGGCGAACAAAGGCGTTGTGCTGCTTGGCCAGCTCATTCATCTTGGCTTCTACCTCGGCAAAATCCTCAGAGGAGAATGTTTTATCACCAAAGTCTATGTCGTAATAAAAACCATTTTCGATTGGCGGCCCGACTCCCAACTTTATCCCGGGATATAAGGCTTCCAGTGCTTCCGCCAGCAAGTGAGCCGAACTGTGCCAAAAAGTTTTCTTTCCATCCGTATCGTTCCATGTAAGCAGAGCAAGGGTTGCGTCTTCGTTAATGGGGCGAGTAGCATCCCACACATTTCCATTGATTTTGGCAGATAATACATTTCTGGCCAGTCCTTCGCTGATACTTTTGGCGATTTCCAGTGCGCTGATGCCAGCGGGATATTCTCTCAAGGCACCATCGGAAAAAGTAATACGTATTTGCATTGACACGGATATATTGGGAGTACAAAATTACTAATAATAAGCGGTGCAAACGAAGTTTGGCAAAAGATTGCTGTTTTTATTGATAAACGAGCGGATAAGGTTTTATATTTGCACCCCGGTTTGGTGAGGTGGGTGAGAGGCTGAAACCACCAGTTTGCTAAACTGACGTACGGGGTAACTCGTACCGCGGGTTCGAATCCCGCCCTCACCGCAAACACTTAAAGTCCCCGCAACTAGCGGGGTTTTTTGTTGGAATGCCGGCGAATCTGCCGGATGCAAGTGAGTAAGGCATTCCAACAAAAAGTGGCCAACCGCAGGGAGGCTGTCTTTCAGTGTTTGCCGCTCCACCAAAAAAATTTCAGTTATTTTCAAAAATCATTTTCTAAAATATTGTGTTAAATAATATTATATTTTAAGTTTAAAAATTATTAATTAAGCATGCCGGATTTAAACCAATTATATACTGCTTACCCTAAAAATATTCATTGTTTATATTTACATTTGCGGCCCCATTGACCCCATAGCTCAGCTGGATAGAGCAACTGCCTTCTAAGCAGTAGGTCGTTGGTTCGAGTCCAACTGGGGTCGCTTCTCGGGAAGTAGCGCAGGCCGGTAGCGCATCTGGTTTGGGACCAGAGGGTCGCAGGTTCGAATCCTGTCTTCCCGACCACCATCTAAACCCACACGAAGGTGTGGGTTTTTTTATTCCATTAACTGGTGCGTACACGCAAAGGCAAATATCGGTCTGCATCCTTAACAGATTTAAAGAAGTAATTATTTCGACTGATATTCCAGCACGCACAGTGATAACATCAGGTCAACAAAAAGGGCATGAAAATTGACCTTAGGTTTAACAATAACTTACCCTTATTATTGAGCCTGATTTATGAGTGCAGAGAATTTCAAATTCAGAGATATAAAAACCTATTGCAGCACCGAGTGGCTGGCCAACAATACCAAAAAATACCGCAGTGTTTTTGACGAACAGGAAATTGCATACCTGTATTGTGAGGTTTCGCTGTTTAACAAGAGATTTGATGACAAATCATGGAAACTGCGAATGCAACTGAAATGCTTTGACCAGGAGAATAACGAAATATGCAACCTAAACTGCGACCGTGGTGTAGACACCAGCGATTCCATCATTTTTATACGGGAAGGCTGGGGTGTAAAAACTCCGGGTGCATATTGGAAAGCAGGTATTTACCGCTGGGAAGGATGGATTAACAATGAACTGGCTGCCACCAAAACATTTTATGTGGAAAATGTAGGCATGGTAAGGTCGGGTATGAATCCCTATTTCAAAATTGAAACCGTTAAGCTGTATGAAGGTCCGGACGAAAACACACGCTCCGAAGACCGAAAATACTATACCGTTTTCAGTGCCATAAGCACGCGCTATGTATGGGTGGAAGTGAACACCAAAAATCTCACCCGCAAAAGTCAGGATCTTCCTGTTGAACTGATATTCAATTTCAGAACTTCAAACGGCTACCTGAAAGGCTCTGTGACAAAGTTGTTCTTTATCAAACCCAACGATGAAACCTTCACAGCCACTATCGGCTGGGGCAGCGATATCGTAGGAACCTGGTCGCGCGGCGAGTACTATGCGGAAATCATATTTATGGACCAACTTCTGGCGAGCATGCCTTTCGAAATCGGCGACGATTATGTGGAAGCCACTGAGGAGGATTTTCTGCCGCTAACCCAGATTGAGTTTGTGCATATGGAAGATGTTGATGAGGAGGGAAACAATAATGCCTTTAACCATCAGGGAAGAGTGGAAAAAGAAGAATCCCGAGAAGCGCAGAATTTTGATGAGGTAATGAAGGAATTGGATCAACTGATTGGTTTGGGCGGCATCAAGCAGAAGATTCATGAATATTCAGACTACCTGAGGTTTGTGGCACTTCGCCGTGAGAAAGGTTTTGAAGAATCAGATAAAATCATCCTGCATGCGGTTTTTAAAGGCAATCCCGGAACAGGTAAAACCACAGTAGCAAGACTGCTTGGGAAAATTTACAAAGAACTCGGTCTTTTAAAAAAAGGTCATGTGCATGAAGTAGACAGGGGTGACTTGGTGGCAGAATTTATTGGGCAGACGGCCCCTAAAACCAAGGAAGCCATTAAAAAAGCCAAAGACGGCATTCTCTTTATAGATGAGGCCTACAGCCTGGCACGCAAAGATGAAGACAGCAAGGATTTCGGTCGCGAAGCCATTGAGGTACTACTGAAAGAATTAAGTGATTCCAATGACATCGCTATTGTGGTGGCTGGCTATCCCGAAGAAATGGATATTTTCCTTGAATCCAACCCGGGTTTAAAGAGCCGCTTCAATATGTATTATGATTTTGCGGACTATGTGCCACAGGAACTTGTGCAGATTGCATATTTTGCTGCAGCTAAAAAGGGCGTGCATTTCACCGATGCGGCCAAAGACTTACTCTACAAATATCTGGTTGACAAATACCGCGATCGCGACAAGTTTTTCGGCAATGCACGTATGGTAAACAGCATTGTAGATGAAGCCAAAATGAACCTTGGCCTTCGCATCATGAAAACCGCTAAGCCAGCCGACCTTACCAAAGAACAGTTATCTGATATAGAACCGGTTGATCTACAAAAAATCATGACCACCGGTAAGGGCATGCTCCCAGATATTCCCATCGATGAAGAGCTGCTCAAAGAAAACCTGGGCAAACTAAAGCGCATGATTGGCCTGAACAAGGTGAAGCAGGACATCGACGAGCTGGTGAAACTGGTGCGCTATTACAAAAGTCAGGGCAAAGACGTACGCAAGGCATTCAGCCTTCACAATATTTTCAGTGGCAACCCCGGAACCGGTAAAACCACCGTGGCACGTATTCTGGCGCAGATATACAAGGCTCTGGGCATTCTGGAACGGGGACATCTGGTGGAATGCGACCGACAAAGCTTGGTAGGCGGTTATATTGGTCAAACTGCCATTAAAACTTCCGACCTGATCAACAAATCTATTGGAGGTGTATTGTTTGTGGATGAGGCTTACAGCCTTACTGACGGCGGCCCCAACGATTTTGGACGTGAAGCCGTGGAAACCCTGCTAAAACGCATGGAAGACCGAAGGGGTGAATTCATAGTCATTGCAGCAGGCTACACACAGAATATGGAGAAATTTATGGAATTCAACCCGGGATTGAAAAGCCGCTTCGATAAGGTATTTAATTTTGAGGATTTCGATGCCGATGAATTGTATACCGTAGCCGTAAATCAACTCGCTGAAAACAACATCACGCCCGATGACGCCGCGGCGGAGCACCTGAAGGAATACATTGAATTTATGTACAAAAACCGCGACAAGTATTTCGGGAACGGCCGCAGTGTACGCAAAGTGATTGAGGAAGCCATACGCAACCAGCATTTGCGCCTGAGCGAACTTCCAAAAAACAAACAGACTGCCAAAGCCATCAATACAATAGTACTGGAAGACGTGGAAGAATTCAGTACCGACATTAAACCTGGAACACCCGCGGGCGGAATTGGATTTCGTTAACCTGAATTGAGCTGCGGATATTAACTTCGCACACGACATGAACGGCTTTCCCCTGGTTATTCCTTTTCCCTCGTTTATCGATTACGTTTTTGGCAGTGCAGTAGTGCTGTTCATGGGTATCAGTTGGTATTATTTTTTCAGATTTTATGTAAAAGTAAAACGTCAAAAAACCGCTCCTGCCAAGAGTTATCCACCTGTTTCCATTGTTATTGCTGCAAAAAACGAACTCACCAATCTTCAGCAGTTTCTTCCCGTATGGTTGGAACAGGATTATCCTGAGTTTGAGGTTATCATCACCGATGACGGTAGCACAGATGGCACTGCCGAATGGATAGCACCGCTAGTTATTGAAAATCCCAGACTGAAATACGTACATCTGGATGCAGAATACGTGAAAATGCACGGTAAAAAGATTGCATTGACACTGGGCTTCAAAGCAGCCCGCTATGGACATTTCATGCTCACCGACGCCGATTGCAAGCCCGGCAGCAAGTACTGGTTAAAAACCATGGCCACACCTTTTACCCAAGGCGCAGAAGTGGTTCTGGGTTATTCTCCTTTGCATGCCGGCAAAGGATTTTTGGGACGGCTCATAAGATTCGAAACCCTGCTGACTGCCCTCAATTACCTTGGCTTTGCCCTGGCCGGAAAACCCTACATGGGCGTGGGTCGGAACCTGGGATATACCCGGCGCATATATGACAGCGTAAATGGATTTTCAGCACACTATTACCTGCCAGCCGGTGATGACGATTTGTTTGTGCAATCGGTGGCCAATGCCGGAAATACCGCAGTAGTCATTCACCCCGATGCCATAACCTGGAGTAAAGGTAAAAGCACCTGGTCTGAATACATCAAACAACGCATTCGCCACCTGTGGATTGGCAAATACTACGAAGGTTCCGTGAAAAGACAGCAGGGCTGGTTCAGTATCTCGCAGTTATTTTTCTGGACGCTCATTACGGTTTGGTTCTTTATGAGCAACTGGTTTGTTTATCCACTGACATTATTGCTGCTGAAACTCACCCCAGAATGGTTCATCTTTTTCGGCCGAAGCCGCGTCCTTAAAATAGGCGGGGTAGCATTGCTTTATCCATTCTGGAACTGGTTTCACACCTATTGGTACCTGATAATCGGTATCCGGGCCTTTTTTGCAAAGAAACCGTCATGGTAGGGGCAGAAATCATTTTCAAACATTTTCCGGAACTCTCCGAAAAACAGAAACAGCGGTTTCTCCAGCTGGAAACATTGTATAAAGAACACAATCAACGGGTAAATGTGATTTCGCGAAAAGACATGGACATGTTCTATCTGCACCATGTGCTGCACAGCCTTGCGCTGGCCAAAGCCTTCGAGTTCCCTACAGGGAGCGAAGTAATTGATATTGGCACCGGTGGCGGCTTTCCGGGTATTCCCCTAACGATATTATTCCCAAATGTGGAATTTACACTGTGCGACAGCATTGGCAAGAAGGTAGCCGTGGTAACTGACGTGATTGAAAAACTGGGACTGAAAAATGCGACCGCCGTTAACAGCCGCACCGAAACCCTGAACAAACACTTTGACATTGCCACCGCACGTGCTGTGGCTCCTATGCTACAACTGTGGACTTGGATGCAGGGCAAATGGAACCACAAACCCTGTTTTTATTTGCTGAAAGGCGGTGATTTAACGAAAGAAATCACTGAACTGCTGAAGATCAAATCGTCTTTAAAGGTTCAAAAACAGTCCATTTCTCAATGGTATGAGGAACCTTTCTTTGAGACCAAAAAGGTAATTTCTATTTACGCTTAAATAAGGCCCGCGGCTTTTTCCAGCGCACGATCCAGACCTGATGAATCTTTGCCACCTGCAGTAGCAAAAAACTTCTGTCCGCCTCCCCCACCATGAATTTCACGGGCAAGCTCACGAACCATGGCCGAAGCATCCCAGCCTTTGGATGCCACCAGCTCATCGCTGATCATCACCGCCAGTCCTGGTTTTCCTTCAAAAGTCCAGCCCAGCACACAATACAAATTGGGAATTTCGTTTTTGAGTTGGAACGTGATGTCCTTAGCGGCATCGGCTCCGTCTAACTGCACACGGGCTATCAATACCTGCACACCATTTATATTCTTAACCATAGCGCGAATCCGCTGTTTCTCCGCTATATTTTTTTCACGCCTGAATTGCTCAACCGTTTTTCTAAGGCCATCAAGCTCTTCCTGCATTTTTACAATGGCCTGAAGAATGTCTTTCGGATTACCCAGTTGTTCGGAGATTTGCTGTTCTTTGGCTTTGATGTTCTGCAACATTCTGAAGGCTTCCGCTCCGGTAACCGCCTCTAACCTTCTAATACCGGCGGCCACGCTACTTTCCGAAACAAACTTAAACATCCCGATTTGTTCAGTATTGGACACGTGGGTTCCCCCGCACAATTCCATGCTGTAATTCTTGTCAAAAACAATCACACGCACGGTATCTCCGTATTTTTCGCCAAACAATGCCGTGGCACCCATTTTCATGGCTTCACCAATGGGCATATCGCGGTGTTCCTGCAGGGCAATACCTTCCCTGATTTTTTCGTTTACACGATCTTCCACTTTCTGTAATTCCTCGTTGCTCGTTTTGCCAAAGTGCAAAAAATCAAAACGCAGGTAGTGCTCATTCACCAAACTGCCCTTCTGCACCACATGGCTGCCCAAAACCTCCCGCAGCGCGGAATGCATAAGGTGGGTAGCACTATGATTGTTGTTGATGGCAGCGCGTCTGTGTCTGTCAACAGTTGCCACAAATTTATCTTTTGCATGCTGCGGCAATTTATCGCAAATGAGGATATGCAGTTTATTCTCTTTCTGTGTATCCAGCACGTTGATAACATCACCTTTAGAACCTGTCAAAACACCCGAATCGCCCACCTGTCCGCCGCTTTCAGCGTAAAATGGAGTTACATTCAACAACAGCTGAAACTGGTCTTTGCCCTTGGTTTTTACGGTTCTGAAACGGCTGATATGGGTATGCGTTTCCAGCACATCATATCCCACAAATTTCTCTTCGGAATCGGTCATCAGCAGCTGCCAGTCGCCGGTTTCCTTACTGGCATCGGCGCGACTCCGCTCCTTTTGCTTGGTTAATTCAGCCCGAAAACCATGCACATCGGTATTTAAACCGCGTTCACGGGCAATCAGTTCGGTCAGGTCCAGCGGAAAACCATAAGTATCGTATAATTCAAACGCAGTAGTCCCACTCACATCTTTACCTTTGTGGGCTTCAAAATAATCGTTCAGCAAAACCAGACCGGTGCTGAGGGTGCGGAAAAATGAGGCTTCTTCTTCTTTGATTACACGGGCAATAAAATCCTGCTGGGTTTTCAGTTCGGGGAAAGATGCCGAAAAATAAGCCGCCAGCGAAGGGATTAACCTGTGCAGGAAGGGCCAAGACAGATTGAGGTAGCTGTATCCATAACGCACAGCCCTGCGCAGAATGCGGCGAACCACATAACCAGCGCCGGTATTGGAAGGAAGCTGTCCGTCGGCAATGCAAAAAGATACCGCACGAATATGATCGGCGATTACGCGGAAAGCAGTATCAGAGGCTTCTGCAGCCCCGTATTTTATACCTGCAATCGCGGAGGTTTCATCAATGATAAAGCTGAATATATCGGTGTCGTAATTACTCTTTTTCCCTTGTATGACGCGGGTAAGGCGCTCAAAACCCATTCCAGTATCGACATGCTGTGCAGTCAATTTTTCCAGGCTTCCGTCGGTTTTGCGGTTAAACTCAATGAACACCAGATTCCAGATTTCAATCACCTCTGGATCTCCGGTATTTACGAGTGTTGCGCCCGAAACCTTATCTCGTTCTGCATCATCGCGCATATCAAAATGAATTTCGCTGCATGGACCGCAGGGACCGGTGTCGCCCATTTCCCAGAAATTGTCTTTTCTATTGCCGTTGATAATTCTTTCTGCCGGCAAAAATTGTTTCCACGTATCAAACGCAACCTGGTCAAACGAGATGTTGCTGGCAGCATCGCCTTCAAAAACAGTTACATATAAACGCTCTTGTGGCAACTGATAAATCTCAGTGAGCAATTCCCAGGCCCAGTTGATGGCATTGGTTTTGGAATAATCGCCAAAACTCCAGTTGCCGAGCATCTCAAACATGGTATGGTGGTAGTGATCGTGCCCTACCTCTTCCAGATCGTTGTGTTTACCGCTCACGCGCAAACATTTCTGGCTGTTGGCCACCCGCTTTTCTGCTGCCACTGCATTTCCCAGGAAGAAATCCTTAAACTGGTTCATTCCTGCGTTGGTAAACATCAGGGTTGGATCGCCTTTAACCACAATAGGTGCTGAAGGCACTACCCTGTGACCTTTTGAAGCCAAAAAGTTGAGAAACTGTTGTTTTATCTCTAAGCTGCTGCGCATAAACAACTACAAAGATAAGGGCGGCTGACTTTTGTTCATTAAAAATAGCGCCCGAAAGCGCCATTTCAACATCCAATTTATTAAAAAATTAAGCGGTACCGCTCATTTTGGGAGCTGCAGCTTTGATTTCATAGCTGGCGCCATCGGCAAATTTGGCAAAATTGGTATTGAATAACTCTGCCAATTTTTCGCACTGTTTGTCATATGCCCCTTTGTCTCCCCAGGTATTGCGGGGATTCAGTAAATCGGCGGGCACATTTGGGCAGCTGGTGGGCATTGCAAAGCCAAACACGGGATGGTTTTCAAAGGCAATACCATCCAGTTGGCCTTCCAGCGCTGCGGTAATCATGGCGCGGGTATAGGAAAGCTTCATGCGGCTTCCAACACCGTAAGGACCACCGGTCCAGCCGGTATTTACCAGCCACACATTTACATTGAGATGCTGATGCAATTTCTTACCCAGCATTTCAGCATATTTGGTGGGATGCAGCGGCAAGAACACCTGTCCGAAACACGCTGAGAAGGTTGCCTGAGGTTCGGTTACACCGGCTTCAGTTCCTGCCACTTTGGCGGTATAACCGCTGATGAACTGGTACATGGCCTGTCCAGGTGTGAGTTTGCTGATGGGAGGCAATACACCGAAAGCATCGGCCGTTAGGAAGAAAATATTCTGTGGAGCGTCACCTACGCTGGGAACGGCGATATTGTCTATGTTATCGATAGGATAAGCTACACGGGTGTTTTCTGTTACCGAGATATCATCGTAGTTGGGGGTGTTGGTTCCATCAAAGAAACATACGTTTTCCATCAGCGCACCAGGTTTGATGGCATTCCAAATCTGGGGTTCTTTTTCTTCGGTAAGGTTCACACATTTGGCGTAGCAACCACCTTCGAAGTTGAATACATTGTTATCAGACCAGCCGTGCTCGTCGTCGCCAATCAGCTTTCGGTTGGGATCGGCACTCAGGGTGGTTTTTCCGGTACCGCTCAGTCCAAAGAATACAGCGGTATCGCCTTTGACGCCAATATTGGCACTGCAGTGCATGCTTAAAACACCGTGTTCATGGGGTAAAACATAGTTCAGCACGCCAAAAATACCTTTTTTAATTTCACCGGTGTACCCTGAACCACCAATCAGAATGATTTTGCGAGACATGTTCACGATGGTGAAATTGTGCTGGCGGGTACCGTCTTCGACCGGATTGGCACGGAATGAAGGTGCTGCCAGAATAAGCCATTCGGTAGGAGCTGTGGTAATTTCCGCCGCCGTAGGGCGCAGGAAAAGGTGCTTGGCGAACAAATTCTGATAAGCACTTTCCGTTACCACACGAATGTGCAGGCGGTACTTGGGATCGGCGCATGCATGGGCATGACGTACAAAAATATCTTTTCCGTTCAGGTGGTTAACCACTTTGTTGAGTAGGTTATCGAATTTATCGCTTTCAAAAGGCTGGTTTACCGTTCCCCACCAAAGGACATCTTCGGTAGTTGCATCTTTAATCGTAAATTTATCCTTGGGACTGCGACCGGTAAACTCACCCGTGTTTGCGGCAAGGGCTCCGCTGTTGGTTAACTTACCCTCATTGCGTTCCAGGGCTTTTTTTACAAGTTCTTCGGTAGTTAGGTTTTCATAAACAGCAGAAGCGGCTGTTTTAATTTTAGAGATGATTTCCTGATTATTCATGGGTTTTATCCACTAATTTCGTAGCGGCAAAATTACCTTTAATTGTTGATGCTTTGATGCCCACTCTCTCCACAATTGGCTTAGGACTCTTAAAAATCAGGTCTGCATTAACAAAAATTCTGCTATTTGGACTGATTCTACATTCAAATCCTGCAGTATCTCAACCTTCTTTAAATATCAGTAAAGGCAAAGAAGCCGTTATTTTTGGCGGACTTGCCATTCACAGTTTCATAAACCTGAAACTGGAAGAAAAAATATCAGTCAATGAAATACATTACTGGAAAATAAGGGGAATTGACCGCTTGGCACCGCTGCATTTTAGTCCTACTTACGCGCGCACCTCCGACATCACCTTTGCCACAGCAGGATTGCTAGCTGTATACGGATTATCACAAAAGCAAACGGCAGAAAGAAACACAGCAGGATTGCTGATGACCCAAAACCTGTGGATGACCTGGAATATTACCCAAACCATCAAAATGCTTGCCCACAGGGCCAGGCCTTACGCCAATGAGAGCGGTTTTTCAGTTGGGAAAAAAGATGATGCGTATAGTTTTTTCAGCGGCCACACCTCACTCACAGCCTGTATGGCTGCCAGCCATTATTTCTATGACAGGGGCCTGACAATAAAAGACAGAAGACCCGGCATTACGCTGGGTTTAACCGCATTAAGCATGGGAACAATGATTTCACGCGTAATAGCCGGTAAACACTTTCCTACCGACGTTTTGGCAGGCGCAATATTGGGCACGGGGGTTGCATACCTAAACACAAAACTGCATGGTCGCTAAACATTTGTGGATCGGGATTGGTTTTTTAATGGCGACAGGCTGTGCAGGCAAACGCGCCAAACATGAATATACGAAAAAAAATTCACAAAAACAAGAAAGTATGAATACCGATACTGCAATACTGGCCGGCGGCTGCTTCTGGTGCCTTGATGCCGTTTACCGACAGATGGAGGGCATTTTAAGCATAGAGTGTGGTTATGCCAACGGAAAGATCAAAAATCCGACATATAAAGAGGTTTGCTCAGGATTAACGGGGCATGCGGAAGTAACACAACTGGTTTTTGACACAGACAAAACCAACTATGCAGAAATTTTGACCGTATTCTGGAAAATCCACGATCCTACAACCCTAAACCGACAAGGAAATGATGTTGGTACACAATACCGCAGCGGTATTTACTATCATAATAAAGTCCAAGAGGACATTGCCCTTAAAAGCAGAGAGGCGGCCGAAGAAGCCAAACTTTGGGACGACCCAATCGTAACGGAAATAGTGCCGCTTGACTGCTATTATTCTGCAGAAGAGTACCACCAGGATTATTACACCAATAACCCTGACCAACCCTATTGTGTGGCGGTTGTGGGCGAAAAAGCGGCCAAATTCCGGAAGCTTTTTGCCGACAAACTGAAAAAATAGCGTATGCTGCAAGGCGCTGCGTTAAAAACACATCTTCAGAAACTTTCTGATAAATATGGCTTTATCGCTGTGGGTTTGGCCGCTGCGCGAAAATTGACCGAAGAAGAAGACCGGCTGAAAAACTGGCTGGAAAAGGGTTACCACGGTACCATGCAGTACATGGAAAACCATTTTGAAAAGCGTCTGACTCCTGCCGCGTTGGTGCCGGGCGCCAAAAGTGTTATCTGCTTTTTATACAATTATTATCCTAAAGGACGGCAAAATACGGATGCACCAAAAGTGGCCAAATATGCCTGGGGCGAGGATTACCACCGCGTTATCAAAGATAAATTATATGACCTGTTGGCCGAGCTGCAAACAGAATCCGGGCCTGTTGAAGGCAGAATTTTTATAGACAGCGCGCCTGTGATGGAAAGACAATGGGCCACACTGGCCGGACTGGGCTGGACGGGCAAAAACAGCCTGTTGCTGCGCAAAGGCGTAGGTTCCTATTTCTTCATTGCCACTATTATTTGCGACCTGGAACTGGATCCTGACTTACCCGCTAGCAGCCATTGCGGAACCTGCACAGCCTGTATTGACGCATGCCCTACCCAAGCCATTGTGCAGGATGGTGTGATAGATGCCTCCAAATGTATTTCCTATCTCACCATTGAACTAAAAAACGATATACCGAAAGCCTTTCAGCCGAAAATGGAAGGCTTTGTTTTTGGCTGCGACATTTGTCAGGATGTGTGCCCCTGGAACCAATTTTCAACGCCCCACACAGAGCCCCGTTTTGATGCAGGTAATTGGATAAACTGGG
>VGGQ01000010.1 GCA_016868535.1 Bacteroidota bacterium | reverse complement strand
TTTCTGCAGGCCCAGTTGGCTGTGAGCAGCACCGCGAAAAGAAAAATAAACCATTTTTTCATGTTTGGGTAAACACAAATGTAGGGTAATTTTTTTTAGTTGATAGTTTACAGTATAGACTGTATAGTTTGTTCATGCCTGAATAATCGTTTAATGGTCTAATTGTTTAATTGACTATCCCGTCATACAAAACGTTGCTTAATATAATGTTTGCCAATAAACCAATAAACAATTACACCAAAACAAACCCTTATCCCATACCCACCTTCTCCAACCCCTGCACCAATCTCTCCCAGCTAAACGGTGCCTTGGCTTCTTCCATCTTGCCAATAAATTCGGCAGATTTGTTTTCATTGAAGAAACGGGCAATACCATCGGCAATGGCGGCATGTTCGGGGGGAACCACAAAACCTACTTTACCGTCGGGTACACTTTCGGCCAGTCCGCCCACATTTGTAATAATCATGGGCTTGTTGAAGTGATACGCCACCTGGCTAACCCCGCTTTGGGTAGCACTGCGGTAGGGCTGCACCACCAGATCGGCGGCGCTGAAGTACAACAGAACCTTTCCGTTGGGAATGAACTCGGTTTTCAATATCACGCGGTCTGCCAGACTCAGCTGCTCTATCTGTGCGTGGTACGGCGCTGCATCTTCGTAAAATTCACCGGCCACAATCAGTTTGGCGCCGGTTTGTTTCACTTTTTCATCCGCCATGGCGCTGAGCAGCAAATCCAGCCCTTTGTAGCGTCTGATAAAGCCGAAAAAAAGCAGGTAGCGCCCATCGGCGGGCAAACCCAATTCCTGCAGGGCTTTCTCGCGGGGCAGGGCATCGCCAAAATTGTCGTACAGCGGATGCGGGTTGTATAACTTGGGTTTGTTGAAGTGCAAATCTTCCAGATCCTGCATTACCTTGCGGCTCATGGTAACGGCGCCGTCCAGCACGGGCAGGAAATACGCATTGAATGGTTTATCGAAAAAGCGGCGTTCGTGGGGAATGATGTTATCTGCAATGCAGACCAACCTAGTGTGCTTGTTTTGCTTAACGATGCGTGCAAACGTTCCAAAACAGGGACCAAAGAACGGCATCCAGTAGCGGAAGATTATCAGGTCTGGGCGCAGTTTTTTGTATTTGCGGCCCACCGATATCCAGTTAAGCGGATTGACGGAGTTCAGCGCAGTATCAATGTGCAGGTATTCCGGAGCGGGTTCGTCGGTAAACTGGGTTTGGCCGGGAAACAAAAATCCGGGGTACTGAAGTTTAAAGGAGAGCAGGGTAACGGTATTCTCTTTGGCCAGTTCGCGTGCGAGCCGTTCATTGAACGTAGCCAGTCCTCCGCGCAGCGGATGGGCAGGGCCCACAATCACGATGTGTTTGCCTTTCATCGGGTGCTGAAGGTCGTTTCAGAAACCTGATAGCGGTTGCGGTCGGGGTGAGAGCGGCTGATGAGTTCGCCCAGAAAACCCGCCAGAAACAGCTGGGTACCAATAATCATCACCACCAGCCCGATGTAGAAAAATGTAGAATCGGCCACTTTAGGTGCAGGTGTGCCCTGCCACACATGAATGGCTTTGTCAATCAACAGCCATGCGGCAATACCAAAACCAATCAAAAACGACAATATGCCCAGTACGCCGAAGAAATGCATGGGTTTTTTGCCGAATTTCCCCATGAACAAAATGGTGAGCAGATCCAGAAAGCCGTTAACAAAGCGTTCCAGCCCGAACTTACTTTTGCCGTATTTGCGGGCCTGGTGTCCCACCACTTTTTCGCCAATGCGCCTGAAACCAGCATTTTTGGCAATCACAGGAATGTAGCGGTGCATGTCGCCATACACTTCAATATTTTTCACCACCTCATTGCGGTATGCTTTGAGACCGCAGTTCATGTCATTCAGCTCAATACCGCTGAGTTTGCGGTTGGTGTAGTTGAATATCTTGGAGGGCATATTTTTGGTAAGGGCGTTGTCGTAGCGTTTCTTTTTCCAGCCACTCACCAAATCGTAGTTTTCTTTGCGGATCATGGCTACCAGCCCGGGAATTTCGTCGGGGGAGTCCTGCAGGTCGGCATCCATGGTGATAACAATTTCGCCCTTTGCTATGCTGAAACCTTCATTCAGGGCGGCACTTTTACCATAGTTTCTGCGGAAACGAATGCCTTTCACACCCGGATTCTGGTTGCTCAGGTCTGAAATTACTTTCCAGGAACCGTCGTTACTTCCGTCATCGATGAAGATGATTTCATAGGAAAGCTTGTGCGCATCGGTCACACGCTTAATCCATGCGTAAAGTTCCGGGAGGCTCTCTTCCTCGTTCAGCAGGGGTATGACAATGGAAACGTCCATGTTTTCAACTGCAAATTAAAGCATAATGCAGAACAATGGGCAGAATTTTTGGCAGATGCCGTGAAATATGAACATATGAAAAATAATCGAGATTTCCAAATAAACCGGTCAGAAACCCCTGAAGCCCATCAGGCTGCGCACTTCTGTGATTGTTTTGGAGGCGTTTTCACGGGCTTTTTCAGCACCGCATTTGGCTGCTTTCTTCACGAGTTCCTTGTTGTTCAGCATATCTTGAATGCGGCTTCTCATTGGTGCTACAAAGGTTTCCATGTCTTCGGCCAGCTGTTTTTTCAAATCGCCGTAGCGGATGCTGCCGTTTTTGTGGGTTTCGTCGAAGTGGGCAATGATATCGGGTTCGCAAACCAGTGCCATCAGGTCAAACAGGTTTTGCACGGGCTGTGATTTGGTGCTGCCGGTTTCTGCCGGACCGCTGTCACTCACCGCCCGCATGATTTTTTTGCGCAGCACTTCGGGTTCATCGTCAAGGTAAATATTGTCGGCTTCGCCGGCGCTTTTGCTCATTTTTCCGCCACCGGTTAGTCCGGGTACTTTCACCAAACCATCATCCGCACCAATAGCGGAGGGCTCTTTGAAATATTCGGTGTTGTACATGCGGTTAAAACGGTTGCCGAAGGTGCGGGCCATTTCCAGGTGTTGTTCCTGGTCTTTGCCCACAGGCACGCGGGTTCCGTGGTGAATGAGAATATCAGCCGCCATCAGCACGGGGTAGGATAGCAGGCCCGCATTGATATTGTTGGGCTGGCTGCGCACTTTCTCCTTGAAGCTGCTCACACGCTCCAGTTCGCCGAGGTAGGCGTTCATGTTCAGGAACAGATACAGTTCGGCCACTTCAGGTACATCGCTTTGCAGATAAAGCGTGCATTTTTCGGGATCCAGCCCAAGGGCCATATACTCGGCAAAAACGCGGTAAACGCTGCCGCCCAAATCTTCCGGAGTAGGGTGTGTGGTAAGGCTGTGGTAATCGGCAATGAAAAAATAGCAGGGATGGGCTTCCTGAAACTTCAAAAAGTTTTGCACCGCACCAAAATAATTGCCCAAGTGCAGTTTGCCGGTGGGGCGTATGCCGCTGACTACCCTTTCGCTCATGCCTGCAAAGGTAAAACAGAAATGATATGCCCCGCTATTTAGGTTTTGGGTGGGGATAAACGTCTGTGGATACTACTTTTGCAGTGGTTGCCATGCCCCAAACCCTGCAATTAACCTTTAGTCCTGCGGAAAATGCCGATGCTGTTCTGGTAAACCGGCGTTTTTGTGAAGCGGCGGGCGTGGCAGATGCCACGGTGATGTGGCGCAAGCGCAGCCTAGATGCCAGGGGCAAACAACCTTTTTTTATTATCACGGCTGATGTTTACGGTCACGGCGAATTGCCGCCCGTGGCGCAGGGATTTCTGGGCAGAGATGTGCACAACGCTGTTTCTGTGCATATTATCGGTAGTGGTCCTGCAGGTTTGTTTGCGGCGCTGTCGCTGATTGAAAAAGGCTTTAAACCTGTAATCCTGGAACGCGGCAAACCGGTAAAAGAGCGCAGGCGCGATCTGGCGGTGCTGAACAAAGAGCATGTAGTGGATGGGGACAGCAATTATTGCTTTGGTGAAGGCGGTGCCGGTACCTACAGCGATGGAAAACTTTATACCCGCAGCACCAAACGCGGCGATGTGGCCAAAATTTTGCAGGAGCTGGTGCATCACGGGGCCACTTCGGCCATCACCTGGGAGGCACATCCGCATATTGGCACGAATAAACTACCCGGTATTATCGAGCATATCCGTGAACATATTATCGCATCTGGCGGAGAAGTGCATTTTGGCCAAAAAATGGTGGATTTTACGTTAGAAAATGGTAAAATCAAGGAAATATGTACCCAAAAAGGCTCAAAATGGCCTGTTCAGGCTTTAATTCTCGCTACGGGCCACAGCGCACGCGATATATTTATTTTACTGCATAAAAAAGACGTTCAGATAGAGGCCAAACCCTTCGCCCTGGGCGTGCGGCTGGAACATCCACAGGAACTGATAGACAGCATTCAGTATCGCTGCAATGCCGCTGAAAACCACTTGCCGCCTGCCTCCTACAGTTTGGTAGAACATGTGAGTGGCAGGGGTGTGTTTTCGTTTTGCATGTGTCCGGGTGGCATTATAGCACCTGCGGCTACTGCACCCGGTGAGGTGGTGGTGAACGGCTGGAGTCCCAGCAAGCGCAACGGAAAATTTGCCAACAGCGGTTTTGTGGTGTCGGTGGATGAAAAAGATTTCTCCGAATTCGAACATTACGGCCCACTAAAGGCCATGCATTATCAGGCGGTGTGGGAGCAAAAGGCATTTGAAACTGTCGGAAACCTAACCGCACCCGCTCAGCGCATAGAGGATTTTGTAAACGGAAGGGCATCTTCAGATTTGCCCGAATGCTCTTACATACCCGGTATTATTCCCCGAAAAATAGATGAAGTACTGAGCGAAGATGTGGGTTCACGCATCCGTGGTACCTTGCAGATACTGGGCAATAAAATGAAAGGTTTCCGCACACGCGAAGGTATTCTGGTGGGTGTGGAGAGCCGCACCAGCAGTCCCGTTCGCATACCACGAAAAAAAGAAAATTTACAGCATCCGCAGGTGCAAAATCTCTATCCGTGTGGCGAAGGGGCAGGCTACGCGGGTGGAATCATCAGTGCTGCCCTCGATGGGGTTCGCTGTGCGGAAGCCGCCGCATTAACTTTGCAGCATGCCTGAAACAGTTCTGCTACTGGGTGCTTCCGAAAACCCTATGCGCTACAGCCACATGGCTACGCTAATGTTGCTGGAATATGGCCATAAGCCTGTATTGGTCGGTAAATCGGGTATTGGAGTTCAAGGTTTGCCCATTCTGCGGGTTGTTCCGGAAGACTTACAAAGGTTGGATACTATTACCCTGTACCTAAATCCGTTGCATCAGGTTGCATGGTACAATACCATTATTTCATTGAAGCCCGGCAGGGTTATTTTTAATCCCGGAACGGAAAATCCGGAGTTGATGGAGAGGCTGGATGCTGCAAATATCCCGTACTTGCAGGCTTGTACGCTTGTGATGTTAAGGGCGGGTCAGTTTTAACAAACGCCACCGGTCAGGTATTCCGTTTTCAGCGCCGGACAAATCTTGTAGCGCTCTTCTTTTGTGTCTTCGTACATAGCTTCTAACGTGCGGTAAACATTGGCAATGCCGCATTTGGCCTTCCACTCAAACGGACCGTGCGGATAGGCTGTTCCCAGTCTCATGGCCGTGTCAATATCGGGGGCGGCAGCAGTGCCTTCCTGCATGGTGTAATACGCTTCGTTAATGATCATGAAAACAATGCGCGGCGTTACCATTCCCACACGGCTTTTTACCCATTCCAGGCTGCTAAATGGCAGTTTGTTCAATAAATCGTCAGTCTCATCTTTTTTGCCAAACGGATCCGAAATTTCCAGAGTGTTTCTCTCCAAGAAACCGGGAATAGCATTGATGCCAAAGATTTTTTCACCACTGAAAGGAATGCCCGCATGAAAAAAAGCCGCTTCCGGTGTGTAATTGACAGCACTCAGCAGGAAAATAGTTTTGGTATTTCCAGCATAATTACGAATACGTTCCGGGTGTGCGTCAAAATTCAAATCGATAAAAACATCGAAATGCGCAGCATCTTGGCTATTTTGCGCCCATGAAATCTGCGAATGGGCTTCGCTACCTGAAGGCCAGGCATTTCGCCTGTCTGTTGATGCCAGTATTCCTATGTTCATGCAGCTACAAAAATAAGCAAACCATCATGCGAGAAACGATTTTTACAAAAAATGCTCCTGAGCCCATTGGGCCTTACAGTCAGGGTGTGCGTGTCGGCAACACCTGGTACTTTTCCGGACAAATTGCGCTCCATCCCGTAACCGGTAAAATGGCCGAAGGCGGCGTGGAAGCCCAGGCCAAACAGGTTATGGAAAATATCAAAGCCCTGTTAACGGTTTCCGGGCTGGAATTCAGCCATATCGTTAAAACTACTATTTTCCTGAAAAGCATGGATGATTTTCCCAAGGTGAATGCCATTTATGGCAGTTATTTCTCAAATGAACTGTATCCGGCACGTGAAACCGTAGAGGTATCCCGTCTACCCAAAGATGCAATGGTGGAGATTTCGGTTACCTGCGTAAAATAATTACTGTTTCAGTAGCCGCCCGCTGTAATAGGTATTTCCCTGCCGAATGGAAATATGGTAGGCGCCCGCGGGAATCTCCACAACCGGGATTTTGCAGCGTTTTCCCGAATCCATGTTGTTATTGCCTTCTGCAACGGTTTTCCCTGTGAGATCTGTAATCTTCCACTGATAATTTCCCGGAGCAAAGCGAACATCCGTTACCCAGGCGAAATCTGACACGGGATTGGGATAAATGCGGGTGGTTTCCGTTTTCAATACCGAAGTTTTGCTCACATTTTTGAGCACCGCATTATCAATAACAATATTTTCATCACCCGGCTGGTAAAGGGTAAA
The DNA here is from genome assembly GCA_016868535.1 of Bacteroidota bacterium. Lineage (GTDB taxonomy): Bacteria > Bacteroidota > Bacteroidia > NS11-12g > UBA955 > RGEC01. The sequence continues at coordinate 25,635 of VGGQ01000010.1, read as the reverse complement.
CCAGCAATACACCAGAAACATTTCATCATTGGTGCCTTCTCCCAGCGAAACGGCCTGTGGCGGGTTGCTTGGATTGAACGGATTGGAGGAAGTGTTGTTGTAGCTGGCTTGTCCACGCAAAGTCGTCCCTGCCGGAACTTTCAATACATTCCTGAAGGTATAGGAGCGTTGCCAGTGAAAATCCCATTTGGGTATATCAACAAAACGGATTGTATCTTTATGGGTTGTAACTCCAAAAGCCTTGATGGAACTGCCAATGAGATGCATGTGCGGCCCCACCGTAAATACAGAAACATCAACAGGTAAATCGTATTTGTTGTTGAATGATTTGACCTGGTTTGCCGGGATATACAATGGCCCGTTTTGTAAATTGGGTGCATTGTGGTTCAGTGCAGGTTGAATAACCACTTGCCTTTGGGTTGTGGTAGTTGTTTTTAGAATTACCCTTGTGCTGTCAACCACATTATTTACGCCTCCGGGATAGTGAATCTGTAAAACGATATTACCTTTTTTTAGCAGTTTAATGCCAAAGCCATTCGGGAAGAAATAGGGTTCTGAACCCGGAGCCCAGATACCGATGAGTTCTGAAGTGCTGCTGCCCGTACCGCCAAAACTAAGATACCCGGGTTTGGGGTCTGCCGCATCCAGTTGCAAGGGTTTTGAGCTTGTATCGTGAAAAATGAGCGCGTGGTGCACCACACGCAGGTTTCCGGGAATGACTTCAATGGCCGTGAGGAACTGATTCTGTGTGAAGCCCGTGGGCAAAACAAAACAACGGTATTCGTCGGTGGTTGTTTTTACAGAGTAATCAGGTATTTTGAGATTTCGGGTGGGGCTGATTATGCTACCGCCTGTTTTTAATTCAGGTTTTGCAGGGGCTTTGGTGGTATCACCTTTGGGCGTGCCGCCATCCACCCAGTTTGCAATGGCACTGATTTCTTCATTGCTCAAAACACGCTCATGCGCATATCGTTGATATTGCAAATCGGCAGGCCACGGAGGCATGCTGCGAGATGAGGTTGCACTTTTTATGCTTCCTGCGTAAGCAACTGCTTTTTCATATCCCACCAGTGAGAAAGGAGCGATGCCGCCTTCAATGTGGCAGTTGGTGCAATTGTTGTACAAAATGGGTGCTACATGCTCGCTCCAGTAGGGTGTTTGGGCAAATGCACGAGAGGTTAGGATTATGCTCAAAACGAGTATCAATTTTTTCATCGGAACTTAGACACTGTTAAGCCTGTTTGGGTTTAACACAAAATTACCATTTTTTTTTAAGCTTGCTATCACCTTCAGTATCTTTGCTGTTATTATTTTTTAAATATTCAACCATGGAAAACAACACCCCCCCAATTGACATAGAAATTTCTGACGAAATAGCAGACGGTACCTATAGCAATTTTGCCATTATTACCCACAGCAATACCGAGTTTATCTTGGATTTTGTGCGCCTGATGCCCGGAGTTCCCAAAGGCAAGGTAAAATCCCGCATTATTCTGGCTCCCCAGCATGCCAAAAGATTGCTGTTTGCATTGGGAGATAACATCGCGAAATTTGAACATACGTTTGGAGAAATAGAACTGGATGAAAACGAATCGAATCCAGCCATCCCGTTGAATTTCGGCGGACAAACCGGTCAGGCATAAGTTAAATGGCATTGCATTTTGAACATAGAAGCAATCCGCTGGCAAGGAGAAATATCTTTCTTAAAAGGATGCTACTTTTTACTTTGTTCGGGATAGCATTTATATTTCTGAGCCTGTTTGTGGGTGCCGTAGGTTACAGGCATTACGCAGGTTTAGGCTGGGTAGATGGTTTCTATAACGCCTCCATGATCCTTACCGGAATGGGACCCGTAGCCAACCTCACCACCGATGATGCCAAAATATTTGCCACCCTCTACAGCATATACAGCGGTGTAGCGTTTCTTACTTCCATAGGGGTCATCTTTGCCCCGCTGGTACACCGCCTTTTTCATTTCTTACACCTCGAAAGCATAGAATCAAGCCCTTAAAAAATAGTTGCATGAGCACACAAGCCCAAAACCAGATACAGCAAGCCATTGAGGCACAAAAAAACAGGCAGTTTTATGCTGCTTACCCCGAAAATCCAAAGGCATATGCTGAAGACGCCAATGCCAAAGGACTGGAAGCCTTTCAGAAGCACCTGAACACCGATTTTAGCGGCCTTGCCGAAAATCCGCACAGCGGAAGGGTAGGCGAGGAGGTTTCTCCGTATATGATGGTGGGATTGGGAATACAATACCCGTATTACGAGGCCGAAGATCTGGTGGCGTATGCCCGCAATGCCTGGTCTGCATGGAAACATACTTCGATTGAAAAGCGCGCCGAAATTCTGGTAAACTCGCTTAACAAGGTGTCTGAACGGTTTTTTGAAATCGCCTATGCCACCATGCACACCACCGGACAAAGTTTTGTGATGAGCTTTCAGGCCAGCGGCCCGCATGCCAATGACCGCGCCATGGAAGTGCTGAGTCTGGCGTATCAGGAATTGACCCGTTTTACCCATTCCGTAGACTGGGTGAAACCCATGGGCAAGTTCGATCTGCAGATTAAAAAGGACTTTAATCCCGTTCCTCGTGGCATTTCGCTGGTTATCGGTTGCAGTACCTTTCCCACGTGGAACACACTTCCCGGGCTTTATGCCTCTTTGATAGCAGGCAATCCCGTGATTGTGAAACCGCACCCCAAGAGCATTCTGCCCATTGCTATTGTACTTGAAGAAATTCAAAAGGCAATGCTGTCTGCGAGCCTTCCGGCCAATGTGGTGCAAATGGCTGCTGATACCCTTTCAAACCCGATTACCAAAAAACTGGCCGAACACCCGGATGTGAATCTGATTGACTACACCGGCGGTTCCGCCTTTGGCGATGTGATTGAAGCCATGCCCGGAAAGATCACTTTTACCGAAAAAGCGGGTGTAAACAGCATCATACTCGATTCTGTGACCGATGTGCAGGCTGTGTTTGGCAATATTGCTTTCAGTGCTTGTCTCTATAGCGGACAAATGTGTACCGCGCCCCAAAATATTTTTGTCCCCGAAAATGGAATCGCCACAGCCGATGGGCATCTGAGCTTTGATGAAGTGGTCGCCGGAATCAGCAATGCGGTTAAAAGCCTGGTGGAAAATCCCAAAATAGGCCCGTACACACTGGGTGCTATTCAGAACGATCTTACCATAAGCCGCGTGGATGAAGCTAAAAAGCATACAACCATAGCAATGGACAGCATCCCTGTGCTGCATCCTGAATTCCCCGATGCACGTATGAAAAGCCCCGTGGTAATGGTTACCGATGCTGCAAGCTCACAGGTTTGGAAGCATGAATGTTTTGGTCCGGCTGTGTTTGTGGTAAAAACTGCCGGCAGTGCTGAAAGCCTGAAACTGGCTGCGGCTTCTGCATCCGAACTGGGCGCTATTACCTGTCTGTGCTATACCACACAGGAAGCATTCAAAACAGAAGTGGCCGAAGCCATGAACGCTGCCTTCACACCCGTGAGCTTCAACTTTACCGGCGCCGCTTTTGTGAACCAGCATGCCGCCTTCAGCGATTTTCACGTATCGGGTGGAAACCCCAGCGGAAACGCAGGTTTTACCACTCCCGAATATGTGAATCGCCGCTTTGTTTGGGTGGGTAACCGCCACGCATAAATTTCGTTCGCGAATCCAAACAAAAACCCCTGTCTATGGGTTATCTATGCAACAAAACGTATGGATACATCATCATTGCTGAAAAAGTATATACAGTATCAGCTGGAGAACGGTAAAAAGCCGGAATCGGTTTATATTTTTATGAAAAAGCTGAAAAAAACAGACGCGGATTTTTTCGCGCAATTCAGCAATTTCGAAGCCCTTGACCGCTATTTTTGGGTGCATGTTTTTGAAGCGACCCGCCACAAGCTGGAAGCCGATGCCCAGTACGGTGCATTCAGTGCTGCCGAAAAACTGAGTGCTTTTTATTTCCTGTGGACACAGGAACTCATGCAGTATCGCAGCTATGTGCTTTATCTGGCAGATAAATCCATGAAGGGCATCAATCCCATGGATTCCGCTTTGCAGGATTTTCGACACGCTTTTCTGGATTATGCCTCAAACATTGTGTCTACAGGCATAGCAGCCGGACAGGTGGCAGACAGGAAATTTATATCAGAACAGTTTAAACACGGACTTTGGGTGCAAACCTTGTTCCTACTGAACTTCTGGTTGAAAGATACTTCCAAAGACTTTGAAGATACCGATGCGGCCATTGAAAAGACCGTGAATATTGGCTTTAAACTTATGGGCGAAAATCTGTTTGATGAAGTACTGGATTTTGGCAAATTTATGTTTCAGCGCGCCAAAAAATCTTTTTCATAATCGTTGAAAACGCAGGAGAGAATACCCAAAACACGCATTGAGCGTGCGGCGCACATTGCCGGTGCCGGGGTGAAGGTGGGAGGCAATTACATGAAGCATTATGCCAAAAAGCTGGTGAATGCGGATGTGAGCAGGGAAGAACTGCACAAAGACAATGCCGGCGATATTTACGAAACCCTGAGCACGCTTAAAGGCAGCGCCCTCAAGGTGGCGCAAATGATGAGCATGGACCGTGGAATCCTGCCCAGAGAGTATCAGGAGAAATTTCAGCTCTCGCAATATTCTGCTCCACCGCTGTCAGCACCGCTGGTAGCGCAAGTATTCCGCAAGGCATTCGGGCAACCACCAACTGCTTTTTTTGATGATTTTACGTCAAAGGCCGTGGCCGCCGCCAGTATTGGTCAGGTGCACAAGGCCAGGGCCAAAGAAAAGTGGCTGGCTGTGAAAATTCAGTATCCCGGGGTGGCCAATTCCATCGGCTCTGATTTGCGCATGGTAAAGCCCTTTGCGGTTCGCCTGCTCAATATGAATAAAAATGACATCGACAATTATTTCGATGAAATTGAAGGCAAACTGCTGGAAGAGACCAATTATGCCCTGGAACTGAAGCGCAGCATGGAATTGAGTGCTGCCTGTACACACATAAAAAACCTCATATTTCCTCAATATTATCCGAAATGGTCATCCGACAAGATCATAACCATGGACTGGCTGGATGGCCTGCATCTGAAGGAATTTCTGGCCAACAATCCTTCGCAGGAAGTGCGCAACCGCATCGGGCAGGCACTTTGGGATTTTTACGATTTCCAGATCCATATACTTAAAACCGTGCATGCCGATCCGCATCCCGGCAATTTTCTGTTTTTGGAAGACGGTACCGTCAATATTTTTGATTTCGGTTGTGTGAAGGAAATTCCGGATCGCTTTTATACACCGTATTTCAGGCTGGTAGATAGAAATATTTACAAGGACAGCGAAAAGACAGGAGCGATTTTCAGGGAACTTGAACTGCTGCATGCCGATGATACCGATGCCGATATCGCCTTTTTTACCCCACTTTTCAAGGAGATGATCAATATGCTAACCCTGCCTTTCACCAAGGAAACCTTTGATTTTGGCAACGAAACCTATTTCTCCGGTATTTATCAGTTTGCCGATAAACTCATAGACATGCCCGAAGTACGCAACAGCAAGAAGGCAAGGGGATCCCGTCATTCTCTGTATATCAATCGAACCTATTACGGATTATACCATATCCTCTTCGATTTGAAGGCGGTTGTGAACACGGGAAACAGAATATTTTATTAAAAACTTGTAAAAGTTTGTTTAAACAAATATATTTGCACTATAAAACCAAATAAATAAAAAAATAGAAAGATGAAAAAAACCTTGTTTTACGTAGCCGGAATCGCCGCATTAAGCATGCTGGCTTCCTGCGGAGGGAACTCACAAAACTCTGAAAATGCCGATTCAGCGGCACAAGCCGGTGAAAACGCCGGAACTTACACCCTTGATGCTGCCGGCAGCAACCTGGAATGGCGCGGCTGGAAGATTGTTGCTACAAGCGAGCACAAAGGCACCATCGGGATTAAAGAAGGCAGCCTGAGCGTAGAAGGCGGAAAAGTAGTTGCTGGTTCATTTGTTATCGACATGAACAGCATCAAAAATACCGACCTTACCGACACGGTTTACCAGAAAAAACTCGTTGGCCACCTGATGGCTGAAGATTTCTTCAATGTTGCCAAATTCCCAACCGGCAAATTTGAAATCGTGAGCGTAGAAGAGAAAGCTTCAGAAGGCAATACCCACGAAGTAAGCGGTAACCTGACCCTTCGCGACAGCACCCGTAAAATCACTTTCCCGGCTACCATTAAAGTAGAAGGGAATACCGTTACGGCTAACGGCAAAGCTACCATCAACCGTTTGGAATGGGGCATCAACTACGACAGCAAAAACCTCGGATTGGCTGAAGCTGCCCAGAAGAAGATGAAAGACGGTATCGTAAACAAGGAAATGGAAATCACCATCTCCCTGAAAGCAACCAAGTAAAACTTCCTGATTACAGCGATAGTATTATAAGAAAAGGTCCGTCGAAAAACGGGCCTTTTTTTATGCTTTCGGGAAATGTTTCAATGCTTCTCTTTTGCTTAGTGGGCTTAGGTTGTGTGCATCTGCAAAACGCAGTACAGCATCGGGGTAGGTGCGGGCATATTGCCGCAAGGCCCAGCCAATGGCTTTTCGGATAAAAAATTCTTTGGAATCAATCTGTTTTTCTATGCAGGCAAATAGCAATCCTTCGTCGGTTTTTGATTTGTAATTCAGCTGAAAAATAAGCGCGGTGCGGTTTAGCCACATATTATCGCAAAGCAGCCATTGCTCAATATTTTTGTCTCTTTTTGCCGGAAAAACCAGAAAATACGGTCCCACCATGCGGCTGGCCAACATGTCCACTGTATCCCACCAGCTTTTGTGGGTGAGGCAATACTGCCATAAATCCAGTGCATCCCGGTGTTTCCATATTTTGGATTTTAGCATCAGTTCCATGGCGGTATACTGAAATTCGCGTTCCGGTTGTTCCCAAAGTTCCATGATGATAGACTTCAGTATATCAAACTTCCGATTTTTGTTTACCTGAACAAAATCCTTTTCCAGTTTGCTTCTCAATGGCTTTTGAATACCAAGATAAGGGAAGTGGTATTTCATATACCGTGACATACCCTCTGCTAATTCAGGATTTGCGTGGGAATGAAACAAAGCAATGAGTTCAGTGGTATTCATAGAACATGACAAAGGTAATGGGTGTAAAAAGGAAAATCCCGCCTTTTCAGGCGGGACTTTCCGAACTAAACCTATGAGAAATTACTTAACAATAAAGCGCTGGCTGATGCGGCCTTTGCTGCCTTCAACCACCATCAGGTAAATACCTTTGTTCAGGTTGCTGATGTTGGCAGAAAGTGTATTCAAACCACCGTTTACACGCAGGTTACCCAGACTCATAACGGTTTTACCGGTCAGGTCAACAATTTTGGCAGAAGCTTCGAAACTCTGTGTTGAACCAAATTCCAGGTTGATGTTGTCTTGAGCAGGGTTTGGGTAAAGGTTAATACCACTCACCGTCTCGATGGTGTTTACACCATTGAACACACCAAACTCTGCAAGGCGGCTGTAGGTGAAGTTAGAGCCACTCAGTGCGGGAGAACCTGCAACGGGGCGGAAGTTGGGTGCGGTAGCGTTCTGGGGATCTTCCAAAACAGTTTTGGCAGTGTATGCTACCGGATTAATTTTGTTCTGGGTAGCGGCATTGCGAACCCATGCATCAAAACGGTTCAGGAAAGGAGCGTTTGCTGTAGCCACTTCCACCAGACCTGTGTTGCTTGAACCGGCAGCGGCGGCGGCTGTGCTGTTTACAATAAGGTTGTTGCGGAAAAGCATGTTCTCATTCCATACACTGTCGCGCGCACCGGATGCTTTGAAAGAGCTGTCGCCATCATACATCAAGAAGTTGCGATAGCCCATGAATACGGAGTTGATGATGCTCAGGCGGCTGTTACGACGGATACGGGCAGCACGGCGGAAAGCGGCTTTGGGAACTGTACCCAGTGCGCTGTAGGTAGAACCAATCTGTACGGGACCAACAACAGTCATGTTGCTGAATACACCGCGGGTGTAGGGAGTCTTACCTGAACCGGCAGCATCGTTATCGCTCTCGAATGTTTCGCTGGTGCTGGAGCCGCTGGGAGCGCTGTAAGTAAGGTCATACTGGGTGGTATCTTTTACAGCAATACCAAACTGCACGGCACCGCCCCAACCGAAATCGGTATCGAAATCATCATCGGTGATGCGGTAAGAGATCAGGTGTTTGGCATTTACATTGCCGCCAAACCATTCAAAACCGTCATCGTTGATGAAGCTCACCTGAATGTGGTGTAAAGTAGTGCCTTTGCCCACAGAACCCAGGGTAAGGCCGTTGATTTCTTTGTTAGGTTCGAAAGCCAGTCCGCCAAATTCCATGCGTAGGTAGGTGATGGAACCGCTGTTGTCGTTGTCGTCTGTGCCACCAAATTTGGCCAGGTTAGGATCGGCGGTAGCGTTGTTAAAACCTTCTACCTGGACATCAGAACCCTGGTTGTTTCTGGCTTTGCCTGAAATTACGATTCCACCCCAGTCACCGCGTGCTCTGGCGCCGGTTCCTTTGTTGCTGGTAATAACAACAGGGCTAGTTTGGGTGCCGTTAATCTGAATTTTACCGCCACGCTCTACTACGATACTGGCATAATTTTTTGGGGATGCGGTTACATCAGCTTCAGCACGAATTAAAGTACCGGCAGGAATGATGAGGGTTCCACCATCTCTAACCACAATTAAACCTTTCATCAAATAAACCGTGCTGGCGTTTAGGGTACGAGTGCCTCTGATGTTTTTGATGCCACCCGAACCGGTTGTAATAGCGTTCAGCGTGGTATCATCAGTAGCAACAGCATAAATGGTTGCCTGTGGATTGAAGTTGGCCCAACCGGAAGTCCAGTCTTTTCTGGTGTCTGCTTCCAGTGCACCGATGTAATTTACCTGCTCAATAAACTGAGCTTTGGCTGCCACGGCACTTAAACCGGTCAGCATTAATAATTGCGTAATTTTTTTCATATAGGAGTTTTTATTTGTTACAAAAATCTCCTCGCTGAATTAGCGTATTTTCAAGCCAATGTTAATGATGGATTAAGATTTTAACCATCACAGAACAGATACTTAATATACGGATTTTTATGCACATTTCCAAATGAATTGGTAAAAACCGCAAACAAAAGCACGGCCTTGGTTGTAACTTTCGGGCAGGTAATACACATGACATTCAAGATTTATACACGCAAGGGCGACGACGGCAAAACAGCATTGCTGGGCGGCGATAGGGTTTCAAAACACCACATCCGCGTGGAAAGCTACGGAACAGTAGATGAACTTAACAGTTACCTGGGGCTTATCCGCAGCAGCAGCGAGGATTCCGGGGTTGTTTCCGCCATCGCCGCTGTTCAGGATCGCTTGTTTACATTGGGCTCCTATCTGGCATCAGCCGCAGGCAGCAAGGTGATTCTGCCCGAGTTGTATGAAGATGATGTGGTATTTTTGGAAAATGAAATAGACCGCATGACGGCAGTTTTGCCTGAATTACGCAACTTTATCCTGCCGGGTGCCACCACGCCCGGTTCGCATGCCCATGTGGCCCGATGCATTTGCCGCAGGGCCGAACGTCTGGTAGTCTATTTGGCCGACAATGAAAAGATAGACGGCATGATTGTTACCTATCTGAACCGCTTAAGTGATTATTTGTTTACCCTGGCACGCTATCTGGATAAACTGGCCGGTGGTGAAGAAATTGCCTGGGTACCCCGCGCTAAATAAAAAAACAATCCCGCTTGCGGGCGGGATTGCCGAAAGAAAGACCTGATTTACTCAGAAAGTATAAGAGTAACCCAGGGTTACGGTCATTCCGTTGGTGAATTTAAACAGCGTGTTGTCGCCGGATTCATCGTATTTCTTATTCTCGTTGATGTCCTGATAGAAAACGGTTGCTTGACGCAGTACATCACCCAACGTTAGTTTTAGGTTCCCTGCCTTCTTCATGTTTTGTCCAATCTGGAAGTCTAAAATGCTGCGGCCAAACTCATAAATATCGCTGCCAAACGGCTGAACATCCTTCGCTACACCGATGTAGGCAATGCGTGATCCTATTTTATTAAAGTTTACGCTTGCCTGCAGTCCTTTTTTATTCTCAAAAAACAAAGAAATATTGGCTACGTATGGGCTTTGACCCTGCAGTGAGCGTTTATTGGTGTTCTGTGCCGACTTAAACTGAACCTCGCTTTGGATTATTGAGAAGTTACCATAGGCTGAAAGGTAGTTAAACAAACCGGGCGCCAGGTATTGTCCAAGAAACTTCAGGCTTTTGCGAATTTCCAGCTCAACCCCGCGAATGTCGGCACTCTTTTCATTCTGGTATCCAAAGGTGCGTATGCCGGGCTGACTGGTTTCCAGCGAAAACTCAATGGGGTTGATGATGCGTTTGCTGAAAGCACCGATGCTAAACATATCTTCTTTGCCCGGGTAGATTTCGTAGCGCACATCAAAGTTGTGTAATTGCGCCCGTTTCAACTGGGTATTGCCAATGATCTCTGAGTTTAGGTTGAAATTATAAAAGCTGAACGGCGCCATTTCGCGCATTTCCGGGCGATTTACGGTTTTATAATATGCCAAGCGCATACCGGTTTTGCCGGTGAGTGGTGCAATGATGTTCATGGATGGCAATAGGTCATTTGTGATGCCGCCATCAGCCAGTTTTTTGCCCAATTGGTCAAAATAATCATTGGTTAAATACTGGCTGAACTGTTCGGCGCGAACACCATAAATTACCTTCAAATTCTGGTTTTTTCCATTGGTCTTAAACAGAGGATAATGATGCTCCAGCATGATGAATGCGGCATTAAGGCTGCTGTTTCCGTTGTATTCATCGGCATCGCTGGAAGTTTTTTCCACCAGGTAAATGCCTGAAGCATTGATATTGTCAGCTCCCAAATCTTCGGCAGGCTTGCGGTTGCTAATTACAGATTTGCCAACCGGTCCGTAAACAAATTCACGGCTGTTGAATACCCTCGAACGGGTTTGCCTGAAAATACCATATTTGATATTGTTGGTCGTTTTGCCGGTGGTAATGCTGTGTTGCATATCAGCGCTTGCAGAGAAGGTGTTCTCATTCAGGTTGGAGAAGAAACGACCGGAACCGGCATTGAAAAAGTCGTTTAAAACCAGATAACGTGTGTCTTCTATGGTCGCGTATTGTGCTATCCTGAAATCGGGAATTTCGCGGTGGGTGTTACCATAGTTTACCAGCCAGGTAAGGGTACTTTGTTTGGCCCCAAAGATGTGTGTTCCATTCAGCTGGGTGCTGGCCAGACGGTTGTAATTAATCTGGTTTGAAAAACCTTCAATGGGAACCACAGGAGATACGTTGATATCATTATTTCCTTTGCGTATGGTGCTGGATGCATCATAATTCAGCGTGTACAGGTTTTTCCAGTCGATGCGGTGGCGGTTATTCAGTTTGAAACTCAGGTTCATGATTCCGCCGTTTTGAACATTGGTGGTAAACAGGGCGTCGTTGTAGCTGTTAATGAGCTGGTTGTCGCTCAAATCCTGGCGGTTTACCAGGCCATCACTGTATTTCTGGGTTACAGAATAATTGAGGCTTATCAGCAAGCCAATTTCTTTTTTGTTTTTTAGCTTGAATGGAACCCCAATAGTGTAGTTGAATCGGGGTGTGAGCATGGGTTTGGTTGTAGTAAGATCCCAGTTATTGTTAAACTTTTGGGATTCTCCTGCCAGAAATTCAGCCGGTTTACCTTGGTTCAGATTGCCGGATAAAGCAGGCAACTTGCGGTCTGTGCCGGGTATGCCAAAATATTCAGAAGCCGAACTGCTGAACATTTCAATGGGTCTGAGCGTAGTAATAGAGTTGTATTGGAAACCGAGGTTGAAACTCTGGGTTAGCTTTTCAGGAATACTTTTGGTATTGATACGAATAATGCCACCGCCGAAATCACCCGTTACATCAGGTGTGCCGCTTTTGATAACCACGATATTATCCAGCAGCGAAGCGGGAATTATATCAAATGAAAATGCTTTTCTGTCACTTTCGGTACTGGGTAATGGTGCGCCATTCAGGTAGCCGGCATTGTAGCGGTCAAACATACCGCGGATATTGGCAAACTTGCCTTCCATGATGGTAGCACCGGGAATGCGTTTCATGGCATCAGCCGAGGTACGGATGGTGGTTCGTTTGAAATCTTCAGAAGATATAGCTTCCACCATTTGCACAGATAGCTGTTTGGAGCGGATGGCACCGGCTATTGTGTTTTCTTTCTGTTTGCGTGCTACAGTAATGTTCGTAACGCCCATGTCGCGAATGCTGCTGAGCAAGGGGTAAACGAAAGTTTCTTCATTTACTGTGATAATTGCACTGTCTATGTATTCAGCAAAACTGCGGCTTTCAATCTGGAAAATGTGTTTGCCGGGTTTCAGTTTCAGCAGGAACAGGCCGTCCATGTCTGTGCGAACGGTATCTAAACTGCCAATGCTAAACACTTTAGCATCAGCTGCCGATCTCCCGGTTTCTGATTGTACCTTTCCAGTAAGGGTTCCTGTTTGCGCTGAAATTTTGGTAAAACCCAATGCCAGCAGGGATAATGTAACAATACGATTCATGTGTGTTAGGTTCTTTCTTTCACCTTCAAAACAACCTCTGTGGGGTTAACCGAATATTACCCCGAGTTTAAGATTGCGTATTTTAACGCAAACATTCAGTTAACATTAAATTAATAATAATTTCAGGAAAGTTGTCTGCTTAAAACTCCGAAAACCTTTGCAGCATTGGTATTTTCGTATAAAACGCTGTACACGGCCTCCACGATAGGAGCCGAAATGTTATTCTCCTTGCAAATGGGGTAAATACTGCCGGTTGCATAGTAGCCTTCGGCGACCATATTCATCTCCAGCTGTGCGCTTTTTACGCTGTAGCCCTTGCCAAGCATATTGCCAAAGGTGCGATTGCGGCTAAACTGGCTGTAGCATGTTACCAGCAAATCTCCGAGGTAGGTGGCATCTTTCACATCGCGGTGGGTTTCGTGCATGGCTTCCAGAAACAATTCCGTTGCACGAAGGGCAGCGCCGGTGTAAACGGCATGGAAATTATCGCCGTAGCCCAGTCCGTGGGCAATACCGGCGCCAATGGCGTAAATATTTTTCAGTACTGCGGCGTATTCGGCGCCATACAAATCATTGTTGGTGCAGGTATTGATATAACGGCAGCGAATGAGGGCTTCAATGCGTTCAGCAAGAGCGTTATCTGTAGCGGCCAGTGTAAGGTAGCTCAGTTTTTCCAGCGCCACTTCTTCTGCATGACAAGGACCGGTAATCAGTCCAATGTTTTGGGGCGAAATGCCATGGCGATTTTCCAGGTATCGGGCAATCACCAAACGGGTGGTGGGATCCACGCCTTTTACGGCTGAAATGTAGATTTTGTCTTTGGGTAGCGAAATATCTTTCAGTGCTTCGTGCAGGAATGCCGAAGGAACCGCCAGTATAACAGCATCGCAGTGGTTGATCATGGACTGCAGATCGTTGTGCAACGATACTTTTTGCAGGTCAATCTTTACCGATGACAAATAGCGGGGATTGTGGTGAAATTCCTGAATGTAGGCGAGGGTTTCGCTGTTGCGAATCCACCAGTTTACGGCAACGCCGTTTTTTTCGGAAATGATTTTTACCAGTGCGGTGGCCCAGCTGCCACTGCCAACAATGCCTACACTATGAAAAGCGTTTTCCACCCTGACTGCAAAAGTAGGGAAGTGGTGGGTTTTTCGGCAAACGAATTGCTTATTTCAGGATTTGAGCCGCGTGTTTGGCGGTTTCTACCTTTTCAATAATCTCGCAGATGATACCTTTTTCATCAATTACGAAGGTGGTGCGCGCAATGCCCATATACTTACGGCCATACATGCTTTTTTCTACCCAAACACTATAATCAGTGGCTACTTTGTTGTCGGTATCGGCCAGCAGGCTGAAAGGAAGTTCGTATTTGGCAATGAATTTTTGGTGCTTTTTCTCGTTATCGGGGCTCACACCCAAAATGGTAAATCCCTGTTTGAGCAGCGCGTTGTGATTGTCGCGCAGGCTGCAGGCCTCGGTGGTGCAACCGGGGGTGTCATCTTTGGGGTAAAAATACAAAACCAGCTTTTTGCCTGTAAAGTCTTTTAGGGTGAGGGTTTGTCCGTTTTCGTTGGGTGCGCGGAATGCGGGGGCTTTGTCTCCGGGTTTGAGGTTCATAATCAGTAGAATTGTCTGTAAATTAACACAAAACCGTGTGAATGGTTTTATGATTTTTACTTCATCCCCGCTTCACTCTTATATTTGGTTATATAAATTTTCAGCGATGCTTCGCTTTTGTATTTGGTAAAATACACTTTCCAGTCTGCTTCGCTCTTATATTGTGTCCAAAACCAGATTCCGCTGTAGGGTTTGGCTTCGCTTTTATGTTGAGTTTCATATACAATCATATCTGCTTCGCTTTTGTATTCGGTTACATATATGATTTTATCGGCTTCGCTTTTGTAGGAAGTTTTATACACTTTTTGAGCCGTGGCTTTATGGCTGAGAAAGATGAGAACAGCCAGAAATATAAAATTTTTCATAACCACTAATATACGCAATTAAAAATGACAATTCCAAATAAATCGGTTAAAAACGGCGTATGAATTATAGCTTTTCGATAATGTATTCGGCCATTCGCCTGTACAAATGATACTGTGCATTCCTGTCGCCGATTCCGTGGTTGCGGTTGGGATAAACTTCGGCATCGTAACGCACACCTGCTTTTATCATGGCGTTAATCATTTCAGCGCTGTTTTGCCAGTGCACATTGTCATCGCCGGTGCCGTGGATGAGCAGGTAATTGCCTTTTATATTCTTCACAAACTGTATGGGAGAGTTTTCATCATACCCTACCGGGTTATCAGCGGGTTTGCGCAGAAAACGCTCGGTGTAGATATTGTCGTAATAGCGCCAGCTGGTTACAGGAGCCACCGCCACGGCTGTTTTGAAAACATCGGCACTTTTGGTGATGCACAGGCTGCTCATATAGCCGCCAAAACTCCAGCCCCAGATTCCGATGCGGTTGTTATCCACGTAGGGTAATTTCCCCAGCCAGCGGGCCGCTGAAGTCTGGTCAATGTGTTCCAGCTTGCCCAGATTCAGGTAGGTGCATTTTTTAAATGCCTCACCCCGGTGGCCGGTTCCTCGCCCGTCGAAGCTTACCACGATGTAGCCCTTTTGCGTGAGGTACTGATGATAAAGATAGTTGCGTCCCCCCCAGTTGTTTCGCACGGTATTGGCGCCCGGGCCCCCATAAACAAACATCAGCACGGGATATTTTTTGTTAGGGTCAAAATCATGAGGCTTCATCATCCAGTAGTTCAAAACCACGCCGCTGTCTGTAGTAGCCGTGCCGAATTCGCATTTGCCGAAGGCATAGCTTTTCAGGGTTTTCTTCGCATTGGCATTGTCTTCAAGCACCCTGGCCGGACTTGCAGCGGTTCCTTTGGCAAATTCCTTTAGGGTGAATTTTGTAGGCTCTCCAAAACGGCTTTGATAATCCAGGTAATACTTGCCTCCATTGAGAATGCTGATGCTGTGGTTGCCGGGTTCTGGGGTGATATTTGTTTTTTTCTTCCCGTTAAAATCAATGCTGTAACAATGGTCTTCCGTCGCTGAAACTTCGCTGCTGTTGTAGTAAATCAAACCGGTAGTTTCATTAACGTAGTTAATTTGCAGCACATCAAATTTACCCGTAGTTACAGACGTTTCTTTGAATTGGTTTAAAACTTTGGTTGGCGTGTATCTGTAAATGTGGTTATAGCCGTTTTTCTCAGATGTGGTAATGAATCCGGGAGATTTTTTAAGGAAATACAGGTTGTCGTGGATGTCTGTGTAGGTTTTGCTTTTTTCGTGCAGAACCGCAGTGACTGCGCCTGTCTTAGCACTGGCAAACAGCAATTTCCATTCGTTTTGTGTGCGGTTTAGCCACTGAATACTCAGTTGTCCGGGCACTTGCGTCCACTGAATTCTGGGCAGGTATTGATCTCCCGGCGCGATATCAGCTTTTACCTTTTTGTCTGTTCCCGGTTCATACATATACACTTCCACCACCGAGTTTTCTTCGCCGGCCTTGGGGTATTTCCAGCGTTCATGATCGGGATAGAGCCCGTTGAACATGTCCATGCTGAATTCCTTTACACCGCTTTCATCAAACCGGAAATAGGCAAGGTGTTTTCCATCGGGAGACCATTCAAAACCGCGGTTCATGCTGAATTCCTCCTCGTAAACCCAGTCAACGGCACCATTGATAATGCTGTTTTTCTGCCCGTCTGTGGTAACGGCTTTTTCCACCTGATTTTTCAGGTCAAACACAAACAGGTCATTATCGCGCACATAGGCCAGGTAGCGGTTGTCGGGGCTAAGTAGCGGATACATGGCTTTCCGTTCGCTGATTTTAATGGAATTTCCGGTGGTTAAATCAATCAGGTAAATGAGGGATTTGGTGCTGTGGCGGTAAATGGATTCCCTAGCTGCGTTAAGGATCAGGTATTTTTCATTTTTGGAAAAGGTATAACCATCGGGCATAATATCCACTGCTGTTTCTGAACTTCTGAGCACAATACCTGCACTGTCGCCGGTCCACAGTTTACGCTTTATGATTCGCCAGCATGGTGGTGTGGTGCCCGACTTGGGCC
Organism: Bacteroidota bacterium; assembly: GCA_016868535.1. Taxonomy (GTDB): domain Bacteria; phylum Bacteroidota; class Bacteroidia; order NS11-12g; family UBA955; genus RGEC01. The sequence goes on along the minus strand of VGGQ01000010.1, from coordinate 8,932 downwards.
TGCCGTTTGATTCTGGAATGAGTTCCGTGTAGTGCAGTCCGTCATTCATAACATTGAAGCCGGAAATGCCCGCCGTTTCGAATGTTCTTTTCAGAAAAATATCTTCAAGGGTAAAGGGAGTTTTTTGGGCAAAAAGAGTTACAGTGGTCTGTGCCACGAAGAAGAGAAATGCGATGGAGCTTCTCATCGGCAGCAATATTAAGAAATTCGGATAAGTTTTACCGGTGCGGTTTTTCTAAATACTACAGGTACAAGTTCATAGGTTACCATGCTGTAATCCAGTCCAAACCATTGATCTGGGCTGGCGGCTGTTTTGCGCACCCAGTTGTAGGCTTTCATGATTAATGCATCGAAAAATGGCAGGTCATTTTCCTGACTTATTTCTTCTTCCACAATTACAAAGCGAAAATCGCCCAGTTGTTTTTTATCTGAAAATCCATGGTAATAGGGGTCAAGGTTGATTTCATGGTTTTTTACTAAATCTTCAATCACCAGACGCAAAAAATAGCTGATTTTTTGCTGAACCCTGAAGCCTAGGCGAAAACAGACTTTAATCAAATCATCTTTTTCGATAATGTTGACTTTGTACTCCATGGTGTAGGGCTCGTCAGTTACATCCACATTCACAAACCAATAAAAATCGGCTCTCTTAGGTCTCTTCTGTAGGATGGAGTGTGGTATTATAGATTCAACTTCATCATCCTTTTTAACCTTACTCAGGTAAATCAGGTGTGTAGAATATTTCGGTAATGTGGTGTCCGCACTCAGGGACTTCAGTTTGTGGCTGATTGTTTCGATTTTTACAGGTTTTACCATGCTCTTACTAATTTTCCCACCCCGGTAGCATACATACATCAGGGCTACAATCAGCGAGGCTATTATTACAGTAAAGAAGCCGCCGTCCATGAATTTGGTAAGATTGGTAAACAAAAATGAACTTTCCACGGCAAAGAAAATCAACATTATTCCCCATACAAGTACCATGTTCCAGCCACGAAATTTGAGGTAGTGCAGCAGTAAAATACTGGTCATAAGCATGGCAATGGTGATAGCAAGGCCATAGGCGGCCCCCATCTTGGCAGATTCCTTAAAATACAGGACCATGCCAATACATCCCAGCAGCAATGTCTGGTTTATGGCCGGGATATAAATCTGCCCCTTGATATTGCTCGGGAATTTTACGGTAAACTTAGGAAACAGATGTAAACGTATGCCTTCGGCCACCAGTGTAAAAGAGCCGCTGATTACTGCCTGGCTGGCAACAATGGTGGCGCAGGTGGCTATGATGATGCCTACGGGTAAAAACCATTCAGGCATAAGACCGAAGAAAGGACCCTGCTCTGCCAAATTCTTTTTTTCCGTTAATAACCATGCACCTTGTCCGAAATAGTTGGCCAGCAGGCAGGTTTTTACAAAAATCCAGCCGGTACGAACATTCTTTTTACCGCAATGGCCTAAATCACTGTAAAGAGCTTCTGCACCTGTGGTGCAAAGAAAAACTGCACCCAGCAACACAAACGATTCGCGGCTGCTGCTCAGGAATTGTACCATGTAATATGGGTTGATTGCTTTTATAACACCTGGATTGTCAATGAGCTGATTAATACCGAGGGTAGCCAGCATGCTGAACCAAACCAGCATGATAGGTCCAAATGCCCGACCTACAATGTGCGTACCTGCCCGCTGAAAAAGAAATATGCCGGTCAGTATAGCAATTACAATAGGTACTGTCGGAATATCCGGATTGAGATACCGCAAACCTTCTACCGCCGATGATACAGCAATAGGAGGAGCAATAATACCGTCTGCAAGAATGGCGGCACCGCCAACTACCGCGCCGATCATCAGATAAGGAAATCTTCGCCGGAGCAGTGCGAAAAGAGAAAAAATACCACCTTCACCCTTGTTGTCGGCTTTGAGGGTTAGCAATACATATTTTATGGTGGTTTGTAATGTAAGGGTCCAGAAAATGCAGCTGAGTCCTCCCAAAACCATCACATTGTTGTATTGCCCTTCGCCAAGTATGGCGCTCATTACATACAATGGCGATGTTCCTATATCGCCGTAAATGATCCCTAAAGTAACCAGCAGGCCGGCCGCTGATAACTTGTCTATGCGAGAATGCCCCATTTGAATAAACTAGGGGCGAATTTACGTGGGGTATTCCCATTTTTGTTTTGTGATATTACAAGTTGTGAATAATCTGTCAACAATGCCCGAAATGCCTTTAGTGTCGCACTTACACCATGGTGCATTATTTATGGAAAATTATGAATATCTGCTTTTTCAATACCCGGAAGGTGTGACGAACTTTGCAGCAACAAATCCGCTCAACTGTTCAATAAAAAGCACCTCAATAATACATGGCAAACAAACACCTTATTTCTAACTACTTCGGCGAAAACGTTTTTGGCCCTGAAGCGCAGAAAAAACACCTTAGTAAAACCGCTGTAAAAGCTATTGCTGACGCCCAGCGCGCAGGTAATCCCATCTCCGCCGCACTGGCCAGCGAAGTGGCAGCAGGCATGAAAGACTGGGCACTGGCCAAAGCCTGTACACACTTCACCCACTGGTTTCAACCCCTGCGTGGCACCACTGCCGAAAAACACGACACCTTTTTTGAACCTGTGGCCACCGATAAAGGTGTCGAGAAATTCAGCGGCAAAGCCCTGGTTCAGCAGGAGCCCGATGCATCCAGCTTTCCAAGCGGCGGTATCCGCAATACCTTCGAAGCCCGCGGTTACACCGCCTGGGATCCTTCTTCTCCCGCATTTATCATGGAGAAGGCAGGTGCCAAAACGCTCTGTATTCCCACCGTTTTTGTTTCTTACACAGGAGAAGCACTCGATTATAAGGCTCCCTTGCTGAAGGCCGTTGCCCTGATTCGCAAGGCAGCGACCGACGTTTGCCATTATTTTGACCCCAAGGTTACAGACTGCACCATCAGTCTGGGTGTGGAACAGGAATACTTTCTTGTGGATGAAAACCACTACCTCCAGCGCCCCGATTTGATGCTTGCCGGCAGAACCCTGGTGGGAAGTTCACCTGCCAAAGGGCAGCAGCTTGAAGACCACTATTTTGGCAGTATCCCCAACCGTGTGTTGGCGTTTATGGCCGATTTTGAAGAAGCCAGCCATAAACTGGGTATTCCCCTGCGCACACGCCACAATGAGGTTGCACCCGCACAGTTTGAGTGCGCTCCCCAGTTTGAAGAGGCAAATCTGGCAGTAGACCACAACAGCTTGCTGATGGATGTGATGGAAAGCGTGGCCGACAAGCACGGCCTGAAAGTGCTGTTTCATGAAAAACCCTTTAAAGGCATAAACGGCAGTGGCAAACACAACAACTGGAGTATTATCACCAATACCGGAGTGAATGTGCTGTCGCCCGGCGCCGATTCCCAGAACAACCTGCAGTTCCTTACTTTCTTCATCAATACAATCAAGGCCGTATATAACCACGCCGATTTGCTGCGTGCCAGCATTGCCACTGCTGCCAACGATCACCGACTGGGAGCCAACGAAGCACCACCGGCCATTGTGTCGGTGTTTGTGGGAGATAATTTGGAGCACGTACTCGAAACCATAGAAGGCACTAAAATCCCAGCCAAAGCCGGCAATGGCAACGCCAGCATCAAGATTGCCAATATTCCCGAAATTCTGCTGGACAATACAGACAGAAACCGTACATCACCTTTTGCCTTCACCGGCAATAAATTCGAGTTCAGGGCAGTTGGCAGCAGTGACAACTGCGCCAGCGCTATGACCGTGCTGAACACTATCGTGGCCGATCAACTTATCAAGTTTAAGAAGGATGTGGATGCCGCCATCAAAGCCAAAAAAGGGACCAGGTCGGAAGCAGCTATCAAAAAGGTTTTGCAGGGGTACCTGAAAGACAGCAAGAAAGTGCTCTTTGGTGGTAACGGTTACAGCGAAGAATGGATAAAAGAAGCCAAAAGCCGTGGTTTGAACAATATCAAAACCACGCCCCGTGCGCTGGAAGCCTATATTAGTAAGGCCAGCACCGATTTGTTTGTGAAGAACGGCATTTTCAGTCACAAAGAGCTGGAAGCCCGTACCGAGATTCGTTTTGAAAACTACATACTGCGCCTGCAGATTGAAGGTCGTCTGATCAATGAAATGGTGCAGAACCACATTGTACCTGCCGCCATCAACTACCAGAAGCGTCTGGCCGACAACGTGCAAACCCTCTTGCAGATTGGGCAGAAGAAAGAAACTCTGAAAGCGCAAAATGAGATTATCTCTGAAATAAGCAGCCTGGTAAACAAACTGCACGAAGCCAACAAAGCCATGACTGCAGAGCGTGCTAATGCCAACAAAATTGAGAATGCCCACAAGCGCGCCATCGCCTATTGCGAAAAGGTGAAACCCCTGTTTGACGACATCCGCGAATACAGCGATACGCTGGAAAGTATGATAGACGATAACGAGTGGCCTTTCCCCAAGTACCGCGACCTGCTGAGTGGCTGCCGCTAAAAAGATGAACAAATGAGAAAGCCCCGGATGACGGGGCTTTTTTTATGGTTTTGTAAAAATTAGTACTTTATACGTATCTGTGAGTTAACTTGCATATTGGCGCAACAAAGTTGAAAATATTTTCTTGCTAGGTGGATATATTGTGCAAGTTGTTTAACCTCTTATTGCAATAATATGCAATCACAATATAGTTTCAAAACGTAAATAGGATGGTTTTTTAATCCGGGATGTTGTTTGGCAATTCCGCAAGACCAAACTCCCTCAATTCATAAACCAACCCCAAAAATTCGGGGTGAGTGGTTTTGCTAAACAATTTTGCACAAAACACAGTAAAATAAAAGCCCCAGATATACCGGGGCTTGGGGTTAATTTTTTTTGCGGGATGTAAGCCAGGCAATCAGAAAGATTGCCGGAACCACTACCACAATGCCCGCAAAAATCCAAATGTAATCTTCTTGCATAGGCAAATAGTGTTTTATGATATACGAAGTAAGGATAAAGTTTTGTAAATCCAAATATTTTTGTAAAAGATTGGTTGCGTAACTCTTTCTTATTCAATACATAGCCGCCAAGACTGAGGTTTATCGCTTTTTGGTCATTTTAAAAGTTATTCACACTCAGTGAACGTAATGTTTGTCGGTCTAATTATGGTCAACGCAAAAAATGCAAAGAAAAACAAATAAAAAACAGCTTAACAGTCAATATATACAATATATGTCACGTTTTCAAAACCGATAAAAAAACAATATAAATATCTCTTGTTCGTAACTTGTGTTTTCCCAACTAAAGATCCTTTTGTGTAATAGGCAGTGCTCATTGTAAATTTGTCTTCTCGATACCATGACCAACGCACCCGAACACTTAGAATGTCTGATCATCGGCAGTGGCCCTGCCGGTTATACAGCCGCTATTTATGCCGCCCGCGCCGACATGAAACCCGTTTTGTATGAAGGATTACAGCCCGGTGGGCAGCTTACCATCACCACCGAAGTAGAAAATTATCCAGGTTATCCCGATGGTATTATGGGCCCCGAAATGATGGACATGTTCAAAAAACAGGCTGTGCGCCTGGGCACCGACGTGCGCTTTGGGATGGTAACTTCCGTTGAATTTATAAATGGCGGCCCCCAGAAAGTGATGGTAGATGGCAGCCATGAAATTATTGCCGACTCGGTGATTATTTCAACCGGTGCCAGCGCCAAATGGCTGGGCATTCCAAGCGAACGGCGTCTGAACGGAAGCGGCGTAAGTGCCTGTGCTGTGTGCGACGGGTTTTTCTACCGCAACTCCGATGTGGCCATTGTGGGTGCCGGCGATACCGCCTGTGAAGAGGCGAGTTACCTCGCAAAGATCTGTTCCAAGGTTTATATGCTGGTTCGCAAAAATGAATTCCGCGCCAGCAAAGCCATGCAGCACCGTGTGATGAACATGCCCAATATTGAAGTGCTTTTCAATACCGAAACCGACGAAATTCTCGGCAGACAAGCTGTAGAGGCCGTTCGTGTAAAGAATAACCAAACCAGTGCCACCCGCGAAATTCCCATCAAAGGATTTTTTGTAGCCATTGGTCATACCCCTAACACCGAAATATTCAAACCCTACATCAACATGGATGAGCAGGGTTATATTATCACCAAACCCGGTACTTCCTTCACCAATGTGGAAGGGGTGTTCTGTGCTGGCGATGCGCAGGATAAAGTATACCGCCAAGCTGTTACCGCTGCAGGCAGCGGTTGTATGGCCGCCCTCGATGCCGAAAGGTGGCTCGCTTTGCGCAATTCAGCTGTATCCTGATGCAACTGCGGCGGGATTTGATAGTAGCATGCCTGATGGTTCAAAACCTAATGGCGCAAACCCCGTTGATTGATGTAATCCCCGGTGGACTTGAATCCAATGAGCCCAGTCTGGCTATTTATCCCAACAATCCCAACGTGCAGATACTGGGGTCTAATACCGATTACTTTTTTATATCGGAAGATGCCGGATACAACTGGAAATTTATCAGCCTTAAACCCAAAGAGGGTTTCTATGGCGACCCTGTGACCTACATTGATAAGCAGGGACGTTTTTACCTGGCGAGTCTTTCGCAGAATCCGGGTCTGGAGTGGCCCGAGCATTTTGACAGAATAGTGCTTCAGACGTCAGATGATAACGGGCAAACATGGAAGAGTTCAGGTATCGGGTACCGACCCGGTAAAATGCAGGATAAACCCTGGATTGCAGTTGATGAGAACAAGGCAAGCAGTTATAAGGGTTCTGTGTATGTTTCATGGACTGAATTTGACAAATACGGCAGCAAGGATTCCCGGGATTCCAGCCGAATCCGTTTTGCATTCCGCAGATATGATTCAGATACCTTCACAACTGCGGTGGTCAGTGATACCTGCGGTGATGCGATTGACAATGATGGGACCCTGGAAGGCGCTACCTGCGCCGTGGGTGTTTGGGGCGAAATTTACTGTGTCTGGGCCGGCAAAAATAAAATCTGGATGGATGTGAGTCACAATGGAGGTAAAACATGGGGAGTAGACCAGGTTATCGCTGAGCAAACCGGCGGATGGGCCATCGTTGCGGATATTCCGGGGCTTATGCGCAGCAACAATATGCCTTTTATCAAAAGCGATGCAAGAGGCAATCTGTATCTTGTTTACGGCGACAAGCGCAACGGGGATTATGATATATTCTTAAAAATGAGCAGCGATGGGGGAAAAATTTGGACCGAAGATATCAGGCTGAATAATGATACCAAAGGGAACGGCCGAGATCAATATATGCCCCATATTGCCATGGATGTCAGCAGCAGTATACTTTACGCAGTCTGGTATGACCGCCGTCACTCTGAAAACAACATATACACCGATGTGTACCTACGTGCTGTTGTGAAAGGTAAGCCCGGTAAGGAATACAGAATTACCAATCAGTCTTTTTGCCCACCGGGTAAAAAAGTATTTTTTGGTGATTACATCGCAGTGGCCGCATACAAAGGTATCATTCGCGCAGCTTTTACCGATTTTGACAATCAATCGGCATTGACATCGGTTAAGATAGCTGCCTTGTCGGAGGGATTTGTCAAACGCAATGCCGAAACCCCGAAATCTGCCTACATGGAAATGAGTGTTTTGCCGGATACGACCTTATTTCTAGTGCATTTTGCCCTTCCCAGAATGAAAAGTTGTACGCTGGAAATGAGCAGGGGCAGACAAATTCTACACAAACAGCTTTTTGATCCTCTGCATGCGGAGGAGCAGGAAGTAGCATTGCCGCTGAACAAAATCCCCCCCGGAGTATATAAGGTTTCACTGTCGGCCAAGGGGAGCAAAATGACCCGGGAACTTTACATTGGCAAGCCTTAAAGGCCAAACAAGTATTTTTTTGAGCGTGTAATAAGTTCGTGCATCGGAACCTGTGTGTGCTCGTCATTTCCCAGTTGCATACGAATATTTTCTGCCTGCGGAAAGGTCTTATCCTGTCTAAATGATAGTGCCTGATTGGCGCAAAGCCATTCTATGGACAGCACATCCTGAAGGTTTTTAGCCACCTGAAGGGCTTTAACAGCCGCATTGGCGCCCATGCTCACATGGTCTTCCTGGCCATTGCTGCTCACAATGCTGTCTACGCTGGCGGGCGTGCACAGTTGTTTGTTTTTGCTCACAATGCTGGCGGCCGTGTACTGCGCTATCATATAGCCGCTGTCAGTGCCGGGTTTGGTGGTCAGAAATGCGGGTAAGTCACGCTGCCCGCTGATAAGCAAATACGTGCGGCGTTCACTGATGTTAGCCAGTTCGGCCAATGCCATGGCGGCATAATCGAGGGTAAGAGCCAGTGGCTGTCCATGGAAGTTCCCTCCGCTTATTACAGCTTTTTCCTCCGCAAATACGTTGGGGTTATCCGTAACGCTGTTTAACTCGGTTTCCCAAACCGAAAAACAGTGATTGAGCGCATCTATGCTCGCACCGTGTACCTGAGGGATACAGCGAAAACTGTATGGATCCTGCACCGCAGGTCGGGGAAGGTTTTGCATGGGGCTTTGCTGGAGTAGCTGCAGCATGTTTTCAGCCACTTTTACTTGCCCGCCGTGGGGGCGAATGCGTTGCAATTCAGGCCTGAACGGATCCTGCCGGCAAAGCCATACATCGGCGCTGAGGGCAGCTACGGTATGTGTTTTGTCAAGAATTACTTTAGCCGCTTCCGCAATTTGCAAAGCATGGGCCAGCATGAACTGTGTTCCGTTGATGAGTGCCAGAGCTTCCTTTTGCTTTAAGGTGATGGGTTTTAGGTTGTTTTCCGAAAGCACATTCTCCGCACTTTTTGCACCGAATACAGGGTGTTCCACAGTGCCTATTCCCAGCAGTGGCAAACACATTTCCGAAAGCGGAGCCAGATCACCGGAAGCGCCCAGGGACCCCTGCTCGTGAACCATCGGAATCCAGTCGTTG
>VGGQ01000009.1 GCA_016868535.1 Bacteroidota bacterium | reverse complement strand
CTCGCGCCTATGAAAGTGATTGGAATAATGAGCGGGACCAGCATGGATGGTGTTGATTTGGCTCTGTGTGACGTGCAATTTAACGGCAGCGAATGGGTTGCCGGCGTTGAAACTGCCAAAACCTATCCCTACAACGAAAAGTGGCGGGTACGGTTATCACAGTTGAAATACCAGAATCCGGAGCTGTATGCCAAAACCGATGTGTTTTACGGGCATTACCTGGGTGAACTGGTAAATGCCTTTTGCCAGGAAACAGGTGTAAAGCCCGATCTGGTGGCCTCTCACGGACATACCATTTTTCACAACCCCGAACACCGCCTAACTGCACAGGTTGGCGATGGGGCCTCACTGAGCTCCATTTGCGGACTTCCCGTGGTTTCCAATTTTCGCAGGGCCGATGTGGCACTGGGCGGACAGGGTGCACCGTTGGTGGGCATTGGCGATGAACTGCTTTTTTCCGCATACGACAGCTGCCTCAACCTTGGCGGTTTCTGCAACATCAGCGCTGAGGTGGATGGCAAGCGTATGGCTTACGATATTGCGCCCTGCAACATTGTGCTGAACCGCGTGGCAAGGGAACTTGGGCAGTCTTATGATGAGAATGGACAAATCGCGGAAGGCGGACAAATCATATACACCCTGCTGAACCGCCTCGATGATATTGAATATTACAAACAAAAAGGCCCCAAAAGCCTGGGCCGCGAGTGGATAAACAAAGGTTTCTGGCATGTTGTGCGCGATTTTGATCAGGAACCGGCGGCAGACCGCATGAAAACCCTGGTGGTTCACATTGCAAGACAGATTGGTGCTTCGCTGAATGCCTTACATGGCGATAATGGTGCCGGCCGTGCGGTGCTGGTAACCGGCGGCGGAGCCCACAATACATCGCTCATAGACCACCTGCGTTCTGAAACCGAAGCAGAGATTGTGGTTCCCGAAGCATCGCTCGTTGATTACAAGGAAGCCCTGATTTTTGCACTGCTTGGCGCTATGCGTGTCAAAAACATACCCAATATCCGGCATACAGCCACCGGTGCTTCCCGCGCCTGTTTGAGCGGGTCGCTAGATGGTGATTTTTCGAATTTATTGTAATAACAAAACGTGAAATTAGATCAACTGATAGCCAAATTCGAGGGCAAGCGCCCTGAGATTGTATTTGAATGGAAAGACAGTGAAACCGAGGCCGAAGGCTGGGTGGTAATCAATTCGCTGCGGAACGGCTCAGCAGGCGGTGGAACCCGCATGCGCAAAGGGCTTGATAAAAGGGAAGTGGAGAGTCTTGCCAAAACCATGGAAGTGAAATTTACCGTGGCCGGTCCGCCCATTGGCGGTGCCAAAAGCGGTATCAATTTCGATCCTGCCGATCCCCGCAAAAAAGGTGTGCTGGAGCGCTGGTATAAGGCCGTACATCCCTTGCTGAAACATTATTACGGCACCGGGGGCGACCTGAATGTGGACGAAATTCATGAAGTGATTCCCTACACCGCTGCCAATGGTCTGCTGCATCCGCAGGAAGGCACGGTAAACGGGCATTTGAAGCATTATACAGCTGAGGAACGTCTGCGGGCTATTTCACGTCTTCAGGAGGGTGTGGTGCTGCCTATCACCGACGAAAGACTGAGCCCCGATGTGGCCCAAGGCTATACCGTGGCCGACATGATTACCGGATGGGGTGTGTGTGAAGCTGTTCGTCATTACTACGAAGTTTACGGCGGTTTCATGAACGGTAAACTGGCCATTATTCAGGGCTGGGGCAATGTAGCGGCCGCCGCTGCTTATTATCTCACCAAATATGGCGTACGTGTGGCCGGCATTATCGACCGTGATGGCGGCATTATTGCGCCCAATGGCCTGGGAGAGGAAGAGGTGCGTCAGCTATTCCTAAACCGCGATGGCAACAAGCTGGTGGCGGACAATATGTTGAGTTTTGAAGAGGTAAATGCTAAAATATGGGATCTGCCCGCTGAAATTTTTATTCCCGCAGCGGCCAGCAGACTAGTAACCGAAGACCAGGTGAATTGCATGTCAGCTGCAGGAATTGAAGTGGTGAGCTGCGGTGCCAATGTGCCTTTCGCCGACAAAGAGATTTTTATGGGACCCATCAGCAGGCTGGCTGACAGCCGTATGGCGGTGATACCTGATTTTATTGCCAATTGTGGCATGGCACGCGTATTTGCCTATCTCATGAAGAAAGATGCCGAGGTAACCGACGTTGCTATCTTTAAAGATGTGAGCAAAATTATACACGGATCGGTGATGCGTTTGCACCAGTTCAATCCCAAACATACTGGCATAAGTGCCAAAGGTCTAGAACTAAGTTTAACGGATTTGGTATAAGCTTTAAAATCAGCTGATATTACTAATTCGTATTATTGCGATATGATAAATTAAATAGTTAAAATATTATTTTTTGCGGAAGGTTTCCACGTAATCTGTAAGTAACTTTAGTTGTTCGGTAGTTAGTGTATTTTTATACCCGGGCATTGCGTTTTTGCCATTCAGAATCTGGTATTCTATGTCGGCGCGACTGAGGGCGGAGGATGTAAGGTCTTTGGCGTCGTTCAACATAAGTTTTCCGTCCTGTCCGTGACAAACAGCGCAGTTATTGGCTTTGTAAATGTCTTCTCCGGTAGTTGCCGTAACGGTTTTTTCTTTATTTACGATAGGGCGTTTTTTATGCATTTCGGCAAGCCCATAGGAGGCAACAATTAGCAGCACGCTCAGGGTAGCAAGGATTTTGTTTCCGCGTTTGAAGCCAACAACCGCGAGGGGAATTGAGGTAAGAACCAGGGCAATTTTAATCCACAGCAGGTTGGAGCGCATTTCAGGCGCCAGGTTGACCATCAGGTAAATGCCGGTAGCCAGAAACAAGGTGCTTATAACCATTTCAAAGATGCGCAGGCTTTTTTTGGCAAAGAATGTTTTCATTCCTTCCAAATTGAAAGTGAGGGCAATCCATTTTAAGAAGTAAAAGGCCAGAAATAGGATAACGGCCGTTTTGTGCATGTGTAAGAATCCTGTGTACATAGTTCAAAGATAGGATAAACAAAGGTACCGCCGAAAACTGCAGTGAACTTTTGTGAATTGGCAACTTTACCTTAGTTTTGCAGCCCCTTAGCGGGAGACCCGATCCCATGCCGGCGGCAGAAAGTGTCGCAGATACCGAAAAAAAGGAAAGACATCGGGATGTGGCGCAGCCCGGTAGCGCACTTGCATGGGGTGCAAGGGGTCGCAAGTTCGAATCTTGTCATCCCGACCAACCACAAAAGCCCACACAACAGTGTGGGTTTTTTTATGGTATAACACGCCCAAGCTCCGCTTGAAGGCGCAGTTGGGGCATAAAAAAACCAGGGCGGCAGCCCGGGCTTTTGGGGTTGAGACCACCCCCGAAAGTTCACGAGCGAGAGTAACCAGCGAGTAATCTTTCTAGTTGACAGTCTGTCCATGCCTGAATTACGATGCTGTTTTTTGACCGGTTTACATTAGGTTTACATAATTGAGCTAATTTGCCGCTTTTCTATCAACAAAAAGTTCAATCCTGTTGTTAGGAAATTAAAACACATTAATTTTGTCTAAATTCGTTTTTAATCAGGATTAGATATGGATATGATGTTTTATAGTAACCACAGAATAATAAATTACCGAAATCAGTTTACCAATCTATTATGTTACATGGCTGTTCAATAAAAAATTAAATATTTTCATTAAATCAGCAATAAACCATAAAATAATTTATTAATTATTTCATTCATTCATTTATGATAAAGAATTAAACCAATAAAAATGCCTGATTTAAATACCAAATCTGACATAGAAATTATCGTTCGTGAACAATATGGAAAATTGCTTGAGGATAAATTCACCGCTCTGGTATTTTCGCATTTGAATTTCGAAGAGCATTTACCCCGCATCTTTACTTTCTGGTGCTTTGTGCTGGATATAGATGCTGCAAATAATCCCTACCATGGTAGCGCTTTTGAACCGCATACAAAACTTGGGTTAACCGCCAAACATTTTAAAATTTGGCTTCACTATTTACACTCAGCAATTAATGAAAAATATGAAGGTCCCAATGCTGAAAAATGGATAAATAAAAGCAATGAACTGGGCATTATATTTCAGTACAAAATGGGTTTGATTGATGATGAATCTCATCTCATTAAAAATTCCCGAAAAAATTAGTGAATCCACCACATCTGACTCCGGAGGAGTCAAATATTAATAACCCGATGCGTCAGCGTCGGGTGGGCCCACACCACAAGCCAACGACCCCGGAGGTCGAACCTACGAAAAGCCTTGAACGCCGCTCACCGTGGTGTACTTCAGCACTACATTCTTGTTCGGATAAATCCGCTTAAACGCGCTCTGCACCATCAGCGTGGCTTCATGAAAACCGCACAGAATCAACTTTAATTTACCCGGATATGTATTGATATCACCCACGGCATAAATGCCCGGAACCTGCGTGCTGTAGTCTTCCGTATTTACTTCCACGGCGTTTTTGCTTACCTGTAAACCCCAGTCGGCAATAGGCCCTAGCTTGGGCGACAAGCCAAACAGTGGCAGATAGTAATCGGCAGCAATCACAGCATCCTCTTGGCCTTCCCGCATCACCACCACCGATTTCAGTGCGGGTGTGCCTCTGAGTTCGGTTACTGTGCAATTTGTTATCAGATTGATTTTGCCGCCGCCGGCCAGATCCAGCACTTTCTGTACGTTGTCAGGGTGGCCCCTGAATTCGGTGCGGTGGTGTACCAGCGTTACGTTAGAAGCCACATCGGCCAAAAAGATGCTCCAATCTAGCGCGCTGTCGCCACCACCCGCAATCATCAGCTTTTTGCCCCGGTATTTCTCAGGATCTTTCACGATATAATCCACACCATTGTCTTCGTATTGTTCCAGGTTTGGAATCGGAGGTTTGCGGGGCTCAAAACAACCCAGGCCGCCGGCTATGGCAATGTTGGGCGCCCGGTGCACTGTGCCCTTGTGGGTGATAACTTCAAAATGTCCGTTTTCCAGCTGATGTATTTTTTCTGCCCTCTCGCCCAGTGTAAATCCGGGTTTGAAAGGCGCAATCTGCTCCATGAGGTTCTCAATCAGATCGCCGGCCAGCACCGAAGGAAATCCGGGAATGTCATAGATAGGTTTTTTGGGGTAAATCTCGGTCAATTGCCCGCCGGGCTTAGGCAAAGCGTCAATGAGATGACAATGCAATTTCAGCAAACCCGCCTCAAAAACCGTAAACAAACCCACCGGTCCTGCACCGATAATGATGATATCCGTTTCTATGGCTGCTGACATGGCTGCAAATTTAATACACAACGCTACCCTTACTATACTTTTTTTGTGTTAATTGCATGTGCAATGCAATATCCCGAGCAGATTACAGAGAAGGCGTTTTCCGGTTTCACCTGGATTCACATTATCAATCCCGATTTGCAAAACATGGAACGGTTTGCCGAAAATTACAACCTGAACGATTACCAGCTCACAGATAGTTTGCAGCCCGGTCACCTTCCCAAATTTGAGTATCAGGAAAAATATCGTTTCTTAATTTTGCGTGCTTTGTTGCCAAAGGTCCCGGAGCGCAACAATACCGTAGGTCAGGTTTCAGGCAAGATTTCTTTCTTCTACAACGCCGAAAAAGTAATCACCATTTGCCGACATCATTTTGCGTTTATGGAAAAACCTTTTACCGAGGAAATGAAAAGCACTGAGGCATTTGTAATTGAGATTATGAGCCGTATTTTTCAAACCTATGATGCACCATTAAAACAATTATCAGACAAAGTAGATAACATTGAAAAGATTATTTTCCTGAGAAACTTTTCCCGCATATCATTAGAAGATTTATATTTTCATAAAAGCAAAACCCGGGTTATAAAAAAATTATTGCAGATTTCACAAAGTGTACTTAATCAAATAAAAATTGAAAATCAACACCAGACAGCTTTTCAGGATGTAAAAGACCAGTTGTTCGGTTTGATACTGGGGTATGAAGAAACCATGGAAAATTCGATAAATTTATTAAATACATATTTGTCAATTAATTCCCGAAAAACAAATGATGTAATGAAATTATTGACAATATTTTCGGCATTTTTTCTGCCACTTACATTTATTGTTGGAGTTTATGGGATGAACTTTAAATACATGCCTGAACTGTTATGGAAAAATGGATATTACTGTGCGTTATCATTCATGGCAATAGTTTGTATCGCTATTTTTATATGGTTCAGAAAAAGAAAAATAATGTAACTATGGTTTCTGAATAATATATTTCAGGTATTCCATTATATGCCCTGTGGCGCCTGCTTTTGAAGCGATATATTGTTTGGCTTTTTTGCCGGCGTATTCCCTGAATTCCGGATTACCCAACCCGCTTCTCAGGTGTTTTTCAAAAGTGTTATAATCCTCACATTCATATCCAAAACCTGCTTCTATACTTTCCTGCGCCTCCGGAAATTTTTGATGTTTGGGACCAAATAATATAGGAATACCCCGCGCAGCTGCTTCCAGCATGTTGTGCAGGCCTTTGCCAAAAGCACCGCCAATGATGACCATGTCTGCGTAGGCGTAAATACCGTTCAAAACACCGATATAATCCACTATAAGTATTTTGGCCTTGGAAATATCTGCACCGCTTTTCCATTGGCTATAAGTTAAATGGGGATATGCCGAAAATCGTTTTTGAATTTCCTGTATGTGTTTTTTACTGATATCATGAGGTACAAGAATAAATTTACGGTTAACAGGCATTCCGTTGCTTTCAAAGAATTGCTGCAGCAGTTTTTCTTCCGGTGGCCAGCAACTGCCTGCTACACAGAGGATGTTTTCCCCTTTAAACGATTCGATTTCAGGCATAGACACTGTCTCACGGATTACATCCAATACCCTATCAAATCGGGTGTCTCCGCTAATACTGAGATTGCGTAAACCTTCAGCACGCGCTTTTTCGGCACTTTGTTCGTTTTGAACAAAAACCCGGTCAAAATCCTGCAGACAGCGTTTCCATTGCTTGGCCCAGGGTTCAAAAACAAACTGCTCTTCACGGAATAAACAACCCACTGCCAGCATTTTACAGCCATATTTTAATCCCTGCTGCATGTAGCGCAGCCAGAATTCATACTTAACAAATACCGATATGTCCGGTTGTACAAAACGATACCAGAGTTTGGCGTTGCGCTCAAAATCCAGGGGTAGGTAAAAAACTCCGTCGCAAGTATAATTTTTACACTGTTCGAAGCCTGAAGGCGAGAAAAAAGAAATTACGACAGAAGTGTCGGGTTGTTCTTTTTTGAGTGCGTCAAGCAGGGGCCTTATCATTTCAAACTCGCCCAGGGAAGCGCAGTGAAACCAGATTCGTTTGCCGGTTTTTTTGGGCAGGGCGCGTCGCATTCTTTTACGCCACTGCCATCTCCCTTTCAGCATTTTTCTTGCTTTTGGGTGAAATGGAGAGGCAACAATTAAACCCATTAAATAAAGTGTTATCAGCAATGGATACAACATCACTCAAAATACTTGGGGTTGTCCTGTGCCTGCGACTTCAGGCTCAATGGAATTATGATGCCTGCCGAAATACCGGTATAAAAATCAAAATGTGTGCTTTTATCGGGACCCCGATTGCCGTAGTTCCAGCTGCGCCGATTTTTGGTAAAACCCTGAGCAACATCCAGTCCCGCAAACAAACTGATGGTTTCAGGATTCAGGTAATGCCAGCGAAAATGCTGTACCAACTGCAACCCATTGGTGAGGCGGTCATATCCCTTAGCGTAAGCACCTTCCAGCTGGGGCGTTCTGCCCGCGTCGAACTGCATTTTTACGTAGTGCTGCATAAACCCTGTCCCCAGCGCAATTTCAAATTGTCCGGGTTTTCCGGGCTTACCGCCCAATAGTTTTCCTGCGGTGAAAGTAGTGGAATTTCCCCGCATGTAGTAGCGAATAATGGTAGGAAAGCCGTTCTGATCAAGAATTTCTCCGCTTGGACCAAGCACATCGCCAAACAGGTTGTTATAGCTGACTTTATTTCCCCAAAAAGGCGTGTAATTGATGCCCAGGGTAATGTTTTTAGCCGATTTGTAATACAGGCCTGTGGGAAGACTAGCAAATTGCGGAAATCCATCGGCCAGATCGGCTCCGGTAATGTAAAAGCCACCGCCAACGCGCAATAAAAGAAATGATCCATTTCCGGGTTCAGGCGCAGGCCCCTGCACAGTTTGTGCCTGCAGCGTTGCAGAGCGCAGAATCAGGAATGTTAAAAACAGGTTCCGCATTTCGTGTTGCGAATCTACGCGATTTATACCGCTGAATGTGCAACAATAAAGTCAGATATGGCAGATATAAATTCAGCGGGATTGTCTGCATGCACCCAATGGCCCGCACCGGTTATTGTTTTTAGTGAGGCATTCGGGAAAAAGTTGAGAATATGGGGCATATCTGTGTCCTTGATATATCCGCTTTTTTCACCACGAATAAAGACTGTCGGACCGGCATATCCCTTCGAAAGGTGTAAATCACCGATTATATGCGGGTAGTGCTTTTCCAGCGCATCTAAATTTATTTTACGCTGATAACCACCACCCCTTGTAGGTCCCAGGTTTTTAAGCAAAAACTGCCTCACTAAAGCATCGGGTGCATAGGGTTCAAAAAGTGTTTCTACTTCCTTTCTGCTTTGAACCCGGCTGAAATCAATTTCACGAAACGCCCTGAAATAATCACCATGCCCTGGATGGTATGCTTTGGGTAAGATATCAACCACCACAAGGCCCTGCAACATTTCAGGGTAGCGCTCTGCAAATAGCATAGCGGTTTTCCCTCCCATGCTGTGCCCGATAACAATGGATTTATCATCACCAAGGTGCACCATAAGCTGCCGCAAATCTTGGCTCATGGCTTCAAATGAGGCATCATCATCATGAAAACTGCGTCCATGATTGCGTGCATCAAAGGTTATTACCCTGCAGGTTTTACTCAGTATTCCGGCTGCATAATGCCAGTTTTCCAGCATACCAAAAATGCCATGCAAGATATAAACTGCCGGGCCTGAATCTCCGTATATGCGGTGGTTGGGGGTTGATGACATCCTTGCCGCAAAGGTATTTCACAACCCAATATTACCCCTAAAAATATTGTTTGAAAAAAAATCTGCGCATCTTTGGTGTGCAAACCCTAATATTGTAGTGTAAAACAATAATGTGCATGAAAAATACTGTAAAAACTTTCAGCCTTTTCTTCGGAATGGCTATGTTTCTATTTTCTTGTTCGGTGGAAAGAAATTCAGTTTCACGCGGCGAAAGCGGTTTTGGCATCGGATCTCAGGCCTCCACAGCCCCTAAGTCAACCATGAAAACCGGTAAGACCATGGCAGCCACCGCTGAAAATACACTTCAAACAGAAAATGCTACCGTTGCTGAAAATATGGAAAGCTCCGCTGTTAACCGGGAAATAGAGGTATCGTCAGTGGGTGTTTCAAATACTGGAGTTTCTAACCGTGGCATCGCTGCCGCTTTCAATATATTTTCCAAAACGGCCCAAAAAGCTGAGCAATCTTTGCATGCCGAAAAGACAATGAAACAGGCACCGGCTGTGGCAAATGGGGTTAAAGGTAAAAGCAAAAGTTGGTACTTGACACTTTTTCTGTGCTTCTTCTTTGGGTTATTGGGATTGCATCGTTTCTATCTCGGCTACAACTGGCAGGGATGGGTGCAATTGTTTACCTTGGGAGGTTTGGGCATCTGGTGGCTCATTGACCTGGTGCGCATCATCATGAAAAAGCTGGAGCCATGCTGTGGTATCTATGAAGATATCTAAAATCAGCCGTTAACCACTCCCCAAAGCGGCAAGAGCCGCTTTTTTTATTTTACTTGTTTTAATTGTTCAAAATATGTCCATAACAGAACATTAGAAAAATGACTAAAATGCAGGGTTAATGTCATAATTTCGTAAATACCAAATAATTATACTATGAAAAAAGTAATTACCAAATTCGCACTGTTCCTCACTGCCACCACCGTGTTCATCTCTTGTTCCGTTGAAAGAAATGCAATCACCCGTGGTGGTGAATCAGGTTACGGAATTCAATCGGGTTTCGCCTCTTCCCACAAGGCAAAGCAAACCAAAACCATGGCATCTCAGGATGTTGCTGCTCCTGAAGAGGCAATGCCTGCTGCTACATCGGTGGTTTCTGTTCCCGCCTCCGTTGAAAGCACAGCTGCCGTGTCTTCCAATGTTTCAGTTGCTGAATCTAAGACCATTGCAACCAAGCTGCATGTTGCTAAGAGACAGGGTTCTGTTGCTCCCGTAAAATCTTTGCAAACACTCGCTGAAAAGGCTGTAAAGAAGTCTCCGGATGCTGCTTCTGACAAGAATAGCGGATCTAAGAGCTGGATGGTAGCAGTATTGTTGTGTTTCTTTTTGGGTGGTATAGGCATTCACCGCTTTTACCTGGGTTACACCCTGGAGGGTGTTCTTCAGTTGCTTACTCTCGGCGGCTTAGGAATTTGGACTTTCATAGATTTTATTAGAATCCTGATGCGCGATCTTCAGCCTAAAGATGGCAGCTACGATGACTAAGTTAATTTTAATCATAAAAAAAGCGGCCAATGCCGCTTTTTTTATGTATTAAAGGCATTTTATTAATTCAACACCGTTTCAACCGGCGTATACTCCAGGTTAAAGGCCTCTGCCACGCCTTTGTATACAACCTTGCCATTCACCACGTTCAGACCCAGGCAAAGCTCCTGACTCTTGCTGCAGGCGGCTTTCCAGCCCTGATTTGCCAGCTGTATGGAATAGGGAAGGGTAGCATTGGTCAAAGCCAGGGTGCTGGTGTAGGGTACCGCTCCGGGCATATTGGCTACGCAGTAGTGAATTACATTATCTACTTCATAGATAGGCTCAGCATGCGTGGTGGGTTTGCTGGTTTCGAAGCAACCGCCCTGGTCAATGGCAACGTCCACAATCACCGCGCCTTTGCGCATGGTGGAGAGCATGTCGCGGGTAATGAGCTTGGGGGCTTTGGCACCGGGAATCAATACACCGCCAATAACAAGATCTGCGGTTTTCACTGCCTGACGAATGTTGTAGCTGCTGCTAAACTGTGTATCAACATTGGCGGGCATGATGTCATCCAGCTGACGCAGACGGGGAAGGCTTATGTCCATGATGGTTACGTGCGCTCCCATACCTGCAGCCATTTTTGCGGCCTGTGTTCCTACAATACCACCTCCAAGAACAACAACTTCAGCGGGCTTAACACCGGGCACACCACCCAGCAGAATGCCGCGTCCACCCATGGGTTTTTCCAAGTATTTGGCGCCTTCCTGCACGCTCATGCGGCCTGCTACTTCGCTCATGGGAACCAGCAAGGGCAAACTGCGGTCGGCTTTTTCTACAGTTTCGTAAGCCAGACAAACTGCATTGCTTTTAATCATGGCGTGTGTGAGAGGCTCGTAGCTTGCAAAGTGAAAATAGGTAAAGAGCAGTTGGTTTGGCCTTATCAGGCTGTATTCACTCTCAATGGGTTCTTTTACTTTGATAATCATTTCGGCTGCGCCGTAAACTTCTTCAATAGTCGGGAGCAGCTTCGCACCGGCTTCTGTGTATTCAGCATCATCAAAACCGCTTCCATTGCCTGCACTTGACTGAATATATACAGTATGGCCGTTTTTTACTAGTTCGTTTGCGCCCGCTGGGGTCAAAGCTACACGGTTTTCATTGTTTTTAATTTCTTTTGGAACTCCGATTATCATTAGAAATAGTGACGCAAAGATACTCACCTTTGGTTATCTCCTACAAACCTGGTGTATTGTTCCGAAAGATATTGCTTATTTTTGCTTTGTGAACTTGAACTGGCTTCAAAAATATGCCTTAAACCTGGGTTGGTTTTTATTGCTTTTAGGAGGCATTTCATTGCTCGACTGCGGCATTTGGTCCTATGCAGGCATCCTAATGGTTCTGGTAGGCTTAACCAATATGTTCAATTCCCTTCGACTGTTGTATTTGGGCAAAAGAACGCTTCTGTTCAATACCGGTAGCATGTGCCTGTTGAATATAGCCGGACTTATTGTGCTTTCCTGCGGGCATGTTTTTACCACAAAAAAAGAAATTTCATGGGAGTTGCTGGGGTTTCTTGCCTTTAGCATAGTGTTTTTGTTTATAGGTAAGTCAAATGCCGATGACCTTGCTGCACCGGAGTCTAAAAAAACGTCAGCCAAACGCTAAATCACGCAGCAGGGCGGCAGTACTGCGGTTCAATAT
This sequence comes from Bacteroidota bacterium, assembly GCA_016868535.1. Taxonomy (GTDB): domain Bacteria; phylum Bacteroidota; class Bacteroidia; order NS11-12g; family UBA955; genus RGEC01. The sequence continues at coordinate 23,031 of VGGQ01000009.1, read as the reverse complement.
CTGAAAAACTTCTTCAAAGCCTTCCGGTCCGCCATACCAGGGATCGGGCACGTCTTCATTTGTGCCATGGATGTCCCATTTGCGCATCAGATGAACTTTTTTGTGCAGTTCCATATCTGCGCTCAGTGATTTAACATTATTCTCATTGCTTCGGTCCATCACCACAATCAAATCAAAGGTTTCAAAATGACTCAGCTTAAATTGTTTGGCTTCATGGTAAAAAACCAATCCGTTTTTTCTTGCATTCAACAGGGTTCTTCTGTCGGCTCCCTCGCCCGCATGGTTTCTGTTGGTTCCCGCACTGTCAATGTAAAACCGGTTTTGTAACCCGTTTTCATACTCATGTTTCTCAAATAGGGCTTTGGCAAGCGGAGATCGGCAAATGTTGCCCAGACAAACAAACATTACCTTGAATTGCATGGGCGCAATATTAATGCTGCATGCCTACATCCAGCCCATTTCTGTGCGGAATTTGTTTTTGGTGTTGCATTTGCTGCGGCTTGCTCCACAGGCGCTCAGGGTTGTTATCAGCAATGAAATGCCGATTAATCCGAGAATCAAACGATGACTATTCATGTATGTATAACGCCTCATTACCCCGTGGCATTGTGCTGTAAAAACAAATATACCGCAAACTTTTATGCCTATTCCAGTCCCAGCCGCTCTTTTGTTTTTTTGTCTATTCCCTGCCTGTGCAGCATAATAGAAATCGTTTTTAGCCTGAAATAGGCCTCACTGACATACAGATAACCTCCGCAGTTATTGCCGCTGCCCCAGCTGTTTTTTACCTTGAAATAGCGGGTGCCATTCTGGTCGGTTAGCAGCTTATTTGAAATCAGTTCTCCCTAAAAGGTCTGCGCAATATATAATCTTTGGGGTTGAAAAAATAGCGTTTATAGATTTTCAGTACATACTTCAAGACTATACTTTTGGTATATATCGTTATGCTGTTTTGTTGAGGTTCTGCGCCCAACGTGCTTTTGATTTCGGTGGCTGTTCTTCCAAGTTGTATGTCTGTAATGCCGCTGCCCGTGAACTTTTCAATCAAGTCTATCATCAGCCTTTGATACAGATGCCAAGCTCTGGCATCTTCAGGCAGGTAACCTATATGCATGGCAAAAACTTTTTTCCCGGTTATAACTGCACTTAGGAAACCCACCACTTTCCCACTTCCATCACGGCAAAAAACAGTCTGATACGCGTTGCCAAATTCTTTGCAAAAGCCTTTTATAAGACCTCTCAAATCGGATGGCAATGCAAGGGTTTTTTGGGCCAGTGTTGCGGCTAACAGATTGGCCATAACACTAATATTTTCTTCATCCAGTTCGCTGCCTCTGAGCCATTCGGAAGTGAGGTGCCGGCTGCAGCTCAGCGCCTTGTTTACCCGCACCCGGTATTTGCTGTGCATAGCCTGTTTATAGTCCTCAATATTTTTCCATTCAGGGCGAATTTTTAGAAGCATAAAAGGTTCTGCCCTAAATACAATGCCTTGTTGTGTGTAGGGTGTATCCCAAAAGTTACACACTACTATTTGGATTTCTTTTAGTTGCAAGGCTGATATTATTTCGGCTTCGCGGTCATGGTAAAAAACAGACATGCCCGATGTGCAGGGATTGCCCACAAAAACTAGGCTGCCTCTGCGCAGCAATGCGTTAAAAACCCGCAGAAACAGTCTGGAAACATATCTGCCGGTTGGCTTGCTGAATTCTGGTATGTAGAGGCCAATGTCTCGTGCCTGAGATTCGCCATGCTGTAATTTCTGTCCGAGCCTAGGTTCTGTGTTTGCAAAAGTTTTTCGGCATAAAACGCCGGTGGTGAAACAGAATACAGACATGCTGCAAATCTAACAAAAGTAGCGGTTATTGGTTTTTTCATCGGACCCTAGCTAGGGTCGTTTAAACCAAATTTAACCACATTCAATGTTTCCAAATTGAATTTGCACGATATTTGAAAGTTCTTACAGTATGAAATATAGAATTCTGGTTTTTATCCTCTTTTTTGGAATTTTAAGTGCAAAGGCACAAAAGTCCAACCCTGTTAAAGCAAATCGCATCAATACCGAAGCCGTTAAAGATTATCCGGTTGCCAAAAGTCTGGCTTCCTACAAGTCTTTGCCACTTAAAGCGGATATCTCAACCCTTACGGATGTTCAAAAACAAACGTTGCGTCACATGATAGATGCCGCCAAAGTGGCTGATGAAATTTTTTGGCTGCAGGCCTGGGGCGACAAAAAAATATTGCTTGATAATGTGAAGAACGATACGTTTGCTAAGTTCATTATGTTAAACTATGGTCCATGGGACCGCCTCAATGACAACACTCCTTTTGTTCAGGGAGTAGGGGAAAAACCCAAAGGTGCCAATTTTTATCCAAAAGATATTACGGCAGAAGAATTTGAAAAATGGAATAATCCTGATAAGAACAATCCTTACACTATTGTGCAGCGCAATTATGGCGGTAACCTTGTTGCAGTTCCCTATCACACGGTATATGAAGAAAAAATTCGTGAGATGGTGAAGCACCTTTCCCAGGCCGCCAATACCATCCGAGCTGAAGACGATCGTCTGGCTAATTTTCTGATTGAACGCTGTAATGCATTGATGCAAAGCAACTATAACAACAGCGATATTCACTGGCTGGGTTTACTGAACAATCGTCTTGACATAATTATAGGTCCCATAGAAAATTACGAAGATGAATTTCAAGGCTCCAGAACGGCTTTTGAATCTTATGTGATGATACGGGATATGGCATGGACCCAAAAACTGGAAAAATACGTATCACTGCTGCCCTCCCTGCAGCAAAGTCTGCCCGTGGATGCGCCTTACAAGCCTGCACTGGCCATGAATTCACCCCAGCCATTGCCTTCATCAGGCTCCAATGATGCACTGCTTGTGGTGGAAGCGCCCCCGCCCGGAGCGCCGGATGGTCTCAAACCCGGAAGTTCCCTGGCTGTTTTTGACGTGGTCTACTACGCCGGACACAACAATGCCGGTAGCAAAACCATTGCCGTGAATTTGCCCAACGACGAAACCCTGCAGCAGGAATACGGAACGCGCCGCTCTCAGCTGAAAAATGTAATGCAGGCAAAATTTGACAACATGGTAAAACCTATTGCCAATCTTATGCTGAGCGAGCAGCAGGCCGCCAATGTTAACTTTGATGCTTTCTTCAACAATGTAATGTTTCATGAAGTGGCCCATGGACTGGGTGTGAAGAACACCGTGAATGGCAAAGGCACGGTTCGCGAAGCTCTGGGTGCCGGATTTTCACCTATTGAAGAATGCAAAGCCGATGTGCTGGGTTTGTATATGGTAACCAAACTGCTGGAATCCGGAGAATTGATGGGAAATGTGGATGATTTCTACATAACATTCGTGGCAGGAACCTTCCGCAGTGTGCGTTTTGGGGCCGCCAGTGCTCATGGCAAAGCCAACATGATTATTTTTAACACCCTTGTTTCAAAAGGAGCAATCTCACGCAACAAAGTAGGTAAATACCTTGTGAATGTGCCTCAAATGAAAAAGGTAATCAGCAACCTTGCTGCCGAACTCCTTACCTTACAGGGCGACGGAAATAAAGAAGGGGTATCCAATATGCTCCACACCTATGCCGTTATATCAGAAACCCTGAAGTTGGATCTGGCCGGAATTGAAAAAGCAGGTGTCCCCATTGATTTGATTTTTGAACAGGGCACCGATCTACTGGGCTTGGACATTAGAAAATAAATATTTCAATGAGAGTAAAATCCTGGATTTCATTTTTTACCGTTGGTACGGTACTTACCCTGCTGGTTTTTTGTAGCAATAAAAAATTTACTGCCGGAGATTCTCTGCTGGTGAGGGTTACCGGAATACTTTCCGAAAAACACTATGCCCCGGTAAGAGTGAACGACGAGTTTTCAAAGAAATTATATGATAATGTTTTGGAAAAACTGGATGATGATAAGCATTTCTTTACCCAGGAAGACATAAAAAAACTGGAGAAATACCAGTATTCACTCGATGACCAGATTAAGGCAGGTCGATACGATTTCTTTGACTCGGCCTGGAGTATTCTCATGGATCGCCTTGCCGTGCTGGAAACCCACTTCAACGCCACACTGTATAAGCCTTTTAACTATGAACAGAATGGTACTTATACCGTTCGTGAAACTACCGAAAAATATCAGCCTAATTTGAAAGCATTGAAAGATGACTGGACACTATGGCTTAAATACCAGACCGTAGATAGGCTGTACCGAAAGCAAGAGACCGCCCGCAATGCCAAAGATTCGGCACAGAGCACAGGCAAGCCTTTTGATACCCTGGAAACCAAAGCACGTCAGGAGACCCGCAAGTTTTGTACAGATTGGTTTAAACGCTGGCGTAAAATGGATAAGCGCGATAAAATATCCTTTTACCTCAACGCTATTTCAGCATTGTACGATCCGCATACTAACTATTATCCGCCTGAGGATAAGGCCAATTTTGATATCAGCATGACCGGAAAACTGGAGGGCATTGGTGCCACACTTTCAGAGCGAGACGGATATATAAAGGTAGAACGCATTGTGCCTGGCAGCGCCAGCTACCGACAGGGTGAACTCAAGGCGGGGGATCTCATCATCAAAGTAGCGCAGGGAGGCGCAGAACCCGTGGATGTGGTGGATATGAAACTGGATGATGCCATCCAACTTATTCGCGGCAAAAAGGGAACAGAAGTACGCCTGACTGTAAAAAAACCGGATGGAATTGTAAAGATAATTCCCATCATTCGCGAGGTAGTTGTGATTGAAGAAAGCTACGCCCGCAGTGCCATTATTGATTTTGGAGGCAAGAAGATAGGCATTATTCAACTACCGAGTTTTTATGCCGATTTTAGCGAAAAAAGCCGCGGCAGGCACTCTTCTAAGGACGTCTATATGGAGCTATTGAAATTGCAGGATGAGGGTGCTAAGGGCGTTGTGCTTGATCTACGGAATAACGGAGGGGGTTCACTTGCAGATGCCATTGATATGGGCGGACTGTTTATTAAGGATGGTCCTATTGTGCAGGTGCGTGAACCGCACGGAGGCGTGGACGCCGCCGGCGATCCGGATCCCAATATTGTTTATACTGGTCCCCTTGTGATTTTGACCAATGTGTATAGTGCTTCTGCCAGCGAAATTCTGGCCGCCGCCATGCAGGATTACAAACGTGCATTGATAGTGGGCTCAAAAAGCACTTTCGGAAAAGGGACAGTGCAAACCTTTATTCCTATTGGGGGTGGTAGTTCTGCCGATTTCCCAAAAGGATTTGGGCAGCTCAAGGTGACCATACAAAAATTTTATAGGATCAATGGTGGTACAACCCAGCTATACGGTGTAACTCCCGACGTTATTATTCCCGATATCTATGATGGAATTCCCCAGGGCGAGCAGGAAATAAAACACCATCTGGCCTACGACAAAATCAAAGCGGCTTCCTACACGCCATTTACAGCTTCATATTCAGGTAGATTTGCATCTGCTGTGCAGGCGGCCAAAAGCAGAGTATCAGCTTCAGCGCATTTTACCAATGTGCAGAAAAGGGCAAAAAGCCTTGCTGCTATGAGGGATAGCTACACTTGGAGCCTTAACCTTATAAAATATACGGTCCAGCAAAAAACACTTAAGGATGAGGAAAAATTATATTCTGACAGTGCTTATAAACCCATTAACCGCACTATCGAGGCTTTGGCATCAGACCTGGAAGAAGTGAAGGGCGATGCAAACCGCGAAGCACAGCGCAAGGAATGGCTGAAAATGTATGCCAAAGATGCATGGCTTGATCAGGCGATACTGATGATGCAGGATCTCCTGTGATCAATAAATCAGTCTCGCCAAAGCGGGATGAAAAGAATGCTTGACAGCATCAGCACCAGAAAATTGAGTGCAGCCAGCAGCAACAAATCTTTGTAAACTGAACTAACCAGTAAGGGCTGAAGTGCCTTTTGGCTGGCCTGCATGCCCACCAGAATCATCGGAAGGATGACAGGTAGCGACAAAACAGGGGCCACAACTCCCGGCTGATGGGTTTTGCTGGCTATGGCCGATATCATTGTGAAAATGGTAGATATGCCGAGACCTGTCAGAAACAGAGAAACCATGTAAACAATGCCGTGTTGCACCGGATAGCCCAGCAAAAGGGAGAAAACAAGCAGGTTTAGCAGGCTGAAAACCCCCATGAGCATACCATTGTAGGTGATTTTGGAAATTACAATCATAAATGGTGATGCCAGCTGATTGAGGTAAATCCATCTGTTGCGGGAAATTCCGGTGAAACTGCGCGAAATAGCCTGAAAGGTGCTAAAAATCATTGAAATCCAAAACAGGCTGTTCCATGTCTTAATTTGAATATTTGGATTGCCCAGATAACAAAACATTCCTATGGTTAGCAGTTGTAACACTGCGGCAGACAGAAAAAACGGCTTTCGAAAATCCGAAGCAACTTCGTGGGATACTAAAATCCAAAACCTTCGAATACCATTTTGCATGCCGAAATTCTGTTTTACCTTCGCGAAGGTAATTCAATACCTGATTCAATGTTAGATTTCATTAAACACCTTAGTGCCGACGAACAGCGAATCGTTGCACAATCACCAATATATGTCAGCTTGCTCATTGCCGGTGCGGATGGCCATTTCGATACCGATGAAAAAAGGCGAATTGTTGAACTCATTCACATTAAAACAATAACTGAAAGATATGAACTGCGGTCCCTTTATAAACATTTGAATTTAAATGCGCAAGAGCAAATCAGAAACATGATTTCTTCCCTTCCGGAAAACACCGATGAACGCAATATATATCTAAGTGAACTTATTGCAAGGCTCAATGAAATCTTTCCAAAACTGGAAGGCAGTTTTGCTGTTCAGTTGTATTCCAGCCTCAGGCAGTTTGCCGTTTATATTTCAACGGCAGATGGCGGATGGTGGGGCATATCAGCTGTTTCAGATGCTGAAAAAGCCTTTGTTAAGCTACCCATGCTGAATGCCCCTGCACATTCATGAAATGACCTTTTTTAAAAAAATACTGATTGCCAACCGCGGTGAAATTGCAATCCGGGTAATGCGCACATGCAGGGAACTGGGTATTCCCACCGTGGCAGTGTATTCCGAGGCCGATAAAAATGCCCTTCATGTTCGCTATGCGGATGAAGCATACTGCATTGGCACTGCAGCTTCCGCCGACAGCTACCTTCGCCAAGATCGTATTCTCGAGGTAATCAAAAAAACCGGTGTAGATGCCGTTCATCCGGGTTATGGATTTCTGAGCGAAAACGCCACTTTTGCACGTTTGCTTAGAGAGAATGGTATAATACTTATTGGTCCGTCTCCCGAGAGTATGGATATGATGGGTGACAAAATCCGAAGCAAGCAGGCCGTCGAAAAGTATGGTGTGCCGCTAGTGCCCGGTATCAATAATGCCATTACAGATGACACCGCTGCATTGCAAATTGCAAAGCAGGTGGGTTTTCCTGTGTTGGTAAAAGCCAGTGCCGGTGGTGGTGGCAAAGGTATGCGTGTGGTGTATGTCGAAAATGAATTTGCACAGGCTTTGCAAACCGCCCGCAGTGAGGCTATAAGCGCCTTTGGTGATGACAGCGTTTTCATAGAAAAATACGTGAGCGGCCCACGCCACATAGAGTTTCAGATTATGGCCGATACACACGGCAATGTGTGTCACCTCTTTGAACGCGAATGCAGTATACAGCGCCGTCATCAGAAACTGGTGGAGGAAGCCCCCAGTACAGTGCTTACCCAGGATTTGCGAAATAAAATGGGTGAAGCTGCGGTAAATGTGGCCAAAGCCTGCAACTATAGTGGTGCAGGAACTGTTGAGTTTCTGCTGGGTGATGACGGGAATTTCTATTTTCTGGAGATGAATACCCGCCTGCAGGTCGAGCATCCCGTTACGGAATGTATAACAGGGCTTGATTTGGTGAAAGAACAAATCAGGGTTGCCGCAGGCTACCCACTGGGGTTCGTTCAGGATGAACTTAAAATGAACGGCCATGCCGTGGAATTGCGCGTTTGTGCCGAAGATCCTCGCAACAACTTTCTGCCCAGCGTGGGAAACCTCACCGATTATGTCATTCCCAAAGGTCCGGGTGTGCGCGTGGATGACTGTATGGAGCCCGGTATGGAAATTCCTATATTTTATGACAACATGATTTCCAAACTCATAGCCTGGGGTGAAAACCGAGAAACCGCCATTTCAAGGCTCATCCGGGCTATCGATGAATATCGGATAACAGGCATTGAAACCACCCTGGATTTCGGAAAATTTGTTCTTAATCATTCCGATTTCAGGTCAGGTAATTTTGATACCCATTTTATAACCAAAAACTACAACCCCGAAGAGCAAACAGGCGAGCCGCTTTCCTCAGAAGAGCAAAATGCCGCTGCCATGGCTGCTGTAGCCTTTTTTCAGCGTGGAAAGTCATCTGCTGAAACGACAGCCGTTTCCGCTTTAGAGAGCGGCTGGCTGAAAAACCGTAAAAGTTATTACTCTTAAAAAACAGGGCATGAATTCCGGTATCCATGCCGTATTGATAGCAGATGATTTTCATCCTGCACTAACAGAAGCCCTGGAAGCGGCAGGTGTAGCCTTTGTATATGAGCCGCAGGCAGGCAGAAGCCGCATTGTTGAACTGTTAGGCCAAGGCTTTGAAGGACTTATTATTCGCAGTAAAACGCCTGTGGACAAGGAATTACTTCAGGCCTCTTCTCAATTGCGATGGGTGGGTCGTGGTGGTTCTGGCACCGAAAATATTGATGTGAAAACCGCAAACTTGCTGGGGATAGATGTTTTCAATGCCGGAGCGGCAAATGCAGATTCGGTAGCAGAACATACCCTGGGCATGCTTTTATCCCTTTTACACAACCTTGCCCGCGCTGATGCAGAAGTTCGAAACCGCATCTGGAAACGTAAAGAAAACCGCGGAACAGAATTAAAAGGGAAAACAGTAGGAATCATAGGATACGGCAATACGGGAAGTGCCGTGGCTGAAAGACTTCAAAGTTTTGGGGTGAATGTGATTGTTTATGATAAGTACAAGCAAAATTTTGGGACACAACAAATAAAAGAGGTAAAATTGGATGAGTTGCAGCAATCTTCCGATATCGTTACGTTACATGTTCCGTTAACCGATGAAACCCGCTACATGGTTAACCAGGTGTTTATTGAAAAATGCAAACGCCCTTTTTATTTGCTAAACCTCAGCAGGGGAGAGATTGTCAATACTATGGATGTACTGGCAGCTATGGCAAATAAGCGTATTGCCGGCTTTGGAGCCGATGTACTTGAAAACGAGAAGTTAAGTTCGTTCTCAACAGCGGAAAACCGATGGTTCAAAGCGCTTATTCAAAGTCCCCGTACCGTATTGTCCCCGCACATTGGTGGTTGGACATACGAGAGTTACCGCAAAATTTCTGAAGTACTGGCTCATGAAATATGCCGAAGAATGTCATGAAATCATAAAGTAGCCTGCACTTTTGTTATGGTAATGTTGCTTTGGGTTTTAAAAAAAACTTTTTGTCAGAAAAAATGCAGGTTTTTACAACCTTTAACCTAGGGTTTGTTAAATCATTGTTTTTTGGGTAAACTTGCAATCGAAAGGCCGGACGAAAAAGCGGCTTTCATCGACCAAAGAAAAAAAACAAATGAACAGAACTATACTTAAATTTCTTTTTGTAGCCATTTTCACTCTCAGTGCGGCAGCAGGCATGGCACAGACCAGTTTTGCCGACTTCCGTGTAAAGGTGACTTTTAAAGGTGCTTACGTTTCGGGTGCCGTGATCAAAATGTTTAAAAACGACATTCTGGTAAAAACAGACACCACAGACGGCGATGGTTACTGCGTATTCCAGACCTTGGATCCTGGGACCTATGAAATGGAAGTGGAAAAAGGGGGTTACAATCCCGTAAAACTCGAGATTCCTCTTTCAGTAGGCCTTAACCCCCAACAAGACGTGTCTCTTACCCAAGGGATGGGAACACTGGTTATTACCGGTGTTGCCAAAAAAACGCCCGTGGATCTCATTAAAAACGAACGTTCTGTATCCAACAAGCAACTGCTGCAAGGTAGTCAGCGCGGTTTGAATGCCGTAATTGCAACCAACGCTGCAGTAGTAGCCACAAGACAGGGTGTTTCGGTGAGAGGTACCCGCGCTGATGGTAACGGAACATTCATTGATGGCATGCGTGTAATCGGCTCAGGTGCCCTGCCCACTTTGGGTACAGATGCCATCGCTGCCAATATCGGAGGTATTCCCGCCATGTATGGTGACCTTACCGGTGGAGCATTCAGCTACACCTCACGCGGTGCTACCGCTAAACTGGTAACTGCCCTAGAAGGTATTACCTCTCAGGGTTTGGATCCTTTCGGATACAATTCTGTTGAAGGTTTTGTTTCAGGTCCGCTGTGGAAGAAAAAATACAAAGACGAAAACGGCACTACCAAAGAGCTTGTGAGGCTGGGCTTTGTTTTGAATGGTAACCTCGGTTATTTCAAAGATCCCGCTCCTACCCGCACAGGTGTATATGTGGTAAAAGAAGACAAACTGCGCGAGATGGAAGAGAACCCGCTGATTATTACTCCCAATGGATTTGTACATCGTGGTGCTTACCTGCGCGAAAGCGATTTCGAGCGCCTGAAGGCACGTCCCAATTCACCCCTGTATCAAGGTAACTTTATCGGAAAACTTGAATTCCGTCCCAATAACCAGATTACAGTTACCGGTTACGCTTCTTATTTCTACAGCCAGGGGATTGCGGCCACCAACTCCATCATGAACTACAAAAACAATGCCCGTAGTGACAATACCACTTTTCGAAGCTACCTGCAGTTTACCCAAAATTTTAAACTTGATAAAAACAGCAGCATCAAAAGTGCATTCTACACCGCACGCCTTGAGTATCAGGATGTATCCGGCATGGGCCGCGATGCCAATCACCTGAACAATATTTTTGATTATGGCTATGTAGGTACATTCCAGTCATATCCAATGCCTGTATACCAATACTCTAACTATGACGGACAACAGAATCCCAATAAAGAGCCCCGCACGGTAACAGACCAGTTTGGAAACACTGTTCAGCTGAGAAATTACTGGGAGCTGGTGGGTTATGCAGATACATTGATGACTTTTAACCCAAGCAATCTCAATCCTACAAGAGCACGTTACACCCAAAATGTATATGATTACTATGCTAGCCGTGGTTTCAGTGTAAGAAATTCCTCTCAGGTATTTCAAAGCCAGGGTCTGATGAATGGATTCAATCCCAACAACGTATACTCTCTTTGGGGAACACCCGGCGGTGTAACCAGCGCCTACAACAAAAACCAGGCACAGCGTTTCTCACTATTTGCCATCGGCCAGATGCAGGTTAAACCCAAAACTGTAGGTGGGCGCGAGCGCACACCGCATGATTTACAGGCGGGTGTTTACTACGAACAGCAAATTTCACGTGGTTATGGTCTGGATGCAAACGGCCTTTGGATTCTTATGGGGCAGCTGATGAACCGTCACATTTCTGAACTGGATCGCAACAACCCCATTCTCAGCTATGATGCCAACGGTGTTTTTACCGATACGGTTCGCTATAACCGCCTTATTAACTATGCCGACCAAAGCAACTTTGACCGCTCCTTCCGAAACAAATTGATTTCACAGGGAGCCCGTGACGTTTACGGTAAACCTGTGGACGAGCGCACATTTGTGGACATCAACAGCTACAAACCCGGTGCCTTCTCAATCGATATGTTCACTTCCGACGAACTGCTGAACAATGGTAATGGATACGTAAGCTATTTCGGTTATGACCACATGGGCAACAAGGTCTTCAGAAAGCCTGCCATTGAAGAGTTCCTAAACAATCCCACAATGCGCACCATTGGTGCTTTCCGCCCTGTTTATATGGCTGCCTGGTTGCAGGATCAGTTCCAGTTCAAAGACCTGATTTTCCGTCTTGGACTGCGTATGGAAAGCTACGATGCCAACCAGTATGTGCTGAAAGATCCTTATACATTATATCCAATCCGCACCGCGGCTGAGGTTAAGAAAGTCAATGGACTTGATGTGGCCCATCCGGATAACATCGGCAGTGATTACGCGGTATATGTCAACGACTTAAAATCGCCAACCAAAATTGTGGGTTACCGCAATGGTGATCGCTGGTTCAACGCGGACGGAAGTGAACAGCGCAATCCTGAATTTCTGGCCAACCAGACTTCAAATGGCAGTATAGCGCCCTACCTGGTAGCTACCAAAACCGATAGCCTGTTGCTGGGCAAAGATGCACTTCGCGATTTTACCCCCGCACTGAACTTCCTACCCCGTATTTGGTTCAGCTTCCCGCTGGAACCCGGCCGTAAAACTTTCTATGTGAGTTATGATGTACTTGCACAAAGACCCAATGCAGGTGCTTCTTTCCTCACCATTGACGAATTGTACTACCTGAAGAACCGTCAGGGTTCTACCATATCAAACGGTGATCTTAAAAGCCGTGTAAAAACCGACTATGAAGTGGGTTACAAGCAACTGTTTGGCCGCAAGAAAAACAAAGGTCTCGAGATGGCTGCTTCCTACTCAGAAATTCGCCGTGACTTCGGTCTGTATCAAATAGCCCAAGGCTTTCCAGTTACTTACACCACCTACCGTAATATCGATTTCGCAACCATTACCGGTTTCCGCGGAACCTTTGTTATGGAGGAAATTGGACCGCTTAGCCTGCTGGCCAGCTACATGATGCAGTTTGCCGACGGTACAGGCTCCAATATCAACTCACAAGCTGCCCTTATTGCCAGCAACCAGCCCAACCTGAGAAACGTTATTCCGCTGGGTGAACTGGATATTCGCCACAACGTGAAGCTTTCTGCTACCTGGGCATGGGCCGGTGGTAAAGACTTTAAAACCAAGAAAAATCTTTATACCGGCCCTGTGGTTGGTGGAAAAGAGATTTTCAAATTTACCAGCTTTAATATTATTGCAAATGCTTACAGTGGATCGCCTTACACACCAACTACCCGCCCGGTGCAGATTGGTGCGGTGGACAGAGCGCAGATTAAAGGTGTTCCTTTTGGTGCCCGTCTGCCATGGCAGCAAACCATCGATATCAATATTACCAAAGGCTTTAGCCTGAAGCGTTCAGGTAAAGACAATCCCCTGCAGCTGAATGTGTTTGTTTGGGTGCAAAACGTGCTCAACACCAAGAATGTTTTGGGTGTGTTTCCATTCACAGGCCAGCCTATGGATGATGGCTTCCTAAACTCGCAGGCCGGTCAGTTGCTGGTGCGCAACCAGATTGACGCACAGAGCTACAACGATCTATATAAAATCCTGTTAAACTCTCAAACCGGCAATTTTGGGGCGCCCAGAAATGCCCGTATTGGTATACGTATGAATTTTAATTAATGTTCTACTTCAATTACAGAAATCCGATGAAATCCAATAAAGTGAAAAGTATTTTGATCATTGCTGCTGCACTAATGTCTTCAGCTGCAAATGCCAGACCTGTTGTGGGAACCTTCAGGGTGCGCCCAACCCAGAACGACGATCAGCGTCTCACCATGCTGGCAAATACCTGCGAACCAGCCTCAACCAGCGCAGACCTTGATATAAATAACGTGAGAACCAAGTTGCTCAATGGCGGTGATATGTGGTGGGATTTGAACAACCCTAAGTATGAAATACCCAAGATTACAGATCCCAATGCGGTTCGTAAGCATGCCCTGTTTTCCGGTGCAATCTGGATTGGTGGTAAGGACAATGGCGGAAGCCTTAAATTGGCTGCCATGACGTACCGTCAAAGAGGCTCAGATTTCTGGCCCGGCCCGCTGGATACCTCAACTGCAAGCACAGACCCCGCACGTTGCAAAAACTACAACCGCATGTGGAAGGTTACCCGCGATGACCTTGAACAATTTGAGGAAAGCAAATTTATTTCTCAGACCAACGACATCCGTGAGTGGCCTGCAGGCAGAGACCGCGCCACCAAAACAGGGAACGAAGCTCGTTACTTGGCGCCATTTAAAGATATTGATAACGATGGTGTATATGAACCCGAGTTAGGTGAGCACCCGGTACTCGACGAAAGACGCCCTGTGAGTGAGAATGGTGTTGACAGACAGCCCGATATGTTTATCTGGTGGGTTTTCAACGATCGTGGAAACATCCACTCGGAAACACAAGGTCAGCCAATTGGTATTGAATGCCAGACTACTGGTTTTGCATTTGCAACCAATGACGAGGTAAACAACATGACCTTTTACACCACAAAAATCATTAACCGTGGTTTCACTACCTTGAACGACTGTTATATGGGAGAGTGGGTGGATGCCGACTTGGGTAACTATGCCGATGACTATGTGGGTTGTGATGTGAACAGGAGCCTTGGATATTGCTATAATGGTGATGATGAAGATGAAGGTGTGCTTGGGTATGGTTTGAATCCGCCTACCGTTGGCGTTGACTATTTTGAAGGTCCTACCGATACAGCAGGCAATCAGATGGGTTTGAGTCACTTCATGTATTATAACAACGACGCAGATCCAATTCGTGGTAATCCCGATTTGGCCCCTGAATTCTATAATTTGCTTCAGGGTAAATGGCTGGGCGGACAGACCGTTACCCGCGGCGGAACCGGTTTCGGTGGAAGTCAACCCGCAAAATACATGTTCCCAGACAATACCGACCCCGATTATCCGGGCAGCAGCTGGACTGAAAAATCCAGCGGCAACAAACCCGGTGACCGACGTTTTATACAAAGTACAGGACCTTTCGAACTGAAAAAAGGTCAGGTGCAGCGCATCACGGTTGGTGTTGTGTGGGCGAGAACTACCAGTGGCGGTGCACTCGGCTCATTAAATGTGCTGAAACTCGCTTCAGACAAAGCCCAAACCCTGTTCAATAACAACTTTAAAATTCTGGATGGACCCAACGCTCCTGACGTGGAGATTCAGGAACTTAACCAGGAACTGGTGCTTAAAATGCTCAATACCGGTTCTGATAAGGTGGAAGCCTACCGGGAAACATATAAAGATGCCAACAACCAGACCAAAACCTACAAGTTTGAAGGTTACATGATCTATCAGCTGAAGGATGGTACTGTAAACACAGGCGATCTTGACAATGTTGACAAAGCACGTCTTTTGTTCCAGTGCGATATCAAGAACAACCGCGGTCAAATTATCAACAAGGTTTATGATCCCAAACTGGCTACATTGATTCCCATAGAAAAGGTTGATGGTGCCGATAAGGGTGTTCAGCACAGTTACAGCATCAAAAAAGATCTTTTTGCCACAGGTTCCAATACAGACCTAGTTGACTTCAAGCCTTACTATTACATGCTGCTTTCCTATGCCACTATTTCTGATGATCCTCTGCAGGCTGATCCCAATCAATTCCTTGCGGGCCGCAGAAATATCAAGGTTTACCGCGCAGTTCCTCACAAAACCGAGCCAGAAAATTTTGGTACTTCCCTCAACAGTAACTATGGCAGCGGCCCCAAGCTAACACGCATCGAAGGCCGTGGCAATGGTGGCAACGTACTTGAATTTTCCAAAGAAACCATTGATGAAATCATGAGCACAGGCATCAGCAATAACCCAACCTACATGGGTGGAATGGGCCCGGTAGCCGTGAAGGTGGTTGATCCCATGAAAGTGCCCAATGCCAAGTTTGAACTTTATTTCAAAGAGCGCACGGTTTCAAATGGAACTTTGCTCCGAGATTCCATGACCGCAAATTCCTACTGGGTCTTAGTAAACAAAACAACCGGCGATACCATCGCAGGCGATACTACCCTGAGTACTAAGTTTGAGTCTCTGCAGGGCCGCAAATTCGAATATCCTGCCAAAGGCAAATACCGTGCATTTAACAATGCCAACGCTGGTGTGAGCCTGGCAGACTGGGGTCTAAGCATTGAAATTATCCAGGTTAAAAATCCGGGTGAGAATGCCGAAGCAGATCCATCAAACAGTATGGTTTCATGGTCTGTGGAATGGGAAGATAACGGCAAACAGTGGCTTACAGCCGTGGTTGACAACGATGCGCAAAGCACAGCAACCAGTGGTGCGCTGTGGCAAAACTGGATACGATCGGGCACAAATGGACGCGGCGGAACCTTTGATGGTCATTTACATGACTTTACCGATGCTGGCGGAAACGCACTTGACCCCGGACAAGCATACGAGAGAATCTGGAACGGTAGAATTGCGCCTTATGCGCTTGCCGCCCGCACCGCATTCAATCCCAGCAATGGCCGCAATACCTATGGCTTTGCCTGGACCAGCAATGGTTCCGCAGATAATCCAATGTCTGAGATAGCAAGCATAGAACTGGTAATCACAAAAGACAGAAGTAAATGGACCCGCTGCGCCGTAATTGAAATGTCTGATGATGAAATTCGTAATAGCAACGAAGGTTCTATCTACAAGTTCTCCATGCGTGCCGGTACCTCACGTGACAGAAACCTGAATCCACAGTCCGGCAGTAGCGGTCTGAGCTGGTTCCCCGGCTATGCCATCAATATGGAAACCGGTGAAAGATTGAATATCGCTTTTAGTGAAGACAGCTATCTGGGTGGTGAAAATGGCCGTGATATGATTTGGAATCCTACAGATAAGGTGTATAACGACAATGGTAACTATCCTGCTTTGGGTGGTAAACACTTCATTTATGTGTTCGGCACCGGACTCACTATGACAAACCGTGCTATCAAAGGTGAACGTTACTATGGTGAAGATGATGGCAACTTCAATCGCTTCCGTACCGGTCTGGCAAACGTTCCTACAGGTACACTGGAAAAACGCCGTTTCCTAAGTCAGGCTATGTGGGTAATCCCAACGTATATGGCGCCGGGCTATGATATGACCAATGGTGTTCCGCCTACCGATGTGAAATTCAAGATTAACATTCAAAAGGCATACACTACCTTTAACACCGGCAGCACACTCAACGACACACGTCCAATGTATTCATTTGATGCTGCTGATATTGCACCAACGATAAACAAGGAAGTGGGTAAAAAGAGCCTGGATCTGGTGAATGTAGTGCCTAACCCTTACAGGGCCTACAGCGAGTATGAAAACAGCCCGATTGACAGCCGAGTTAAGATAACCAACCTGCCGCCAACCTGCACCATAACCGTGTATGATATGGCCGGTAACTTCATCCGTAAAATCAGCAAAGCTGATGAGAAGACCTATTATGAGTGGGATTTAAAAAACGGTAACAATGTGCCTATCTCGAGCGGTCTTTACCTCATACACGTGAAAGCCCCCGGACTGGGTGAGAAAATCGTTCGTTGGTACGGTATTATGCACGCCATTGATCTTGATACTTATTAAAATTTAAAAGTAAAACACAGTGAAAACTAAATATATAGCAGTAATTACCTTGGGCATGCTTGCAGGTTTTTCAGCCTTGCAGGCTGGGAATCCTGAACGTCAGGGACAGGCGGGTGCCATGCAACTTACCATCAACGGATGGGCCCGCAGCAGCGGCTGGGGATGGGCCAATGGTGGCGGAATCACCGGCGTGGAAGCCATGTACATGAATGCCGCCGGCCTGGATCGCAGTCTCAGCAAAACAGAACTGGCCTTCAATAGAACCCAGTGGCTATTAGGTTCAGGAATCGCCATCAACAACTTCGGTTTCAGCCAGAAGATGGGTGAAGACGGCGATAGAGGCACTTTAGGTGTGAGCGTAATGCAGTTTGGTATCAAACCCATTGAAATAACCACAGAAAGCAATCCTTACGGGGGAATTGGTAATTACAGGGTAAATATGACCAATATTGGACTGGCTTACAGCAAATCATTCAGCAACAACATTTCTGCCGGTATGGTAGTAAGAGCCGTAAATGAAGGTATTCCCGATGCCCGTGCCATGGGGATGAGTCTGGATGCCGGTGTTCAGTATACGACCACACTGCGTCCAACTTCTAATAAAATAAAGCAAAATGACATAAAGTTTGGTGTTTCCATGAAGAATATTGGACCTGATATGCGTCATCAGGGAGATGGACTGAGCTACAAAGCAATCATATCCAACGGAGATTTCTCCAAGACTATGCAGCCTAAGGTGGATAAGATAAAATTGCCTTCCCTGCTGAATATCAGTGGTTCTTATGACATACGTCTGGACAAGGATGCAGATGCCTATAACAACAAACTCACTGTTGGTTTTGGTTTTACCAATCACGCGTTTACAGCCAATCAGACAACGCTGGGCCTGGAGTATACTTACAAAAATTTTATTTCTTTAAGAACCGCATTTGTTCACCAGGAAGGTGCGTTTGACAAGGAAAACCGTACCAGTGCATTTACCGGCCTTTGCGGAGGTATAAGCTATGATATCAGATCCAAGTCAAACATCATTTCCATTGACTACAGCTATCGTGCTACCAATCCATTTGACGGAACCCATTCGTTCGGTTTGAGAATAGGTTTGGGAGGCGGCGAAGAATAAGTGCGAAAACAGATTTATTATTAACTTTGCAGGGTTGCACCGATGTAATACACCCGTGCAACCTTTCTTTTTTTAAAAGTTACCGATGAGCGAGATTCAATATTTTACCAAAGAAGGGCTTGAGAAAATCAAGCATGAACTGCATTTTCTGAAAACAGAAGAACGAACCCGTATAACGAACACCATCGCCGAAGCAAGAGATAAGGGTGATTTGAGCGAAAATGCCGAATACGATGCCGCGAAAGAGGCTCAGGGTCATCTTGAAGATAAAATCAGGCAAATGGAAACATTGATTGCGAACGCCCGTGTGATCGATAGCTCGCAATTGGATACCAGCAAGGTTTCTATTCTTTGCAAAGTGAAAATAATGAATCACAATGTGGGAAAAGAGGCTGTATATCAGCTGGTAAGTGAAACGGAAGCCAATCTCAAGGAAAACAAAATCAGTGTAAAAAGCGCTATCGGTGCGGGTTTGCTTGGCAAAGCCAAGGGCGAAGTGGTGGAAATTGTCGTGCCTGCAGGTAAGGTAAAACTCGAAATTTTGGATATTACTTTATAATTATGGCCAGTATTTTCAGCCGTATCGTTTCGGGTGAAATTCCCTGCCATCAAATTGCCGAAACAGATGACTTTCTGGCGTTTCTGGATGTGATGCCACTGGTAAATGGGCATGTCCTTGTTATCCCCAAAAAAGAAGTAGAATATATCTTCGATATGGAAACCACGGCCTACACTGCCTTGTGGGCATTCGCGCAGGAAGTGGCAGCAGGTCTTAAGATGGCAATACCTTGTAAACGAATTGGCATTGCCGTAATTGGTTTGGAAGTGCCGCATGTACATATTCACCTGGTACCTATGAACGAAGTGGGGGATATAAACTTCACCCTTCCTAAACTCAAGCCAACGCAGGAAGAACTTGCTGAAACAGCAGAAAAAATACGCAGATATACTGCCGCTTAAGGCTTAGTTTTTTATCTTTGTTTCATGTATCCTGAGATTTTCTCACTCGGCCCTTTTACTGTTCAGGGTTATGGACTGATGATATTTATCGGCGTGATGCTGGCATATGCTTATATGCTGGGCAGCCTGAAAAAACACGGTTTGAAATCAGATGGTGTGAGTGAAATGTTTCTGTGGTGCTTCGCTTCGGTTGTTATAGGCGGCAAGATTTTTTACTGGCTGGAAGATCCCACCCGGTATTTTAGCAATCCCGGATTGCTTTTCAAGTCAATTGGAAATGGTTTCGTATTCTATGGTTCTTTCTTGCTGACCGTGCCTGTTCTCATATATTGGTTTAAAAAGAAATCCATTGACCCGTGGGTGGCATTTGATTATGCAGGTATCGCCGGGGCCCTGGTGCATGCATTCGGCAAGCTGGGCTGTTTGCTGGCAGGTTGTTGCCATGGTAAGGTATCGACCGGGCCTATTTCCATTGTGTTTACCAACCCTAACTGTCACGCATCTCCTTTGGATACACCACTCTATCCAACCCAGTTATGGGACGCAATGATATTGTTTATGGCTATTGGGCTGATGATGTTTATGAAAAGAAAGAAATGGATGGATGGACAACTGTTTCTTACTTATGGCATAGTGTATGCCATCGGCAGATTTTTTACAGAAAAATACCGTGGGGATGAGGAACGTGGGTTTGTGCTGAATGGACTGTTGAGCCACAGCCAGGCAATAGCCATAGCGGTACTTTCCGTATGTGTTTTTGTTTTCATCCTGAGATACCATAAAACCAGAATACAGAATGCAGTTTAAGCAGATTGCAGGGCAACAACCGCTAAAAACAAAGCTGACAGCCATGGCTGTAAGCGGGCGTGTGCCGCATGCACAGTTGGTGCTGGGGCAGTCCGGGGCCGGAAATTTGCCCATAGCCCTAGCATTTGCCGCTTATCTGCTCTGTAAGAATCCACTGCCTGACGATAGTTGCGGAGAATGTGATGCCTGTCGTAAAATGCAGACCTTCACACATCCCGATTTGCATTTTTCCTTTCCTTTTCCTTCAAGCTCCGGCGATACCTGCGTAGATCTTTACCCTCAGTGGAGAAAGGCACTGCAGGCAGAGCCATATCTGAGCTATGAGGCTTGGATGCGGCTGTTGAGTGCCGAAAATAATCAGGGGAATATTCCCATTCTGGAATGCCGGGCTCTGATTCGAAAGTTATCTATGAAGGCGTATGAAAGCAGATACAAGATTTTGCTGCTGTGGCTGCCGGAATTTTTGGGTAAGGAAGGTAATGTTTTGCTTAAATTTCTGGAGGAGCCCCCGCCAGACACCCTGTTTTTGTTGGTTTGCAGCCAGCCTGATAAATTGCTGAGTACCATCGTTTCACGCACACAGATGTTGCGCGTTCCGCCTATAGACGAATCGGATCTAACTGCATATCTGTCTGAAAAACTGGAAATAACGCCCGAGGAGGCCGCCCGATTTTCCATGATGTCGGGAGGGGATTTACTTAAGGCACTCGAACTGGCTTCCAACTCAGAAAGTCCGTATATGGAGCCGTTTAGGCAGTGGATGTTGTATTGCTATAAAAAGAACTTCTTTCTCTCTGCCAAATGGATTGAAGATATCAGCGGTAAAGGACGCGAATACATCAAAGGTCTTCTGCTGTACGGAATTGAAATTATGCGGGCAATTGCTGTGATGGATAATCTCGGGGAGCGCAACGGACTTAATGAACAAGAAAAGGAATTTGTGACAAAACTAGGCAAACTGTTATCGAATAAAAAGATATTTGGGATATTCGATGTGCTGGATGCAGCCATTTATGAGGTTGAAAGAAACGGCAATGTGAAAATGATATTCACAGATCTGTCTTTCAAAATCAGCAGGCTATTTTAAATTTATTTTATTGTCAAGCAACCCTTTGATACCGGAAATCTTCTATAGGATAATCAGGGTCTATGAAATACCTGCATGGCATCATTGAATGCGGACATTACGGAGAGCGAACTGGTCAAGGCCTGTCTGGAGGGGAATGCCCTCGCCCAGCAAGCATTGTATCAAAAGTATGCACCTGTTATGTATGCCATTTGCCTGCGGTATTGCGGATCGACTGATAATGCCAAAGATATGTTGCAGGAATCCTTTATCAAGTTGTTCGAAAGCCTGAAAAATTTCAGGTTTCAGGGCTCTTTTGAAGGCTGGACCAGGCGTATTGCTGTTACCACCTGCCTCGATTTTATCAAAAAACTAAAACACCGGCCCTATGCAGATGAACTGGAAAATCATACCAATCTGGGTGTGGAAGCCGCCGTTTTTCCCGCACTGGGCATGAAAGACTTACTTGCATTGTTGCAAACCCTTCCTGTAGGTTACAGAACCGTGTTTAACCTGTATGCTATTGAAGGATACAATCACGGTCAAATTGCGGAACTCATGGGTATCAGTGAAAACACCAGTAAAACCCAGCTTTTCAAGGCAAGAAGGATATTACAGACTAAACTTACCGGAAACGGATAGAAAATGGCAAACGAACGAAATTCCATAGACGAATTGTTCCGCAACGGGTTGAAAGACGGTGGAATAACACCCCCGCCGGGTGTGTGGGAGGCTGTTTCTGCCGGTGTGTCCGTATCTGTTGCCCCAAGTTTGGGCATAGTGATTGTAAAATCGGTATGGACCTGGGTTACCCTTGCTGTCATTGGAACCGGTGCTGTTCTGTCCGTGCTGTCCAATAGTAAAAATGAGGCGCCTGTAATTACAGAAAAAACGACCCAAAAACAGGCACAGGAAGAGGGAAAAGTTACTGATAGGAAAATTGAGGTAATTACCCCGTTAACAGAGGCCGTCAATAAGCAAAATACTGAAGGTAAACCCACCCGTCAAATACTTGGTAATTCAGAAAATAACAATGCTATTGTCATTGCAGGTTTCGTTAGTGCAGGCGAAAATACAGGCCATACAAACCAAACAAATCAGCTGCAGCCACCGACAGAAAAACAGCCCGACAAGCTTGTCGTTCAAGATCACAGCACAGTTGTAACCACCCCTTGCGGCAGAAATTTAAAAATTACCCCCCTGCAATCCGGCTCGGATAATAACTGGACATTTGCAGCAGCAGGCATTTCTTCCGGAACTTACAGCTCATGGATGTTTGGCGACGGAGAGACAGGCTCAGGAAATCCGGTGCAGCATACCTACACTGATTTGAACGCGGAATATGAAGTGAAAGTTCTGGTATTCAGGTCAGCAGGCTGCATTGATTCAGGTATTTGCCGTGTAGTTACGCGACAGCGCCATGCAGGTCTCAGCATTCCTGATGTGTTCACACCCAATGGCGATAATCTCAATGATGAACTCGTGATTACCTTGCCCGAGGTTGCTATGTTTAATCAGGTTGTGACCGACAGGAACGGTAAACAGGTATTTGTCAGCAACAGCACCGCAATCCGTTGGACTGGCAAATGTGCATCTCTAGAATGCCCTGCGGGTACATACAGGGTAACCATTACCTATAAAACTCCTGCAGCAAAGCAAGCAGTTACCTACATTAAAAATGTACTGTTAAATAGATAAAACATTAAAAACAATTAGTTACA
>VGGQ01000008.1 GCA_016868535.1 Bacteroidota bacterium | reverse complement strand
TATCCAGGGTTAGATACATGCAGGTAAAACGAATTTGCGAAGTTCAAAGTTACGTCACCGATGCTACTGCCTGTTTATTTTTTCGACAGCCTTGGCTTTTTGTGTCTATCAAAGCTAATATCGCGGTTGTTGAAGCCGTTTAGATTTTCCATTGCTATCATTATCACAGGAGCCATACTGCGCTGCATCTGGCCTGCCGATATGGAGTGGAAATTTGATGAGCAGGAAATGTTTCGGCTGGCCGGTGAGGCCTGGAAGAACGGATTACCTTTAATGGGAATGCCCACCGGGGCCGGTTTGCCCAATGCAGGCTTTAGCATCTGGCCGTTTGCATTGCTTTACGGTATTCATCCTACGCCGCTTTTTATGGCTATGGGTGTGCAATGGCTAAATGTACTTGCGCTGGCGCTTATGGTGTATTGTGCCCTGCGCCATGAAGAACCCGTAAAAACCAAATTGTTGTGGGGCCTTGCCATCTATGCCGTTTCGCTTATGCCGGTTTTGTTTGCCCGAAAAATTTGGGCCCAAGATCTGATGCCCGTTTTTATTGCGGTAATGTGGTGGGGCTATCTGTATCGAAACCATTGGGCTGCACTCGTGTTGACAGGTGTTTTTTGCGCTTTTGCAGGACAATTGCACCTCAGTGGGGTTTTCTATGCGAGTGGATTTTTATTGACAGTTCTCATTTTCAAACAACTTACCCCAAAACACTGGCTTTGGTTATTATCAGGAGCTATTCCGGCTGCCTTTCCCTGTATTCCCTGGGTTTTGGCCGTGCTTAGCAGCGGAGGCGGAATATCACACTTAAGCAACATTCTGAAACTGGAATTCTGGCTGCGCCTCATAACTGATACCCCGGGCATCAATGTGCACTACTTTGCCGCAGGTGAATGGAAAACATTTATGGCGTTTCCTGCCGGAATGTATTTACCGCTGATACTTGCCTGCGGTATTGCTGGGCTGGTGTTGTTTGGGATATTTAAAACTGTGAAATACGGTTTTTCGGAAATAAAGCCATCTCATCCCATCGGATTTTTGCTGTTTGCTTTTGTAATTATTCCGGGCCTGCTCATTACGTTTTCAGGTATTCCGGTGCGTTCCCATTACATGATTGGGGCGCTACCCATGGCCTCAATAGCACTTTCCGTAATTGTTTTCAGGACATTTCAATATGGGCATCAGTTGATAGTAATACTGCAAGTTATATTTACGGTACTTTTCCTCTTGTTTATTCATCAGTCCAATATCTTGCGGGGCGATTATGGCACGCCCTACCGAAAGCAGATTATACAGACTTCAGAAAATCATCCCAGTATTCTGTCGCCTCAGGTCCCAGATTGAACAGCAAATCCAGCGCACTCACATCCTTCCTAAAACCATGTCTGTCTTCAAAAACCTGAGGATAGGCGGGTGCGATAATTTCCGGTTCCATGAAATTCCATTCATCAACAAAAACCAAAGGTACAGGGCACTGCAATTGACGGTGAAGAAATTCAATAGAATTGACAATAAGCGATTTGAGTGATATGGTTTCCGCATTCAGCAAGGGTAAAACACGGTAATCATAAAACTCAAAAAAAGGAGCGTTTCCATAGGCTGTGGTGATGGCACGGATGTGTTTCTTAACCCAGGGGTTTTGTGCGCTGATTTGGGTTTCTGACAGCAGTCTGGAGCCGCCATGTACCACAGGCACAGAAAGGGTTTGAACACTGTTAGGACCGGCAATGGCATAACGCGAGCGTGATGTCTGCTTTTCGAAATTACCACCCAAAGCCGTCCGGATTTCACCGTTTTTTATTCCGCTCAAAAACCACGAAACCGACGGAAACAAATACGGGGGTAAATTTTTAGGCATTGTTGAGTTCCTGTAGCAGTTCTGACATGGTTTTATTTAAAACGGGATGCACAAAAGCAGGCGCCAGTTCCACCATGGGTCTGAGCACAAATTCACGTTCATGCAAATAAGGATGCGGCACAGAAAGTCCGGGCTCATTGATAATTTGATTATCAAAAAATAAAATGTCCAGATCAATAATGCGGGGCTCCCATTTTTCTCCTCGGTTACGGCCCATGCGTTTTTCAATATCGAGCAAGCATTCCATCAAAAAAAGGGGTGGCAGCTGGGTTTTGATCTGCAACACACGGTTCAAAAATTGTGGCTGATCGGTATTCCCCCAGGGTGCTGTTTCGATGATTTGGCTTGCCGCTTCAATATTGCCGGCGTGCGCGCTAAGCTCTTCCTCTGCTTTGGAAAGAAAGCCCTCCCGATTTCCCAGGTTAGAGCCGGTGGAGATATAAACCGAATGCACACTGCAAAATTAGTGACTTGGCTATTTGGGTAGGCTGTTTGTCATCTTTTGGGCGGTGTTTTTGTTCACAAACGATTGCAGACGCAGTCCTGCGTTTTCGCGCACATCCAGGTAAAACAGGTTGTAGTCACCAATGTGGTAATTGGGGTTTTTGATAAGCCGGCTGCCCGGAAATTTGAGGCGGTGCACCCATAAAATGCCATTGTGAACCTTGGCATCGCAAAGCTGAGGTCTGGTTTTTTTAAAGTCGCGTAGTACGGCGCCTTTGTGCCCCGATTTATCAACCTGAATCGTATCGGTTGTCCATGAAATTGGGTTGTGGCAAACGGCTGTATACCTTGTGGGTTCATAGTCATAGCGCCAGGTGCGCCAGCTGGTCCAGCAGCCATAATCGGTGCTGTCTTTGCAGGGCATCAGCAAGGTAAATGAATCTGAAGGTACCGGCATTCCCGGTAAATAGGCACCCACAAAATCCTGCTGCAGGGGTTTTCCTTCTACAAATTCACGCAGAATCCTATGTGCATGAATGGTGCCCTGGCTGTGTGCTGCAATCAGAAAAGGCCTGCCGTTGCGGTGGTTTTCCAGGTAATACCGAAAGGCTTTTCTAACATCAGTGTACGCCAAATCCAGCGCTTGTTTTTTATCGGAAAGATTGTGTGTTAAAAAAATAAAATAATGCGCTTGCCGGTATCTTGGGGCAAAAACACGGTAGTGGTTGTTGAAAATACTGGCCTGAAACCGAATAGACCCGTTGTCGGTTTCTTTATTGATTTTCTCGTTACGCACATCCGCATTCCAGCGGAAAGAATCGCCACTGTTGCCTGTGTAGGAAGTGGAGTGAATGAAGAAAACATCGCCAGCCTGAAGATTTTCCGCACCTGCCAGACTTTTGGGAACCTCATCCGAGGGGTCTTTTTTATCGGGGTGCGCCGCCCAGTTATTAATGTTCATGTAATCTGGTGCCGGTGGCGAAGGATATGCGCTGAACCGGTTTTCGATAACTACTCCTTTCCGAATCGGCTTGCGCACTTTTCCGCCCTGAGCCGCTGATATTTCCGGCAAAACCAGCAAAATCATTACAAGGAACTTACCTATTCCGGTTCGCATTGCAGTTCAAAGGTATTAAAAACGAATGCATACGCGCAAAGATGGTCGTCATACACCATCATTTTATCGAAGCAATGGTATTATGGCAAGGCTTTTGCCTGATTTGGGGTAAATTCGCAGACCCATGAAAAAACTCTTTTCAATCAGTTGCCTGTTTCTGGCTTCATATATGCTGCTTGCGCAGGATCGCGTATCTACCTACAGCGAGGAAAAAACCGAAAAATGGACCGTTCGCAAATTTGAAGGCGACCCGCTGAACGTGCGGATCTACACTTTCAAAAACGGATTAACCCTAATCACCAGTAAAAATCCCCGTACACCGCGCATTCAGACCATGGTGGCAGTACGCACCGGCAGTAAAAACGACCCCGGCAACAACACCGGACTGGCACATTACCTGGAGCATATGCTTTTCAAGGGTACTGACCGCTATGGCACCCTCGACTGGAGCAAAGAAAAACCCCTGCTGGACCAGATTGATGCCCTCTATGAACAATACAACCAAAGCAAGGACGAAAGTGTAAGAAAAGGCATTTATAAAAAAATTGACAGCGTAAGCCGTCTGGCCGCCAAATGGAGCATTGCCAATGAGTTTGACAAAATGTGTCAGGCAATGGGCGCTGAAGGCACCAACGCCTTTACCAGCAATGAAATGACGGTGTATATCAACGATGTTCCCACCAACATGTTTCACAAATGGCTGGAACTGGAGTCGGAAAGATACCACAACCCGGTTCTTCGCCTGTTCCACACCGAGCTGGAAGCTGTGTATGAAGAAAAGAACATCAGCCTGGACCGCGATGGTGAAAAAGTTGAAGACAAACTCATGGGTGAGTTGTTCAAAAAGCACAATTACGGCTTGCAGACCACCATCGGTACGGTTGAGCATCTTAAAAATCCCAGTCTGAAAGCCATTCGCGAATATTTTAACGCGTATTATGTTCCCAACAATATGGCTATCATCCTGGCCGGCGATATAGACCCGGATCTTGCCGCAGACGGCGTTGCCGAGCATTTTGCCTGGATGCAGCCCAAGGCGGTGAAGACCTATGAATTTGAGGGTGAGATGCCGTATGGATCGCCCCGTAAATTTGATGTTGCTGGCCCCGATGCAGAATGGGTAACCATCGGATACCGCATGCCTGGTGCCGGAACCCGCGAAGCACGCGCCGCCAGGCTTATTGACCTGCTATTAAACAACAGCAGTGCAGGATTGATAGACCTGAACCTGGTGAAAGCACAGAAAGTGCTGGGTGCCAACAGCGGTGTGAATACACTCAACGATTACAGCGTGTTTCAGCTTACCGGCAAACCCAGAGAAGGCCAGACCCTCGAACAGGTTCGCGATTTACTGGTTTCACAAATGGAGCTTATCCGCGACGGAAAATTTGACGATAGTCTGGTGAAAGCTATTATCCTCAATGAGGAAATAAGCCGCTTGGGGCAATTTAAGGAAAATGCAAATCGTGGCTATTTTCTGATGGAAAGCTTCATCAACGGGCAGGGTTATCAGAAACACTGGAATGAATTCTGGGCCATGAAGCAGCTAACCAAAGAAGACATTATGGAGGTAGCCAAAGAGTTTCTGGACCGCGAAAGGGTGGAGGTGTTCAAACGCAGGGGCACCGACAGTACGGTTTCTAAAATCAATAAACCCGAAATCAGCAGTGTGGAACTGAACCGCGACAAGCAAAGCGCTTTCGTAACGGAATGGCTGCAAGAGGAAACCCAGTCACTGTCGCCTGTATACGCCAATGTTAAAGAGGGTATTGTGCATACCACGCTGGGTAAGGCTGCGGTTCATTATGTGAGAAATACCGAAAACCGCCTGTTTTCCATGTCGTATTTGTATGCTTTTGGTAAAAACCACAACAAGTCCTTGCCGCTGGCTATGCAGTACATTCGCTATGCCGGTATTCCAGGAATGAATGCAGAGCAGATCAGCAAAAAAATGTATGCACTGGGCTGTAATTTTTTTACCAGCGTGGGCGATGAAGAAACCTATGTGTCTTTAACCGGCCCTGAAGAAAACTTTGACGCCGCTCTGCGCATATTGGAAGGTTTGTTGAACAATCCCCTGGCCGATGAAAAAGCTTTTAAGGATATGATTGAAGGTGAACTGAAAAAACGAGAAGACAGCAAGCTCAACAGCCGTGGTATCAGCAGCCGCTTGAATTCATATGCCATATATGGGGCAGACAATCCTGCACGCTGGATAATGACTAACGCAGAACTAAAAAAACTTACTTCGGCAAACCTGACAGATCTGATTAAAGGAATGAAAGTTGTTTCGCATGAGTTGCTGTATTATGGACAAAGAGAGCAAGGTAAATTGTTGGCTACCCTGGACCAGATTCACGGTGCGCCTAAATCCTTTGCCAAAACCAAGCCGGCTAAAAAGTTTATTCCCAAAGAAAACAAAGAGAATGAGGTGTTTTTTGCCGATTACAAGCAGGTTCAGGCCAGTATCTTCTGGCTAAACCGCGATGGTTTGTACAATGCCGCCGAAGAGCCTGTTGCAGCAGCTTTCAACCAGTATTTTGGGGGTGATATGAGCAGTGTGGTATTTCAGAATATTCGTGAAGCAAAAGCGCTGGCATACAGCACTTACGCCGGATACAGCATACCCGACGAGAAAGACGAATACTGCACCAGCATGGCATTTATTGGCACTCAGGCCGACAAATTCCACGATGCCATTGCCGCCATGAACGAATTGCTGAATGGCATGCCGGCCGACAGTAATGTGTATGCTTTGGCCAAAGAAAGCCTGAAGAACCGCATTGAAACATCGCGCACCACCGAAGATTATCTGATTGGCACCTACATAAGCCTGCGCAAAAAGGGGCAGGATACCGATGCCAACAAAGCATTGTACGAAGCCCTTCCAAACCTGTCGCTTAATGACATTGAAGCCTTCCACAAAAACCACCTAAGCAACCGTAAATGGGCGTTGTGTGTGGTGGCCAGTAAGGATAGAATCAGCCGCAAGGATCTTGAGAAATACGGAAAGGTAGTAGAGCTAGGACTAAATGAGTTGTTTGGGTATTAAGCAGTTCTTCACTGTTTGCGCATCGCCAGGTTGTTTATCTTTGCAGCGTAATGCGCCTCGACACCCTTGCTCCCCTTATTGAAAACCTGCGAAGCGGACAATACCGCAAAGCGGTTATCACCACCCACCATAAGCCGGACGGAGATGCCATGGGCAGCAGTCTGGGATTGTATGCTTTTCTAAAGCACCATATGGCTGAAGTGCAGGTGATAACACCAACCGACTACGCCGATTTTTTACACTGGCTGCCGGGTAATGAAACGGTGCTGATTTACGAAGAAAAAGAAGCCGAATGCAGGGCCATCACTGAAGAAGCAGACATAATTTTTTGCCTGGATTTTAACAGCCTCTCCCGTATAAACGAATACGGCAAAATTGTGCAGAATGCCCGCGGTGTAAAGGTGATGATAGACCACCACCTAGAGCCGGAGCATTTTCAGCAGTTTGTCCTTTGGGATCCAAAAAGCAGCAGCACTGCAGAGATGGTTTTTCACCTCATCAAGCATTATTTCGGCCTGGATCATGTTTCTAAAGATTGCGCAACTTGCTTATATACCGGGCTGATGACTGATACCGGAAACTTCCAGTACAGCAACACCAACAGCCTTACACACCTGATTGCGGCGGATTTGCTGGAGCAAGGTGCCGACCATGTGGGTATTCATGAGAGTATCTACGATGTATTTACGCCAAACCGCACAAAACTTTTTGGATATTGCATGCTTCACAAACTGGAGATTCTTCCCGAACTCCGCACGGCTTTGATTTACCTGAACAAGGAAGAACTAGAGCGGTTTGATGTGAAAACCGGTGATACGGAAGGATTGGTCAACCTGGGGCTCGGCCTCAAAGGCATTGTGCTCAGCGTGCTCATCATTGACCGCACCAAACTGGTAAAGATGAGTTTTCGCAGCAAGGGCGATTTTGCGGTTAATGAATATGCATCCAAATATTTCAATGGTGGTGGACACAGAAACGCATCAGGCGGTGCCAGCGATGAACCCCTGGAACAAGTGGTGCAAAAATTCCGTGACACGATAAAAGACTATAAAGAAGCGTTACTGGCTATATGAATTTCATAAAAAAACACTGGCTAACCTTAACACTCGCATTGTTGATACTGGCTTCGCTGGCTTTTTTTCTGCGCAAACCCTTAAGCATCTGGCTGGGAGGTTGGGAGAAAACAACACGCGGCGGTTATTTTAGGGTAGTGGAAGGTAAAAAATGGGATAAAATGCCCGGAGCGGGCTACCACATTGTATTTCAGTATGTGCTAGAAGGCCCCGAGGGTGACACCCTCGTTAATCTGGCCAAACCAGGTGTGGAACATCACATGATGTATCCCGTAGAGCCCCGCAACGAACTGGAAGACGCCATGCAAAATGGTGCACCCGGCTCAGTGGTGGAAGTGCTGATACCCACCGATTCATTAAAACAACGCATTAGTGGTAACCTGAAGATCATGAATTTGCCTTCGGGTAAGAACGCAAAATTTATTATTCGCATTATCAAAGTAATGAACGACGAGCAGTATTCAGGCTATCAGAACCGCCGTTTTATGGATAGGCTGCAAAAAGAAAACAAAGAAATCGATGCCTATGCGGCCAAAATATCGAAAGACTGGGTGCTTGATTCAACTAAGTTTATCAAGTATTTCATTGAGAACAAAACCAATCAACCCCGCTTAACAGAAGGCAATGTGGCAAGCTTTCATACCGAGGTTGAAACGCTTGACGGGCATTTACTCATCAATTCGGCACCTACAGGCAAAAAATACCTGATGGAAATTGGCAAAGGCAAATATAACCTTGCGGCGTTTGATCAGGCGCTGCAATATTTGGCCGAAGGGGAAACCGGGGTTTTTCTGGTAACCAGCGATTATGGCTACGGAGATCAGGGCTACATGAATCTGGTGAAACCCTATTCCCCGCTGATCATAAAAATAACCGAACTATCTGTAACAAAACCATGAGTAAAAACTTAATCATCACCGGCGGTGCCGGGTTCATAGGCAGCCATGTGGTACGCCTGTTTGTGAACCAACACCCCGAATATAGTATCATCAACCTGGATGTGCTTACTTATGCCGGCAACCTGGAAAACCTGAAAGACATTTCAGAAAAATCAAACTACCGGTTTGAAAAAGCAGATATCCGCGATGCAGAGGCTATTCAGGCGATTTTTGAAAAGTACAAGCCTTTTGGAGTTGTGCACCTTGCCGCAGAAAGCCACGTGGATCGCAGCATCAGCAATCCCATCGATTTTGTGATGACCAATGTGGTGGGAACTGTGAATCTGCTGAATGCTTTCAAACAGCATGGCGATATGCAAATCGGGCGTTTTTACCATGTGAGTACCGATGAAGTTTATGGAACGCTGGGCGATGAAGGAAAATTCACAGAAACCACACCGTATAGCCCCAACAGCCCCTACAGCGCCAGCAAGGCCGGCAGCGACCATTTTGTGCGCACATACCATGAAACCTATAAAATGCCGGTAGTCATCAGCAATTGTAGCAACAACTACGGCAGCCACCATTTCCCCGAAAAACTAATTCCTCTGATGATTAACAATATTCGCCATAATAAACCCCTTCCCGTGTACGGTAAAGGTGAAAACATACGTGACTGGCTGTATGTGGAGGACCACGCCCGGGCCATTGATGTGATTTTTCACAAGGGGCGCAACGGCGAAACCTACAACATTGGAGGTAACAACGAATGGAAAAACATTGACTTGGTGAAAACCCTGTGTGGTATTATGGACCGCAAAATGGGGCGTTCCGAAGGTGAAAGCGAAAAACTGATAACCTATGTTACCGACCGTGCCGGACACGATTTCCGTTATGCGATAGACGCATCAAAACTGATGAATGAACTTGGCTGGGCCCCCAGCGTGGCATTTGCGGAAGGATTTGAAAAAACCATAGACTGGTATCTTGCCAATCAGGAATGGCTGGATCATGTTACCAGCGGAGCGTATCAGCATTATTACAGACAACACTATGTAACCAGTTGACAGCGTAAAGTCCACAGTTTGTCCATGCCTGAATAAGGGTGTTCGTTTTTATGAAGAAATCGTTTATGGGTTTATTTGTTTATTAGGCTGTACCGTCCTAAAAAAGGGTTTAATTAAATAATGAAATAATTAATAAAAGCAAGGGTGTCGGTATCACTGCTCCTTGCTGCCAGAACCCGGACAGGTAGCATCATGTACAACCCCAAACACAATGTGCTCCGCTACCCTAATGTCGATTAGAATTTGCTATATACAAATAAACCATTAGACCATTAACCCACAATTTATCAATCTTCCTTAACTTTGTACAGTGAGCTGGTTAAAATATGCCATAGAAAAGCGTGCTTTTGGTGTGTGTGAGGCTGTGGGCCAAAAACTTGGCATCTCTACCGGAAGAATCCGGCTGTATTTTATTTACACCTCATGCC
Source organism: Bacteroidota bacterium (assembly GCA_016868535.1). Lineage (GTDB taxonomy): Bacteria > Bacteroidota > Bacteroidia > NS11-12g > UBA955 > RGEC01. The sequence goes on along the minus strand of VGGQ01000008.1, from coordinate 25,924 downwards.
TTACCTTGGGTTCGCCGGTAATATTCTATCTGATTGCCGTTTTCTGGTTAAACATTCGCCGGTATCAGCAGGAAGGTCGTTCCCACGTCTGGGATATTTGATTTAGAAGTTTGAACTTACTGTAAAGCGCACACCACTAAAGGCCGGCTCCAGACGGCATATTCCGCCTGAGCAGTTTACCCCCTGTTGCTGTTTGAGATAGCCGATGGTATATACACTGTTTCCCTTGGTGTAGCCCATATAAATCATGGGATAGTGCAGCACATTGTCGACTATAACCATGTTGCCGTAGCGGTGCGGTTCAATATTTACCATGTCGCCGGCCCCCACGTACAAAACCTGATTCAAGTAAAACTCAGCCACCAGGTTGGCAAAAGAGCCCTGGTCTTTTTCGGTGTGAAGGTATTGTGATTCCAGGCGCAGACTGCGTTGCTTGGGCAATTTGAGTGTCAGTTCCCCAAAGGGCGTGAGGGTATAAACATCATCATAGCCGTTTTCCTGCTCATAACGCGCCTGATTATAGCGAACACTTTGCATACCCAGCTTGAGTTTGGTCTTTTTGCTGAGAGTTTGAATCACCTCTCCGTAATATTCTCTGAACAGCACAATCGCCTGGTTGTTTTTACCATTGCTTTCAAGTGATTTTACATAACTACCGTTAAGTGTGATTTGCGTTCCTTTGCGCGGTTTTATATCCAGTTCACCCTGTATGCCGTTTTCACCCAATTCCTGCGCAGGGGCGTTGTAGCGTGCCAACAAACGGTAGGTATTTTGTCTTGTCATGGAAGGCAGGTAAGACATTACACCATTCAGCAGTTGCTCGTTGGGAGTAATTCTCAGCGGGAATTTGTCTACGTGACGCGCTTGCAGGTTCAACCCGAAACTGGCTTTTTGCTTTCCCCATTTCATGCCGCTTTTACCCCAGCTCAGCGAAGAGTAATATACCTTACCGGCGGATAAAAACAGCTTATTCCCCATATCACGGATAGCTTCCGGCGTTTTATAGTTTACCTCTGCATTCCAGGTGAGGTTTCCCCGGTTATATGAGAAATAACCATTAAACCCATACACATTGTATTTTGGAATGAATCTTTTATCCAGCTCGTAGGTGTTGATTTCTGCCACAAGCCCGTCTACGGTGCTTCGGTCAAGAGTTCTGTTAAGGGCACTGCTGCCCACTTGCAGAGTGCCATATTTTCCATCTGTTCCCAGGTTAATGTTTCCTTCCAGGTTTGCACCTGCAACAACCTGTTTGCTGAACCCAAAGCGGTTATCCAAATAGCCTTTCTGGTTACCGCCAAAACCTTTTAATTTCCATTTGTTGCTAAATGCATATTCCAGCTTTATGCCCTGCAGGGCATAATCAATGCCTATCTGTCGCTGTTCGTAAGCACGAAACAAAATCCCTGAACCCAGCTGATCGTAAAAAGACCCTGCGGTAATATTCAGTTTGTCAATTTGCTTGGATGCCTGCCAGAATCCAATGCCATGGTTGGTATGTGAACCTTGCGGATTCAGCAGGGGCGAATTGTTCAGCGCGTCGTAACGCACGGTGAAACTGTAGCCTTTGATGCGGTAATTCATAAACAGCCATGCATCCACGCTGGCGCTGTTTTCCTGGTAAACCTTGGTGCTGGCGCCAATGTTGTCGTCACGCAGGTATTTTTGATAATTCAGCAAAAGATTACCGCTGAATTGTCCTTTATCATCATTGCTTTGTGCCCACATTAACGAAGGAACAAAAGCAAGTAAGCCGCCATAGAATAATCGTTTCAAAGCACTGCAAGTTTAACACAAATCGATGGAATATCGGTGCATCTTACCAATCAAGCTAACCATCTATTCACTAAATTTGCAACACTGTGACCGAAACTGCCGTTGAAACCGCCGAAAGAAAACTATATATCGAAAGCTATGGCTGTGCCATGAATTTCAGCGACAGCGAAATCATAGCCTCCATTATGGGCGAACATGGTTTTGCCACAACAAAGAACGAGTTTGATGCCGATGTGATTTTCTTGAATACCTGTGCAATACGGGATAATGCCGAGCAGCGCATCCGCGAAAGACTCAAGCACCTTAGGGCCAACAAGAAGCAAAACCGCGACTTAATAATTGGGGTTTTGGGTTGCATGGCCGAACGTCTGAAAGACAAGCTGCTTGAGGAAGAGAAGCTGGTGGATGTGGTGGCTGGACCCGACAGTTACCGCGAATTGCCCAAACTGGTGGCCGAAGTGGATGAAGGTGGACGGGCCATCAACGTTTTGCTGAGCCGCGAAGAAACTTATGGTGATTTAAATCCCGTTAGGCTGAACAGCAACGGGGTAACTGCGTTTATCAGCATTATGCGCGGTTGCGACAACATGTGCAGTTTCTGTGTAGTGCCGTTCACCCGGGGCCGTGAACGCAGCCGTGATCCGAAAAGCATATTGCGGGAAGCCCGTGAGCTCGCCTCCGCAGGATACAAGGAAATAATCCTGCTTGGGCAGAACGTAGACAGCTATTTATGGTTTGGTGGCGGCCCCAAAAAAGAATTTAAAAACCTTACTGAGGAAGAAAAAGCATGTTCCGTAGATTTCGCCGAGCTGCTCGGAATGGCAGCACTTGCCGTTCCTGGACTGCGCATACGCTACAGCACCAGCCACCCGCGCGACATTACTGAAAAGGTGGTGCATACCATGGCCAAATACAAGAATGTATGCAACTATATTCATTTACCTGCCCAGAGCGGTAATTCGCGGGTGCTGGATGTGATGAGCCGCAATTATACCCGTGAGTGGTACATGGACAAAGTGCGCATGATTCGCAATATTCTCCCAGATTGCGGCATAAGCTGCGATATCATTGCGGGCTTTTGCAGCGAAACCGAGGAAGAACATCAGGACACCCTTAGTCTCATGGAATGGGCGCGTTTCGATTTCAGCTATATGTATAAATACAGCGAAAGACCAGGAACCCCTGCCGCAAAAAAATTAACTGATGATGTGCCTGAGGACCTGAAAGGGCGACGTTTGCAGGAAATTATTGCCCTGCAAAACGAGGTTTCCAAAGCCAAGAACCAGGAATACATCGGCAAAGTGGTAGAAGTTCTGGTGGAGTCCGAAAGCAAGCGCAGCAGTGAAGAATGGATGGGCAGAAACGACCAGAATGTGGTGACTGTTTTTCCAAAAGCGAATTTTCAAAAAGGCAACCTGGTAAAAGTGCTGGTAGAAAGCGCAAGCACAACTACGCTGCGGGGGAAAGCCATTGGCTAGTTTAAAGTGTATAGTCTAAAATTTGGCTAACCTAAGAGGGGTCAAATACCATTAATCCGATGCGATAGCCTCGGCTGGGCCCTACCTGTAACGCTCATCAATCCCCACCTTCTCTGCCGCGTGGTTCTTCCATAGCTCTTTGAGTTTAACGGCTCCACTATCCAGCACTCCTTTAGCTTTTTTCAGCAGGGGCTCGTCCAGCGTGCTCAGGTCATTCATAAACTGATCCCAGGCCGCTTCCTGTCCCTGTTCACGCAGGCAGCGGTCAACATCCGGCCGGATGGCATGAATGCTTTTTTGCAGGGCATAGGCCGAACGGGCCCTGTCTTCCTGTATTTCGGCATATTCTTTTTCGTTGAAACGGTTTTTCATATCCATCTCGGCACTGCGCACGATGCAGTCGCAGATGGCGCTTTCACGGGGTGCATCTTTTTTCCCGCAGTATTTATCGGTTAAATATTCAATACCGGCCACATTCACTTTGAATGGCCATATTTTGAAGTAATACAAGGCAAAGATACCGGCCGCAAGAAGCACTAGGTTCCAAAAAAGTCGCTTCATGAAGCGAAGATAGTAATCCGGACCCGAAATAATCGTAACAAAACCCAAGCAGATATGGAATTTATATCATGCATGCTTTACTTTGCATTGTTAATTAGCGTCCAACTATGTATACAACCCTGTGGCTTGATTTTGAAAAAGATATTGCCGAGCTGCACGAGCAGCTGGCCAAGGCAAAGGATACCCATGAAAAGGGGAAGCTGAACATGACCGATGTGATTCAGAACCTGGAATCCAAAATCAAAGAGGCGCAAAAAGTCAAATACAGCAACCTGAGCGGTTGGCAGAAAGTGCAAATCAGTCGCCATCTGGAACGCCCATATACCCTGGATTACATTGAGCATATTGCCACCAACTTTATCGAGTTGCACGGCGACCGTCATGTGAAGGATGACAAGGCCATCGTGGGTGGTTTTGGTCAGATCGACGGAGAAACCTACATGATCATTGGTCAGCAGAAGGGCCGCAACACCAAGCAGCGGCAGTTCCGCAACTTCGGCATGCCCAACCCTGAGGGGTACCGCAAAGCCCTTCGTTTGATGAAGCTGGCGGAGAAATTCAACAAACCGGTAATTACCTTCATTGATACTCCCGGTGCCAGCCCCGGGCTGGAAGCCGAAGAGCGTGGGCAGGGCGAAGCCATTGCCAAAAACCTGTTTGAGATGGCTACCCTGAGTGTGCCTATTGTTTGCATTGTGATCGGCGAAGGTGCCAGTGGCGGTGCATTGGGCATTGGTGTGGGTGATAAGGTACTGATGATGCAGTACACCTGGTACAGTGTGATTTCGCCCGAGAGTTGTTCAAGCATATTGTGGCGTACCTGGGATAAGAAAGAACTGGCCGCAGATGCGTTGAAACTCAGCGCTGAAGACATGCTAAAAAATAAACTGATTGACGGTATTATCCAGGAGCCGCTGGGCGGCGCCCACCACGATCCGGAGACGGCCTATAAAAACGTGAAAGCCGCTATTGTAAAGGAAATGATGTTTTTAAAAACCCTTAAAACCGACGAACTCGTAAAACAGCGCATCGATAAGTTCAACAACATGGGTGTGGTGGATGAAGAGGAGCAAAGCTAGTTGATAGCGTGTAGTAAACAATCGACAGTTGGGGTTTGAGGCTGTAATGGTTTAATAGTTTGTCCCGTACCGAAAAAAGCGGAGCTAAAACCATTGATTGCCCTGTAAAGTCGCACAATTGTGCGACTTTACAGGGGCTGCACCACGCATGCCCAGCCATCCTCCAATAAACCACTCCCTTATCGGTCTTTGCGACGGGCTTTAGTTATGTAGAGACCGACCAGGTGTACTCCTTTTTTCCCTCACCACGGTTTTTTACCGAATCTACCCCTCTCTAGCTCTGCTGGAGAGGGGATGCCGGCAAGGCCGGCAGGGGTGAGGTAATCCGGATTTTAGAACTGCCATTTTGAGCTCACAAAATCCTGTCTCCGAGAGGGGTAAATGCGCTCCGCTTCATAGCCCACCCATGGTTCACAACCATGGGCTATGTAGGGGCAATGGTCAATCATTTTTAGGATATGCTACCCACCACCCCTTCATAAACCATTTACAGTTAAACCAATAAACAAATACATGTCCAGAATTATTCACATCCGGTTTTAATTTCGATTTCTTTCCTTATTTTTGCATTATTGAGTAATAAAACTACTCAATAAAAACCATGTGATTGAAACCTTGATTTCATCTAAAATTCGGGTAAAACCGCTGCTGAAGTATGGTGGGGCCAGACCAGATTGTGGAGTATGTGATACGCCGCTTGGGTAACCTAACAAAGATATACCTCAAAGGGCATTTTACCCGTGGCATGGACAGCGAGATTATTGACCTCGTATTTGTGGGACAGATAGACAAAACATACCTGACCCAGTGGGTAGAAAAAGTGGAGGGAATGATCGGACTGCATACACGCTACATTGCGTTTATGCCAGAGGCATTCTAGACAAAAAAATAAGCGAAAACGGCACCCATCCTTTATCGCTGTGGAGCAGATATAAGCACCTAAAGATGCGTGGTTTTCAACCCAAACCCTGAGGCCACGCCGTGTGACTGAAGGGGCGGAGCCGTACCCAGACCCTGGTGAACGAAAACAAAACATGGTGGGGAATTTACACGGCCAGCCGGCAGGAGAAAAAGGTGTCGGTGGTGCTGGAGCGGCTTCACCTAAAGCACTATCTGCCAGTTGTGAAAAAACTGCGTCTGTGTAACAACCGAAAAAAGTGGTTGGAAATACCTTTGTTTAACGGATATATTTTCTTACGGCCAAAACCCGCAGAACGCCATGCTTTGTTACAGATTCCTGGGGTGGTATAATATCTCAAATACAACGGTGCCGATGCGAAGGTTTCTACCCGTGAAATAGAAATCATTTAGCAGCTCATTGAAAAAGGATATCATCTGGACATTGAGAGCACAGGGAGTCTCCGCAAGGGCGATGTCGTAAAAATTGCATAGGGGCCGCTAAAAGGCATAGAAGCCGAAGTGCTGAAAGATGCAGATAGCAGTGAAACGATTTTGCAGGTTGTGAAGGTGATTGTACCGCGCCCTGTTCTGCCTTGCGGGCACCACCCTTTGGAATTATTTCAGTTACATATAGCTTAGTTTTTGATATTTTGAGCGAAGCAAATTTTTCACCGTTATTTGTAAATAACTATATCAAAGATTTTTTGTCAACCAAATACATTGAGTTTTTTGCAGCAAGAATTCCGTTAGTATTCATTAATTTGAGAAAAAAGTTACGCAAGTAATTTTATAGAGACGAACAGACTTGGAATTTTTATTGAAGGTAGAACCCTTAAAAATGAATTTAAACACATTCCGAAGAGGTTGAAAACATTGGAGTATAACAATGCATACGATTATACCCTTTACATTTGAAAGTCAGGCCAAGGAAATTATTTCTTTATTAAAATAACCATGCAAATCCACAACCAAACCATACTCGTCCTTTCTCCCCACGTCGATGATGCCGAACTGGGCTGCGGTGGTTCCATACGGCTGCTGCTGGAGCAGGGCAACCATGTGCACATAGCCGCGTTTTCTGCCTGCAGGCACAGCGTGCTGGTCGGTTTTCCGGAGGATGTGCTGGTACAGGAAATTAAGGCATCCACGCAGAAACTGGGTATTCCGGAAGAAAATCTGCACTTGTTTGATTACGATGTGCGCACCTTCAATTATCACCGTCAACAATTGCTGGATGACATTCTAAAGTTGCGTGATACCCTGAAACCCTCGGTGGTTTTCGTTCCCAGTATTAATGATATCCATCAGGATCATTATACCATAGCGCAGGAAGCGGTGAGGGCATTCAAATTTTCTACCCTGCTGTGTTATGAATTGCCCTGGAACAATTTTGAGTTCAAAACCACCCTATTTTTTGGGTTGAAAGAAGCCCAGATGGAAAAGAAGATACAAGCCTTGTCCCAATACAAAAGTCAGGCCCATCGTCTGTACATGCAACCCGAATTCACCCGCAGTCAGGCCCGCATGCGCGGCGTCCAGGCTGGTGTGGAGTGGGCTGAGGTATTTGAAGTGGTGCGGATGGTCATAACAACATAACCCCATCACTCTGCCTCTGGTGGAGCAGACTCTGACAAAGTCAGCAGGGGTAAGAAAAAAAGTAGTGCAGACGCTAATAGAAACCTTTTTCAGGACGGGACATCCCAATAAACCTTTAAACAAATAAACCATTAAACCCAACATAAAAACCACCCTCATCACTGGTGCCGGCGCCCCCGGCGGCCCGGGCATCATCAAGGCATTAAAACAGGAGCCGGCCATCGAATTGTGGGTGGCTGATGCCAATCCCCATGCCTCCGGCAGGGCTATTCACCCCTATTTTTATCAGATACCCAAAGCATCCGACCCGGATTTTATTGAACATACATACCGCATCTGTGTTGAGCAAAAAGTGGATGTGCTGCTGCCGCTGGTAACCCGCGAACTGGAAGTGCTGGCTCCCAATAAGGAACGTTTTTTGGAAATCGGCACCCGCATTGTGGTTTCCGATGCTGAACAACTGCATACCGCCAACGATAAACTGCATCTGATGCAATCGCTGAAGAAGGCCGGTATTCCGGTGGCTGAATTTTATACAGCCACTTCAGCTACCGAAATAGCAGAACACACCCATAAACTGGGCTACCCCCATAAAAAAGTGTGCATCAAGCCGGCACTTTCCAACGGCAGCCGCGGCATGCGCATACTGGATGCAGGAGCGGGGTCGTTTGAGGCGTTTTTCGAACAAAAACCGGGAAACACCCACGCCACACTGGAAACCATACTGGAATTGTTTGGCAATAAGTCACTTCCCGCCATGCTGGTTATGGAGTACCTGCCCGGTGAAGAATACACCGTGGATGCCTTGCTGGATAAGGGAGAGCCTTTATTGCTGCTCCCACGCAAGCGCATAGCCATGAACAATGGTATCAGTGTGGGCGGGGTGTTTGAGGAAAACCGGGGAATAATGGATTATGCCACCCGTGTTTTTCGCTGCATGAAACTCCATGGCCCTAATGGCCTGCAGGTGAAACGGGGTGAAGATGGCAAATTTTATATCCTGGAAATCAATCCCCGACTACAAGGTAGCACCACCACGGCCATGGGCATGGGTATCAACCTCCCGTTACTTGCCGTAAAGCAGGCCATGGGAGAAGATGTCAAAGCCATCATCCCACAACCCCAATGGGGGCTTCGTTTTGTTCGCTATTACGAAGATGCTTTTTTGAGCTGATCCGACAATCCCACCCATCTACCTCCGGGCGAGGAGAAGCTGACGAAGACAGTCGGCGGTTGATATTTTATGGGAAAAATAGTTTGTAATCCTACGGGAGTAAAAATAACTTGCAATCACATAATGTCCCAGAAAACGGGGCAATTTTGGATACGGAATCACATGAAAACGGATGTTGTCAGGACGCTCATTTCCCCAGAATCGGGTTGCTGCCTCTTCTGTATCGCTTACGCCGTTATCGGGGATGATTACATCCACAATATGCTCATTACCTGCAAGATGCCTGATGATATAGGCGGCGTGCTTTTGCATGCCTCCCAGCACAAAAGGGTAAATTCCGTCCGTAGCCAATACAATGTTCAATCAGCATGCAAATTACCGCAATTTTGAAGATAAATGTCTGGTATTAACGGCATTTTTGGTTTAAAAGACAGATTCAGGACTACCGACATGCTGGTGCACATGAACAATGCACTGGTGCACAGAGGGCCGGATGCCACGGGTATATTTACTGAGGGAAACATCGGCCTGGGTCACCGACGTCTCAGCATAATCGATCTTTCTGAGGGAGGCCGGCAACCCATGACTTCGGCCAGCGGCCGCTACACCATAGTATTAAATGGAGAAATTTACAATTACAAAACCATGCGGGCAACCCACCGCAAATACCCATACTGCACCGAGACGGATACCGAAGTCATACTTGCCCTGCTGGAAGAGCACGGCACACAAACTTTTGCCATGCTGGATGGCACGTTTGCCATAGCCATCTGGGACCGTGAGAAAAAACAACTGATTCTGGCCCGCGACCGCATGGGTGTTAAACCGCTGTATTTCTGCCGCGGTGGTGATATGCTCCTTTTTAGCAGTGAAATTAAAGGGTTGCTGGCCTCAGGGCATTTCAAAGCGCGCATCAACCGCCGCGCCCTGGGTAATTATCTGCTGTATCAGACGGTATACAGCCCCGAAACCATGGTAAACGGAGTGCAGATGCTGCCTGCCGGTTCATACGCCATTGTGGATGATAAAGGTTTTGGCGTTCGCCACTACTGGCGCATGGAAGACTGCCGGGATAAATACACATTACCAGGTCCCTATGAAAAGGTAATCAAGCAAACCCGCGAACTTATTTTCAAAGCCGTAGAGAAGCGCCTGATGAGCGATGTGCCGCTGGGAGCCTTCCTTTCCGGCGGAATTGACAGCGCTGCGTTGGTGGCTGCCATGAGCAAGTTGTCTGACCGGCAGGTTAAAACAGTTAACGTATATTTCGATGAGCAGGAATACAGCGAAAAGCGTTTTGCGGAGATGATTGCCGACAAATACCGCACCGACCACCATCCCATTCTTCTGCGCCCCGATGAATTTCTGCACGATATCCCCGAAGCCCTCAATTCTATGGACCATCCGGGTATGGACGGCCTGAACACATACATTATTTCCAAATACACCAAAAGGGCAGGAATTACAGTTGTATTAAGCGGCATAGGAAGTGATGAGCTGTTTGGCGGATACCCCGTTTTTAGGTATTTGCAGCAACTCAAAAAATACCGGTTCATCGGGAAATTACCGCCCGGCATACGCAAAAGCGCTGCACTCCTGCCCGCCAAAATGCTGAAAGGCAAAGCCGCGCGTAAACTGGCCATGCTGGCTTGCCTGCCCTCATGGGACTGGGCAAACATGTATCCCATATTCAGACAAGCCATAGACCTGGAGGAACTGGAACAGGCCGGTGCCGAATACCACCGCTATTTCCAAACCGAAACCGATGATCCGTTCGGTCCCAAACTGGTATCAGAAATCACCATTGCTGAATGTAATACCTATCTGGAAAATGTGTTGCTCCGCGATGCCGACCAGATGGGAATGGCGCACAGCCTCGAAATTAGGGAACCTTTTCTAGACAAAGACCTGGTAGAATTTATGCTGGCCATGCCCGATGATTTTAAGCCGCTGAAAACACCCAAGCAACTGCTGATTGATGCCATGGGGGATTTACTGCCACGCGAAATCTGGGACAGACCCAAAATGGGCTTCTCTTTTCCCTGGCAGGCTTGGATGAACCACGAACTCAAACCCTTCTTTACCGAAAAGCTGGAACTGCTGAAAAATGCAGAGATGCTCAATCCAACCTTCATAGACAGACTTATTGCCGGGCTTGACCAAAAAGAGAACCCCGACTGGCACAAGGCCTGGGGCCTTGCAGTTTTGGGGCACTGGATAGCTAAGAACGAAATCAATGACTAAAAAAACCGGTGTGGTCATTGCTTGCGACTGGTTCGATCCCGCTTTCAGGGCTGGTGGTCCCGTGCGCTCGCTGTTCAACCTCCTAGACCTGCTTCATTCTGATTATAATTTTCGGATAATTTGCGGCAACCAGAATTACGGTTCTGAAGAGCCACTGGTTGTAGATACATGTGTATAGACCGATTGGCAGGGCAAGGCTCAGGTAATGTACCTGGACAGCAAAATGCTCTTCAGAAATCGCATTTTTGATTTACTGGATGCGCACCTTACCGCAGAAGATGTGCTGTATGTTCAGGGGATATTTTCTCTGTATTTTAGCATTTATCCCATTCTGTGGGGGCACCGCTCCAAACACCGAAAAATTGTGGTAGCCCCGCGGGGCATGCTGCATCGCAGCGCCCGCAGTGTAAAGCCTTTTTAAAAGAAAGTTTTTATAACCCTGGCCGGGATTTTTGGCTTGTTTAATAACCTAGACTGGCAAAGTACACAATCCGATGAAACGGAGGAAATCCGCGCCGTGATGGGTGAAAAAGCTAAAATTCTGGAAGCCGCCAATATTCCGGCAGGCATTCCACCATACAAACTGCATAATATATAAGAGGAGCCTCTGAAAATCATTTCCGTAGGCCGTATATCCGACGAAAAAGACCCGCTGTTGCTGTTGCAGATGCTGTCGCTCATGCCGTTTCCGGCACAGGTTACCCTCATTGGCGATTATTCGGATGAAGCGTATTTTAATTCTTTTCAGCAGGCTTTGATCCTATTGCCTGAACATATCAAGGTAACGTATATTTTATCCGTTCCACCCCCAAAAATGGCGGAATATTACCAACAGCATCACATTTTTGTTTCCTGAAGCAAGGGCGAAAACTTCGGCCATGCCATTGCCGAGGCGCTGGCTCAAGGATTGCCTTGTTTTATAGGAGAAAACACCCCCTGGAAAGGCTTAAAGGACAATCATTCTGGTGCGGAAATTACCCTGCAGCCTGCGGCCTTTGCGGATGCCCTGGAACAATACTGTAAATTGTCATCCCAAGAAAAAGCGGAAATGTCGCGGGCAGCCCACAACTTTGCAGTGCAGTCTTTTCAACCCGAAAAATACCGCAATCTCTACAGCGCACTCTTTAGCATGGAGGAACCAAACGATGAATGAGAACGTAAAATTGCCAGCAGAACTTAGAATTGGCCTTGTTGGGGGAGGGCAACTGGGCAAGATGCTCATTGAGGCTTCCCGACCTTGGAATGTGAAATATACTGTGCTGGAAAATGATTTGCATTGTCCGGCTTCTTCTGTCGCAGACAAAGTGATAGAGGGAAGTCTGAAGGATGCTGAAGCCATACGCAAACTGGCACAGGAATGCGATGTACTTACGTTTGAAATCGAGCACATTAACAGCGATGTCTTGTTGGAAATAGAAGAATCGGGCAAAACAGTCATCCCCTCGGCACGCGCCCTGAAAATAATACAGGATAAAGGCATCCAGAAATTGTTTTACCGCAAACACGGCATTCCTACAGCAGATTTTGTGATTTGCGACAGCCCCTCAGATCTGGCAAAGGCCGTGCAGCCTTTTGCCGGCGAAAAAGTGGTCATAAAACAACGCACCGGCGGATACGATGGCAAAGGAGTTGATGTTGTTTCCAAAAACGACATCGCATCCGGCAAGTTTCAGTCGCCCGGCCCTTGTGTGGTCGAGCATTTTCATGCAAATATTGCCGAATACTCGGTTATAGTGGCGGTGGATCGCAAGGGGAATGTGGTAACTTATCCGCTCATAGAAATGTATTTCAATCCGCAGAGTAACCTAGTGGAATTCCTTTTTTCTCCTGCTGGAACCACCGCAGACCTGGATTCAGATTACCGCGCTGTGGCCATGTGTGCCGTGCAGGCCTTACAGTCACCCGGACTTTTTGCCGTCGAGTTGTTTGTGACCCAAAATGCAGAAGTATTGGTGAATGAAATTGCCCCCAGACCCCACAACAGCGGGCACCATACCATAGAAGGCAATTACACCAGCCAGTTTGAGCAGCTCAACCGTATTTTACTGGGGTTGCCACTGGGCAATACAGAAATGGTTCAGCCTGCAGCCATGATTAACCTTGTTGGCGGGGAAGGACAATCCGGCAAATGCAAACTGAAGTTTACCGATCAGTTGCTGTCAGAACGGGGTGTTTATGTGCATCTTTACAACAAGGCTGAAATTAGACCCCACCGTAAAATGGGGCATATAACCGTGATGGCAGATAGCCTGCAGGCATTGCTGGAAAAAACCGGCAAAGTGCGTGAATGGGCGGTCTTTGAGCAAGACTGACCTCAAACGGTCATAATCTCTTTTTCTTTGGCTGACAGTAAATCTTCGGTCTTTTTGATGTAGTTGTCTATGGTTTTCTGAATTTCTTCTTCTGCACCGCGGGCCTCGTCTTCGCTAAGGCCATCCTTGTGCATGGATTTTGCTTTTTCCATAAAATCCTTACGGATATTGCGGATGCCCACCTTGCTGTTTTCGGCTTCGGCTTTGACCATTTTCACAAGGTCTTTTCTGCGATCTTCGGTAAGCGCAGGAACATTGATGCGAATCATTTCTCCGTCATTCTGAGGTGCAAACCCCATGTTGCTGTTGATGATGGTGGCTTCAATAGGACGAATCAGCGATTTATCCCAAGGCTGAATGGTCAGGGTTCTGGCATCGGGCGTTCCTATGTTGGCCACCTGATTCAGCGGGGTAGGAGTTCCGTAGTAATCCACCATCACGCCATCCAGCATATTGGGGCTGGCTTTTCCGGCGCGTATGCGCGAAAATTCCTGATGGGTATGGGAAAGATTTTTTACCAGTTGGTCTTTCAACTGGGTTAGCATTTCATTAACGTTTGACATATCATTTTTCAGGGCAAAAATAATAGATAGAGGCTGTGTTGCCATGCAAACAGGCCGGGCGATATGATTTTCTTTGACAATGCGGTGGTTTAGTGGTAACTTCGAACAAAATTTTGAACATGAATACAATCTTGATTTTAGGTATGGGAACTCAAGAAATCATTCTGGTGCTGGTGATTGTGTTGTTGTTGTTTGGGGGTAAAAAAATTCCGGAACTTATGCGCGGTCTGGGTCGTGGTGTGCGTGAATTCAATGACGCCAAAAACAATGTGCAGAGCGAGATTCGCAAAGGCATGGACGAAGACCCCAACAAGAGCAAGACAGAAGCTTGAGCACTTATCGCCGCATTACTGACATCCAGGCCTGTATTCGGTCTGGGGGAACCAGTTGTGTTCAACTGGTGAGTGAATATATTGCCCGCATCGAGGAAAACAAACACCTCAATGCATTCTTGGAGGTATGGGTCGAAGAGGCCCTGGAACGAGCTAGGCACATTGACCAAAAATTTAAATCTGGAACTCATGGCCGACTTGCAGGGGCCATTATTGGTATAAAAGACAACCTAGCCTACAAAGGCCATAAGGTTTCGGCGGCAAGCAAAATTCTGGAAGGTTTTGAAAGCCTGTATACAGCTACTGCTGTTCAGCGTTTGTTGGACGAAGATGCCATTATCCTCGGACGCACAAACTGCGATGAATTTGCCATGGGTGCTTCCAATGAAAATTCAGCCTTTGGCCCGGTGAAAAATGCCGCCGATTATGAAAGAGTTCCCGGTGGCAGCAGCGGCGGCAGTGCCGTAGCCGTGCAGGCCAATATGGTTCATGCTACATTGGGCAGCGATACAGGAGGTTCTATTCGTCAGCCGGCCGCATTCTGCGGACTTTTTGGCATCAAACCTACCTATGGCCTCATAAGTCGCTGGGGATTGCTCGCCTACGCAAGCAGTTTTGACCAGATTGGCCCGCTCACACACAGCTTGGAAGACAATATGCTGCTGACAGAAATTATGGCGGGCCCTGATGAACATGATGCCACCGTTTCTGACAGACCGGCGCCCCGATATGAAAATGTTGCGTCCAGTAAGAAATATACCTTCGCTGTTATGAGGCAGGCAATAGAACATCCCGGCCTGGATCCCGAAGTGAAATCTGCAACGGAATCCATTATTGCTTCACTGCAGGCAAATGGACATACCGTTACCTATTTTGATTTTGAATACCTGGATTATTTAGTGCCTACTTACTACGTTCTTACAACTGCTGAAGCCAGTAGCAACTTGAGCCGCTATAGCGGTCTGTTGTACGGCCACCGCAGTCAGCATGCTACCGATCTGGAATCAACCTTTACCCTCAGCCGCAGCGAAGGTTTTGGCGAGGAAGTAAAACGTCGCATTATGCTGGGAACCTTTGTGCTTAGTAGCGATTATTACGACGCGTATTACAGCAAAGCACAGAAAGTAAGGCGCATCATAAAAAATAGAACACGGGAAGTACTTTCAAATGCGGATGCCATTTTTATCCCGACTACCAGTACGCCTGCGTTTAAAATGGGTGAAAAATCTAAAAACCCCATAGCCATGTATCTGGCCGATTTGTTTACCGTTCAGGCCAATATTGCCGGCAATTGCGCTATCAGCATTCCCACTGCCACAACAGCTTCAGGGCTTCCAATCGGCATGCAGCTTATGTGCGGTGAATTTGAGGAACAGAATTTGTACAGTATGTCCTCCGAAATACTGCGTGCCTGCAAATGATGAAATCTTTTCTCCTTTTATTGCTTTCTTTATTTGCCTTTTTGCACAATTCGTTGGCCAATGTCTGGGAAAACAGAATTCGTGCTTTTGAGAAGGTCGGTTTGCCACACTTTTACAATGCGGATGTTCAGCGAAAGATCGATACACTGATTGCTAACGAGAATCGCAAAACATCCATCATGGTTGGCAGGCAGGCTGCCTTTCAGCCCTATATCGATCATGCCCGTCAGATTTATGGTCTGCCCTGGTTTATCCGTTTTCTGCCTGCGTCCAATACCGCCCTCGATACCAAATTTACCGATCTAGACGGTAGCACAGGAATCTGGCCACTGAATTTCAGTATGGGGAAAAAATATGGTCTCAGACAAACCTCCATACTCGATGAAAGACGCTCACTTTCAGCCTCATCCGATGCCGCATGCCATTACCTGAAAGACCTGCAGGGAATTTACCGCGACTGGGCCAAAACCATTCTAGCCTTCCGAATTGGTGCCGTGCGGCTGAATCAGGCCATAAGACAAGCTGGCAACAGCCTGAAACTGGAGGATATTTACAAAAACCTCAGTCCTGCTGAACAACAACATATTGTAAACTTCTATGCGACCTTGGTGGTGATGTACCATTTCGAAGAAACGGGTTTAGCAAAAGAGGTTTATCCGCTTATAAAATCCGATACGGCAACCATCCGCTGTTTGCTTCCTATATCCTTTTTTGAGGACAAAACGGGCATAACCGCTGCTGAACTGCAACAGTTGAATCCTGAGTTTAAGTCTTCTGTAATACCCTGGTTTAGTGAATCTGCCACATTTTATATTCCGTCCTCAAAGCGGGCTTCATACGTAAAAGTACGCGACAGCCTGTGTATTATGCTGCTGCAAAAAAACAACCCTCCCATCGTTTATGACACCATTGTTACGGTTAGAGACAGTATCACCTACATTGAAATAAAACCCCGAGGTGAAAGAGAAACAGAGCAGAATGCCGTCAATACAAATGCCCCAGCGCCGTCCCCTCCCTCGCGGGTATGGGTTGTATATAAAGTAAAACCGGGGGATGGTTTTTACACCCTCTCCGATGTGTTTGACTGCAGCATCAAAGAAATGAAGTCATGGAATGGCATAAGAAGCAATGTACTGAGGGCAGGAAGTGTGCTGCGTTTTTATGTGCCTTATTCCAGAAAAAGATATTATGAGCAGATTAATCGCATGAATGCGGTTGCAAAGCGAAATATTGCCAATAAAGACTAATTACCTTGCGGCACTTCTTCCTTTGCGCTTTGTGTATTTTTATTAACGGGCTCACAGCGCAGGTTTATCCCATTCAGAAGACTTCACAAAACATAGTTATAGATGGTGTTTTTTCTGAAGAGGTATGGGGGAAAGCCCCAGCGATGGGTGGATTTATACAGCATTTCCCCTACGATACTTCCGAGGCCCTCACCCAAACCCAATTCATGTTAACCTACGATGAAAACCGGCTGTATGCCGCGTTTGTCTGCATTAACAGAAACCCTGAAAAACCCTTTGTGGTGCAAAGCCTCAAGCGCGACTTCAGCATTACCCAGAGCGATGCTGTGGTACTCACGCTCAGTCCGTTTGCCGACGGGCAAAATGGTTTTTCATTTGGTGTTACACCCCAGAATGCTCAACGAGAAGGTGCCGTGGAAAATAGCGGTGGATTTGGCGTTTCAACCGCATGGGACCAGATATGGTATAGCGCCACCCGCATTACCCGCGATACCTGGTTTGCCGAATTTGAAATCCCTTTCAAATCCCTGCGTTTCCCCGACGGACTCAGCACCTGGCGTTTTAATGTTGCCAGATCCGATTTCAGAAATAATGAAGTTAGTACCTGGATAAAAGTGCCCAGAATGTTCAATATCAGTGCGCTTATTTTTACCGGAACCCTGCAATGGCCGGCTCCACCTGTCCGCAAGGCACCTAACCTGGCCCTCATTCCTTATACAGGCAGCCTGGCAACCGGCGAAAAGGGAGATTTTTTAAAAAATAATACGCCGCGGTTCGGACTGGATGCCAAAGTTGGCCTAAGCTCGTCTCTCAATCTGGATGTAACTATTAACACGGATTTTGCACAGGTGGATGTGGATGAGCAGCAAATCAATCTTACGCGTTTTGCCCTGTTTTTTCCCGAAAGAAGGCAGTTTTTCATTGAAAACAGTGATCTGTTTGCCCAGTTTGGTTTTCGGCAGATTCGGCCCTTCTTTAGCCGCCGTATTGGCCTTTCTCAGACCGGCAATATACCCATTGATGCCGGTGCCCGGATAACCGGTAAAATCGGTAAGGATATGCGCTTAGGTGTTATGGATGTCCAATCCCGCCGCATGGATTCGCTGAATCCCGCTAAAAATTACGCTGTGGCTGCCTTTCAGCGCAAGGTATTTGCCGCCAGCTATCTGGGCGGAATTCTGGTGAGCGAACAGGCAATGGGCACGATGAACGCCAAACGCAATTCCGTGGCCGGAATGGAGTTCAACCTGCTCACACCTGCCAACCGTTGGGTGGGAAAAATCTTTGTGCAAAAAGCACTTTATGATGGATTGAAAGTAGACAGAGGCTATGCGCACGCTTCATTTTTGTTTTACCGAACACTAAAATGGGAAGCAATGTGGAACCATGAATATGTTTCCGGAAAGTTCCGCGCCCCCACCGGATTTGTACCGCGTATCGAAAACTATGACCCCGTATTGCGAAAAACCTTTTTCATGAGTTATGGGCGTCTGGAACCCATGATCAGCAGGATATTCTATCCGAAAAGTAATGTTATCAATAATTTCTCCGTAAATTTTTACAACAGTATCTACACCGACAGCAATTTCAGGGTTACAGAGGCGATTAATACGTTTTCGGGGAAAATGATGTTGCAAAACAGTGCCAGTTTCCGGCTAGCCGCCAACAATGAATTTTTCTGGCTGTTTCAATCGTTTAATCCCGTAAATCCCGGAGACACCCTATTTCTTTCCACGGGTGAATACAATTTTCAAAGCCTGTCTGTCACGGCAAGTAGTAACAACCGCCGTCCGCTGAACGTGTCGCTTGAATGTCAGTATGGTTCTTATTTTGGCGGGGAAAAACTTTCCCTAACCGGTTCCATACAGTACCGATTTCAGCCTCGTTTTCTGTTTACCCTCAATTACCGCCGTATAGATATTGATATTCCCAAATTAGGAAAATCAACATTAAATCTCATTGGTGCTAAAACCGAATACAGCCTGAATACCATCATGTATTTCACCGCATTCCTGCAGTACAATACCCAGGCAGAAAATGTAAACGTGAATATTCGCTATCAGTGGCGCTATCGGCCCATGAGCGACTTTTTTGTTGTATATTCCGAAAACTATGACCCTCAGTTTCTGACCAAAAACCGCAGTCTGGCATTTAAATGGGTGTATTGGTTTAATACCTGATGACGAATATGGCCGCTGATGTCTTGAGAACACCAAACACCCACTACAGAGTTTCACAGAGGTGAGATGAGTTGCCCGGATGGTGTGTTTAATTTTTGCCAAAAGCTGCTGCCGTTTGCAACAAAATGCTGAAGTATAGAGTCGATCCCGAAGGGGTCGAAGAAACGCCTTTGTCCGATAATCCAATAAACTAAAACCCCTCACGCCAGCTGCTGAAGCTGTATCAGCTTGTGATACAAGCCTTGGCTGGCAACAAGCTCTTCATGGGTACCCGCTTCGGTAATGCGTCCCTGATCCATCACCACAATCAAATCAGCGTGGATAACTGTGCTTAACCGGTGCGCTATAATGATACTGGTGCGGTTCAGCATCAGTTTTTTCAGTGCGGCCTGAACGGCCTTCTCGCTCTGGCTGTCTAGTGCACTCGTAGCTTCATCCAAGATCAAGATCTGAGGATCTTTCAGCAATGCCCGTGCAATTCCCAGCCGCTGTCGCTGTCCGCCACTGAGCTTGCTGCCGTGCTCTCCGATATTGGTATTATACCCTTCCGATAACTGCTCAATAAATTCAGCCGCATACGCGCCTTTGGCAGCGTCTGATAACGCTTTTTCATCAGCCTCCGGCTTGCCCAGTGCGATGTTGTTTCGCACCGTTTCATTAAATAAAATGCTCTCTTGGCTCACCATACCCATCAGCTGTCGCAGGTCATCCTGTTTGAACTCCCGCAAATCATGTCCGTCCAGTAAAATACTGCCTGAATCCACATCGTAAAACCGGGCTATTAAATCGGTGAAGGTGGTTTTCCCCGCTCCGCTGGGACCCACCAGGGCAATGGTCTGTCCTTTTTTAATGGTAATGTTGATATTTTGTAAAACGGCTTTGCCTGAGTCGTAACCAAATGAAACGTCCCTGAATTCAATGCTGTGCTCAAATAACGGAACCTTGGGGTAAAGCGGATCCTGAACCCTTACCGGTGCATTCACCAGTTCTTCGATGCGGTGCAGACTAGCTTGCCCACGTACCGCCGCTGAATAGGAAGAACTCAGTGCCTTGAAGGGATTAATCAGCTGGCTGAAAATGGCAAAGTAGGTGAGGAAAAATTCCGGATTCAGCGTGCCACCGAAAACCATGTTGCCCCCAAGCCATAAAAGTGCTGCCGATACCGCGATTCCGATGGTTTCACTCAGCGGCGACGACAAATCATACCGGCGTTGTACGCCAATATTGTTGCGTGTATACGACCAGTCTTCCGCGCTGTATTTCTGCCGAAAAAAACCCGATGCATTGAAAGCCTTGATGATGCGCATGCCGCTGATGGTTTCTTCAAACGATGACATGATGCGTCCTGCCAATTCCTGATTACGTGTGCTTTTGCGGCGCAGGCTTCGGCTCAACAGGCCGATAAATATGGCAGTGAGTGGAAGAAATATCACAATATACAAGGTCAGCTGAGGTGAAAGAAATATCAGTGCGCCCAGAAACAGCAAAATGGTGAGCGGCTGCATATACAGGGCCTCAAGCGACACCATCAGCGCAAATTCAATTTCTTTCATGTCATTGCTCATGCGCGAGAGCAAATCTCCTTTGCGTTCTTCGTTGAAATAGGCCACCGGCAGCTCCAGGCAGCGGTTGTAGATGTTCATGCGCATGTCACGAACCGCTAGGTTACGCAGTTTAGCCATCACACTCATGGCAGCAAAACGGCTCAGGTTCTTGATAATCGTAATCATTACCAGCGCAGCACACAAAAAGGCCAGCGCCCGCAGCGGATCTCCTTTGGCCATGCCGCTGAACCAGTGAATGAAATGGTTGTATTGGGCTGCAAACCAGTTGCCCACATCCAGTCCTTTGGTATCCAGTCCGGGCGAGGCATCGGTGGGTTTAAACAGAAATTTCAGCACCGGCATTATCATGAGCAGGGTGCTCAGGTGCAGCAGAATGTAAAGAAGGTTGAAGCCGAAATTCAGAAAAATCAGCCCTTTGTAGGGCCGCGCATAACGAAAAAACTGCAGAATGGCTTTCACCTGTTTGCGAAATTACGCAAATTTGCACGGAACATGGGAAAAAGCATTTGGGTTTGGCTGTTGCTACCTGTTTTTGCAGGCTGTCAGTCACCGGCAGAGGAGAATGCACAGGCGCAGTCCGATAGTATTTACAGGGCTGCTGTAACCCACGAAAGGCAGCTGAAAGACGATGCCTTTGCCATTTCGCCCAATAGCCCGTTCCGGGATGTGAAGGAGGAGTTTACCGGTTTACGTTATTATCCTGTTTCTCAGGAATGGAAGGTTCAATGCCGCTGGGATAAAAGCCTTTCCGGCAATATGGTTTCTTTACCTGATTCCAAAGGACAAATGCGAAATTACACTGTAGCAGGTACCTTTACATTCCGAATGCAAGACCGCGAATGTGAAATTCCCGCCTACTTCGAGGAGTCGGACAAAAACACCTTTTTTATCATGTTTCGCGATTCGAGCAATACCACCGAAACTTATAAGGGAGGGCGTTACATCGAGTTTCGTCGCGCCGGTAGTGACGATATCGTGCTGGACTTTAACCGCGCTTTCAATCCTTACTGCCATTACGACCACAACTATGCCTGCCCCGTGGTTCCGGCATCCCATATTATTCCTGTTTTTATCCGCGCCGGCGAACGCAGGTATAATAGAATTTATTAGTTCAATTGTTTATTTGGTATCTGTTGTCTGTCTTTGAGTGAATAAGCTAGGTAAGACGGTCCATGCTTCGAAACGCTAAGCATGACAAATTGAAAACAGGGCTTGGATGTAAGACCATTAAACTATTTTTCGGCATAGACAAACTTGACACTGTCAACCAATATTTTCACTATCAACCAATCAAAATGCTTTGTTTACCCCAACCACCCATCTGAATTTAAAGTGTTCATCACCTTGGGCAACTGCATTTACAAACAAAGGGAAATCCACCCGAATGTTGAGCGGAGCCGAGGCCTTGAACCATGGGTTCTTTTTCGGACTCAGTTTTTGCCAGTTTTTGATAGACCAAACAGTTCCAATTCCTGCATCGGCCAAAAGGCCCGAATACACGGGTTTTCCGTTTAGCGGCATACCTATCACACCTGCATCCCCAAAAAAATAGATGTTCCCTGAGAGCATGCTCATTTTAGGCAAAAACGAAAACAGTTTGCTGAAATCCAGTTCTGCATTTACCGATGCACCTCGGTTGCCTCTGAACATTGCCAGCACGGTATCATGGGCTGCTGTGGGCAGTAAATAACCCTGCATACCACGAATATTTAGGCCACCGCCAATGCCTATTGCCGTTCCGATGTTTGACATATTCATGTTCATATCCGACAAGGGAATGCTGCCAAAATCACGGGCAAATTTATTATCCTGCAATTCCTCCGGCGAAGCCCCCCAGGCATAAACAACCGATTCGGCGGGAGGTCGATCGCCTTTGGCAATAATTGCAAAAACGCGGGTGTGCAAATCCAATTTCTTTCCCCTTACTTCATTCAACCATGTAGCTTTGACTGCGCTGAAACGGGCATCTCCCCATGTCAGGGCGTTTCGCAATGAAAAATCTATACTGCCATTGCCGTGAAAAGTTCTGTATATATGTTTTTTGCCCAGTGTAATGGTGTTGTTAATGCCGTTGCTCCAGAATCCTACCAGCGGCAGAAAACCGGCTCTCAGGTTTACATTGCCATAAGGATATAAGTAACGCAAACGATGCCGCTGCATGTATTTCCAGCCTGCATACCAAGTGCCTTTATGCCCGTTGATGCTCCATCCGGCCTTGTGAATTTCCACTCCTGCCAGGTAGCGGCTGTGCAGCGTAATTATGCCTTTACCCTTTAAATCGTGCGAATAATTGAACAGGTATGAAAGTTTATCCTCAGGAGAATTGCCTTCGCCCGGCCAGGCATGGTGTCGGTTTCGCGGAGGCTGATAAACACCCACACCCGTACCATACCAGGCGCCCAGTTCGGCCACATGCCTGCGCATGGCATATTGTCCGTTCCACAAAAACCCCGCCTTGATACCATCCTCGGTATTGTACCACACATCGGGCTTCCACTGCATCTTATAGCCACCAAGAAAACTATTGTCTTTGCCGTTGTCCTTGTCAAACTCCCACGAGTTCCGGCGTGGCCAATAGTTGTTCATGCGGTTGATATCGGCCAGGCGCAGAGACGGATCTAAGTGTGCAGAACTGACCTTTCCGGGGGGCCTTATTTCAAATGTATAGTTGGGGCGCAGTTTACCCCAGCCTATCCAGGGTTTCAGGTTGGTGGTGCCAGGTTTTTGATAGTGGCTTACCGGAACTGTGTAGTTGAGCAGGTAGACATCTTTATCGGCACCTTGTCCGATAATTGTAATATCCACAGGCATCACCATATCGCCCTTGCGCTTTAGCGTAATAGAATACACGTCTTTTTTCTTCTTAACCTTCAATGCATAATCGACGGACTTGCGCGTTTCAAACCACTGATCAAAAAACCAGTTGAGGTCTGTCTTGGCGCTCATGGTAATGCTGTTGCGGAAGTCCTCCACATAAGGATGACAGATTTTCCATTGCTTCACATAATCCTTCATGGCTTTCAAAAACACTTCATCGCCCAGCACGTATTGCAGGTTATACAGCATGGTTGCTGTTTTGTAATAAACATGACGGTAGCCGCCACCATGCCCAATGGCATTTTCGAAATCATCGCTGTGGGTGTTTAGAATAGCGTCTTTACCATCAAGCGCATCAAACATATATCCGGCATACACGGTGCCATAGTCTACACCTAAACCCTTGCGGCTGCTGAGCTGTTTCATGCTCCAGGAAGTGAGAAACTGTGTAAATCCTTCATCCAGGCTGGCGCGGTAGGTTTCGTTGTTGCCCAGCATACCGAAAAACCAGTTATGGCCCACTTCATGGGCGATAAGACCCTGATGACTCGGATACATGCCTCCATCGAGGGTAAGCATGGGGTATTCCATACCATCAGCGGCATCGGCGGCCACCATTTTTGGGTATTCATACATGCCAAAATCTCTGCTGTAAATAGCAATTACATCGGCAGTAAACTGCGCACTTTGCTGCCATCCGGCAGCGTTGTTTTCTTGGGCCAGGGCTATGCACTGCACGCCATTCCAGTTTGTCTCGCCGATGCGATAAGTGGGGTCGGCCGTCCAGGCAAAATCGTGCACATTTTTGGCATGGTAGCGCCATGATTTCTTACTTCCATCCGGCGCCACTATTACCGATGGCTGAGAGCCTACGGGCTTACCGGCAAAGTTCTTGACATCCAGTTTTTGCCTTAAATCGCCGGGATAAACGGTTTCTGGATTTTGCAGCGTACCGGTGGCTTCGTTGATGTAATGGTTGGGGAGGTTCAACTCCACATCGTAGGTACCGAAATCGCCATAAAACTCATGTTCCATGTGCTGTGCAGTTTCCCATGTGAATTTGCGGTCATAAACACAAATACGGGGGTACCAGTGCACGCCGTTGAAGTGCTTGTAGCTATGGTGGTCATACACTTTCATGCGACGGCGTATGGTACCGCGGTCAAAATAGGTTTTAAAACGTATGCTAAACACGCAGCTGTCACCTGATGTTAGGGGCTTATTCAGCGCGGCTTTCAGCACGGTGTAATCTATGTTGTAGTCAACCGCAGTGCCGTTTACCTGCAGTGCCAGTATCTCGGTTCCCTTTTTCTCTTTTTCATACGGGCCAAAGGTGTGGGGCGTTTTGTTTTTGTTGTACAGCTCATCCACGAGACTTCCGGGCTGAACAGCGTTCTGGTACAGGTGAAAATATGCCTCATTCAGCGTGTGTGGTGAGTTGTTGTAATACACCAGCCTCAGTTCGCCCGTCACTGTTTCCTCCGCATCGTTCAAATCGGCTTTGATCTGGTAATACACATCCTGCTGCCAGTAATCTTCATAGGGCTTTTTGTTCTTCCAGTACATGGGATTGTCGGCGCTGCGGTAGGTGTTTCCTTTGGCCCAGGGAAGCAGCTGCGCTGAAAGTGAATTCAACAGCAGCATCAATACGATAGCGAAGATGGGTTTACGCATGTTGCAATGAAAATATTGAAGCAAAAATAGGTTTTAAACAGAAGGAATGCTGAAATTTGCCGTAATGCAATTGCGCTGGGAATTCAGAAAAGATGAAAGCACGGCTGTTCAGCGATTCCGGTATCAGGATGCTGGACTGAGACATGACGTGGCTTTCAATGCCGAAGGCGAACCGGTATTGCATCTGATTTCAGAAATACAGGCATCGGCGGATAGCGGTTTTCAGGACTATGAACTTAGCACCGGAATTGCCTATGCTATTTTACCGGGGGTCTTTGAGCATGCGGATCATCCCACCTTAAAAGAACCGCTGATCAGGATAGCGCTGCAGGGCGGTTATGTAATGGCTTTCCCCAAAGGCCATGTGATACCAACAGCGTTGCCGCTTTATGCCATAGCTTTTGAGCACGCCGGCACAAAAAATCATTTTGTGCTGATACATGTAGCCGGCAAAAAGGTCACCGTTGCCGCATTTTCCGGTCAAAAGCCCCTGCTTATCAATACATTTCCTGCCGGGAACGAAGCAGAAGCTTTGTATTTTGCCTTGGGGCCATTCAAACGGGCCGGAATAGCCGTCAGTGAAGTAGAGGTGGAGATTTTGTCTGACTCAAACTTACAAGCGCCCCTGCTTCAGTTGTTTGGCCGTTTTCTGGTCAATGTAAAGCCCTGTCCCGTTTCCCTTCCTTATGAAGTTGGACAATACCCACCCCACGCCGACATTTCCCTGTTGTTGTTTACCTTGTCCCAATGCGGATTACCGGCGGCAAATTAAAAGGGCAGTTGCTGAAGGGTGGTTTCGCATCGCATGTGCGTCCTACCACCGATTTTGTGCGCGAAGCGCTGATGAATTACCTGTCCAGCCACTATGAAATTCCAGGCGCTGATGTGCTGGATTTGTTTTCCGGCTCCGGAATTATAGCACTCGAGTTTCTGAGCCGCGGTGCAGGATCTGTTGTTTCGCTTGATATAGATACAAAAAATATCTGGTACCAGCAAGAAATTCAG
>VGGQ01000007.1 GCA_016868535.1 Bacteroidota bacterium | reverse complement strand
ACAAAAGACACAGTTCCGATAATCAAACCGGCAATGATGGCAAGGTATTCGCCTGCGGGCATATTAGCGATTGCATCGCCCTTAAATTTCCATTCCAGCAAAGAAATGAGTGCCGCACACAATCCGCCCATTCCATTAAACAGCGACACCATTTCGGGCATGGCTGTCATTTGCACACGCTTGGCCATTAGCCAACCCACGAGGGTTCCAACGCCAATAGCAGCGGCAATCAGGCCCACATTGTTAACCACATGAATTCCTTCTTGACCATGTTTAAAAAACATGATACCCAGCAAAGCAAAGAGCATACCTGCTGCAGCCACTAGATTGCCTTTGCGGGCGCTATTGGGTTTTCCCATCATTTTTAATCCCACCACAAAGCCCAGTGAGCCCAGCAGGAACAATACTTCTTGTAAATGTTTCATGATTTGGCTCCTTTCCCGGGTTTCTTCTTAAACATTTCCAGCATGCGGTCTGTAACCACAAATCCACCGATTACGTTCAGGGTTCCCACGATAACGCCAATAAATCCTACCACAAGACTCAACATATCATCTTCAGCCGCATGATCCATCACATAAATAGCACCGATAAGTACCACTCCGTGAATGGCGTTGGCACCGCTCATAAGTGGCGTGTGAAGCACACTTGGCACATGTCCTATTAATTCAATGCCCACGAAAACCATGAGTATTACCAGGTATATCATGGAGATATTTTCTCCAATGAAATTGAATATTGTGTCCATTTGTTGTTTGTTTAAGGGTTTAAATAGATCCGTGTATAATTTCACCATTATGACAGATCAAACAACCTGCCACTATCTCATCATTAACATCCAAAGCCAACTCCGATTTTGGGACAATCAGTTTCATCAGTTCCACGAGGTTTTTGGCGAATAATTCGCTTGCGTTGGTGGGTAACTCAGAGGCCAGATTGGCAGCTCCCACAATGCGAACACCGTTTTGATTTACCACTTCATAGGGTTTGGTGTACACACAATTGCCTCCCTGTTCGGCAGCCATATCTATCAATACAGATCCGGGCTTCATCATGCCTACCTGCTCTTCATCTACCAGAATTGGCGCTTTGCGGCCGGGTACCAGCGCGGTTGTTATGACGAGATCGGCCTGTGCCAACGATTTATTAACCGCTTCACGTTGTTTGGCGCGGTACTCTTCGGTTGCTTCTTTGGCATAACCGCCCTCGCTGCCCACTTCAGCACCTTTTACTTCAATAAACTTACCGCCCAATGATTCCACCTGCTCTTTGGTTTCGGGGCGAACATCCGTGGCTTCTACTATTGCTCCCAGCCTTTTGGCTGTTGCAATGGCCTGCAATCCGGCTACGCCAACACCAAAAATTAATATTCGGGCCGGGGTGATGGTTCCAGCGGCTGTCATTAGCAGCGGAAAAATTTTATCCAAATGGCCTGCACCTTTGATCACAGCCATATAACCGGCCAGATTTGACTGAGAACTCAGCACATCCATCACCTGCGCCCTCGAAATGCGAGGTATGGCATCCAGTGCAATGGCTGAAATCTTTTTGGTATTTAGCGCTGCAATGGTCTCAGCATTGTTGCGGTGATATAGCAGACTACACAAAAGGCAACCTTCCGGCATGGCTGTTATTTCTTCCGCTGTAGGCGGATTAATTTTCATTACTATCCTCGCACCGTTTAGCACGTCTTTTCGGCTACCAACAGAAGCCCCTGCATCTGCAAATTTCTGATCGCTGAACCAGCTGCCTGCACCGGCACCTGTTTCAACGAATACTTCCAGTCCCTGCTTTACCCAGATTGCTACCACCTGAGACGAAACCGCCACCCGCTGCTCACGCTCGCGTGTTTCTTTTAAAATTGCTATCTTCACAACAGTTATTAATAAGCGCTGCGAATGTAAAGATTTGCGGATGCAATGGCAAACATTCAGGATTTTTTAACCCGAAATGTCAATTAATAGTGTAGCAGAGAAACCGGTTTTCGACCGTTGAGTTTTAGTGCATAGAGACCTTCAGGTAGCGCAGCAACTGAAACCCTTTCATTGGTAACTACAAATCGTTGCAAAACACATCTTCCGGAAGCATCAAACAATTCCAGATTACCGGATTCTTTTATTGTAATCTCCCCACGGCTGGGATTGGGATAGAAGTACACACTTTCTGTCGTAATATATTGCGTTGAAAGCCCGTACTGAATGCTTATTGCATTGGGTACAGTAGTATCATCCGATCCAAAATTATTAGTAGCGATCAGAGAAACACTGTAGAGTCCTGCCTGCCTAAAAACCACACGGGGATTGCGACTATTTGCTGCAGACCCACCCACAAAAGAAACACCGGCGGTGGGTGTTATCTGCCAGTTAAAACTTGTGGCAAACGGCTGACTTCTGTCGGTAAAGTTGAAGGTATCCACCGTTACAAAACCCGATGTTTTACTGACAGTGAATCCTGCTCTGGGCCTGAGTGGGCTAACCAGTCCCAAATATTTATCGCGATAGTGGATTTGATTGGCAGAAAAAGTACCATTGGTTTCAGTACCTGTAATTTCTAAAACAGGAATTTTTTCATCTGCGCTCAGCCATTTGTAAATAACCTGACGCCGCGGAATAGGCAACCGACCGAACAGGGTTATCAGCGAATCGGTTCCACTGACCAGTGTTCTCACGCGTAAAACATTCGAATAGGTTTTATAGGGTGTAACAATGCTTCCCCATCCGTCTACCACATTGGTTCTAACACCTGCCTGCACAAAAGTGAGGATATTGCCCGGAATCACAAACCTGAAGTTGTATGTTGAAACATCTGAATCTCCGTATTTCAGAGGAAACTGATAAATTTCATCATCGTCTTTATTTTGGGCCGCAAGCGGAATCCCCTGAAAGGAATAACCGATACCTTCCTGTTTGAAAACCGTTGAATTTTTGGTATAAAAGGAATATATGTTTTTGAGCATCACAGGCCCAGCACCAAGGCTATCCGCAGTCTTAAGGCCTATTTGATTAAAAAAATACAACAAATAAGGAGTGCTGTTTGCTGAAGCATAACGGTAAATATCCTGCCTGCTGGCCACAAGTTTGCTGTAATCCCAGGATTGAGAAGTTCCTTTTTTCTGAATATTCAGACTCAATCCGGCCGGAGACACTGATGAATAGCGAATGGTATCATTGGCAGCCGGCATTGATGTTTGGGTGATGGTAATCTGTGCATTAACCCATACTGCAATAAAGAAAATAGCAAAAAAAGTAATTATTCTCATCTGTAATATTCAAAATTACGAAATTTGAATCAGATTTTCAAACGTTTATGCATGCAGAAGATTTAAGTATCCGGAGTTTCAGGAGTGAAGACAGTCTTGCCGTATTGAGCATTTATGAATACTATATTCTCAATGGCCCATATACATTTGAAATATCCATCCCAAATACAAAAGATTTCAGCAACAGATTGCAGGAAATAGCAAGTCGGTTTCCATTTTATGTTATGGAAAAAGACAAAAAAATAATTGGTTATGCCTATGCCTGCTCTCACAGAGAGCGTGCAGCCTATCGCTGGGCGGTGGAAACGTCAATTTATCTGGCAAAAGACGCTGTCGGGAAGGGATATGGTCAGCCATTGTACAAATCACTTCTTACAACGTTGACGGAAAGGCACTTCACCCATGCTTTTGCCTTAATTGGCTTACCAAACGAAGACAGCCTTAAGCTGCACAAATCATGCGGTTTTGAGCAACAGAGCGTTCACCGTAAAGCTGGCTGGAAGAACGGAACATGGATTGATGTCTGCTGGATGCGCTGCAACCTTATGGAAGCTATGGATTCACCCAGGGAACCCATCTTCAAAAAAGCTGATTAAACCATCGATTAGCGGCTTTACCCACAATATCATCGATTTATTTTTTACCCTCGTTAAAATTTACGATTTTTGCATGCTATGGAATTTATCTGGCGTGCAAAACCCTTACCCCCTGAAGAAAAAGTTGCACGTCTTGCAGGAGAATTAAATATTCATTTTCATCTTGCCAGTATTCTTATTCAGCGCGGTATAGAAACCTATCAGCAAGCTGAAAAATTTTTTCGTCCAAAAATTGAAGACCTGCACGATCCTTTCTTGATGCTGGATATGGAAAAAGCCATTCAGCGCATAGACAAAGCCATCGCCAATGGTGAAAAAATGATGGTGTTTGGTGACTACGATGTTGATGGAACGACAGCGGTTAGCATTGTATACAGTTTTTTGCGAAACAGGCATACCGGTGACATAGACTATTATATTCCGGATCGCTACAAGGAAGGTTACGGAATCAGCAAAATGGGCATAGATTATGCCGCAGACAACGGTTTTGGACTGGTCATTGCCCTGGATTGTGGCATCCGCTCAAATTATTTGATTGACTACGCCAATACTAAAGGAGTTGATTTCATAATCTGCGACCATCACCTGCCTGGCAGCAGCCTACCGAATGCAGTCGCAGTATTAAATCCAAAACGCGGGGACTGTGAATATCCCTACAAGGAACTTTCAGGAGCCGGGATAGGCTTTAAACTTATACAGGCATTTGCCGAAAAACACGGACTGCCGCTGGATTCCATAATGGAATACATAGATATGGTGGCCGTAAGTATTGCCAGCGACCTTGTAGACATTCGGGGAGAGAACAGAACCCTGGCCTACTTTGGTCTGAAAAAAATCAATGAAAATCCTTCGCTGGGTTTTCAGGCACTGCTGGAAGGATATCAGCAAAAAAGCTCCCTCTCCATATCAGATATCGTTTTTGGAATTGGCCCACGTATCAATGCCGCAGGACGTATTGCCGATGCAAAAGCAGCTGTGGCCGTGCTGATTGAAAAAGACTTTAACACGGCCCGCAAACTGGCGAAAGTGCTGCAAGACCGCAACCATGAACGCAAGGAACTGGACAACGATATTACCCGTGAGGCCATTTCTCTGGTTGAAACAAGTCCAGAACTGCTTTCAAAGAAAAGTACGGTTCTGTTTGGCAATCAGTGGCACAAGGGAGTCATAGGAATTGTGGCCAGCAGACTGGTTGAACAGTTCTACAAACCCACCATTGTTTTTTCTGAAAATGACGGCATGCTCACTGGTTCGGCACGCAGTGTAAAAGATTTCGACATCCATGAAGCCATAGGAGCCTGCAGTGATGTGGTAGAGCAGTTTGGTGGTCATAAATACGCAGCGGGACTTTCTATTCGCTCTGAAAACTTTGAAGAATTTGCCAGAAGATTTGAAAATCTTGTGAAACAAAAGGCAAACGGCGTTCCTACGCTTCCCGAAATTGAATATGATTTACAAATTTCCCTGAGTGACATAAATCCGGGGATGCTGAATATTATAAACCAAATGGCGCCTTTTGGTCCGGGTAACATGATTCCGGTATTTAGAAGTGACAACCTGTATTCCAATGGCAGTGCCTGCGTCCTGAAAGACAAACACCTTAAAATGAACGTTCACCAGCAAGGCGAAGGTTTAGACTGCATTGGCTTTGGCATGAGCCACCACATTCACACCGTAAGCGATATGAATATTTTTCAAGCCTGCTATTGCATTGAAGAAAATACATTCAATGGAAAAACCAGTTTACAATTGAAGTTAAAAGACATAAAAAATTAATTTGTGGAATTAGAAATTATCATTTCCATACTTACCCTGGTTCTGCTCGAGGCAGTGCTCGGCATTGACAACGTTATTTTTATTTCCATACTCGCTTCGAAATTACCTTCAGAACAGCAGAGAAGAGCCCGGCGTATAGGTTTGATTCTGGCCGGTATAATGCGATTGGCTTTACTGGGTATCATCACGCTGATCATGCAGTTGAAAGAACCACTTGTAACCCTTTTAAATAAAGAATTTACAGGCAAGGATCTCATATTGATTGCAGGAGGCCTGTTTCTGTTGTATAATAGCGTTGCGGAAATATATCACAAAACGGAGGGGGAAGCCGGCGATGTGTCATCCAAACTTAAAATGGCGGGTTTTTCTGCGGTAGTTGTTCAGATACTTGTTATGGATCTGGTGTTCTCGATTGACTCAATCATCACTGCGGTAGGGATGGTAAAAGAACTTTGGGTTATGTACATAGCGGTAGTTTTGTCTGTGGTTATGATGTTGTTTGCAGCAGGCCCCATAAGCAGTTTTGTAAATAAACATCCGGCATTTAAAATGCTTGCCCTCGCATTTTTACTATTGATTGGATTTTCACTGGTTGCCGAAGGGTGGGGCCAGGAAATTCCCAAAGGGTATATCTATTTTGCCATGGCATTTTCTTTTCTGGTGGATATTCTTCAAATGCGTATGCACCGTAAAAGCCAGCAACCTGCCGAACTTAGGGAACATTACAAACCCGGGGAAGAAAATTTGCCCAAGGATATGATTTAATTTTCAATCCTTAGGTTAAATTGCGGCATGCAGCGCCGCGATTTTATATCAGGTTCCATAGCCCTTGCTGGCACAACTCTGATTGGTACGCAATTAATGTCTCATTCGCTCCCCCCTCCGCCCGTAAAGGCTGTTGGTGAGACCGATGAAGACTATTGGAACAGCGTCCGGGCATTGTACGCAAGACCGGAAGGATTTATAAACCTGGAAAACGGCTATTTCAGCCATCAGCCGGCCTCAACACTGGAATTCCATCAGCAAAGCGAAAAAGATATTAACACCCGCACAAGCGTATTTATGCGCAAAGAGCAACAAGCAGCCATTGAAACCGCAAGATCTTCCCTGGCAGGATTTCTTAAATGCGATGGCGAAGAACTCGCACTCCTGCGCAATACGACCGAGGCCATGAATATTGTCATTATGGGTTTCCCATGGAAGAAAGGCGATGAAGTCGTGCTCGGCAATCAGGATTATGGTAGTATGACCGAGGCTTTCCAGCAGGCGGCCAAAAGATTTGGCATTGTGTTGAAATACGCAAATGTACCGCTAAGACCCGGCAGCGATGAGGAGGTTATCCAGGCTTACACACGTTTGTTTACCCGCAAAACCCGCATGGTCCACCTTACCCACCTGATTAATCTATCAGGGCAGGTAATTCCTGTAGCCAAAATAGCTGACCAAGCTAAAGAATTAAATATTGCGGTGGCGGTAGATTCGGCCCATGCTGTGGCGCATCTGGAATTTGGTATTGGTGACCTTCAAGCAGATTTCGTGGGTGCCAGCCTACATAAATGGCTTTGCAATCCGCTGGGCTCAGGGTTTTTGTGGATGCGCAAAGAATTCATTCCATCCTTGTGGCCGCTTATGGGTGATACATCACAACCCGTCAATAATATCAGACGCTTTGAACATGTGGGAACACGCCCCATTCAAACGTTGCAGTGCATACCTGAGTCCATTGCTTTTCACAATAAAATAGGAAGTTCACTCAAAGAAAGAAGACTGCGCTACCTAATGCAATACTGGACAAGCAAAGTGGCTAATGTACCCAAAATCAAACTGAACACACCATGGAAAGACATAACGCGTTGTGGGGCCATCGCCAATATTGCTATTGAGGGGTATACCCCGGGCAAACTTGCCGAAATCCTGTTTTCTAAATACCGCATTTTTACCGTAGCTATTGAGCATCCCGCTATTAATGGCGTCAGAATCACACCACATCTAAGCAATACGATTGAAGATCTGGATGCATTGGTAAGCGCCCTCACCGAAATATCATCCGGCTAATTGAACGTTGTCATTATCACAACCGTATACATGACCTAGGCATTATTGCCGCATCTGCTACCCCGTATGGAAGCCCATATTTTGAATGTGTTCAGCATGGGCGCATTTGTATCGGTGCCCGGTCAGGAATTTTATTGTGCATCCAAAGCCGCGGTGAAACTACTCACGGATGGATTGCATTCCGATTTAAAAAATACAGGCATTGGCTTATTTGTTGCATTTATGGGGGCTATAGCAACGGAAATTATCTTGCATTCGGGTGCCACCTCACCTGATATTTTCCGGTCAAAATTAAAAACTACGCAAGAATTGCACATGAAAAGGCCGCCGCAGCCATTTTGAAGGTTACTGAACATAGTGCATACCAAATTTTTGTTAACAGTGATTCTAAGTAGATGAACACCCTTTACTGCATTAATTCTGAGTTTGCTGCCAATATGATACAGCGCAAAATGCGTGAATTACTTAAAATGTAAAACCCCAATTACCGGGATTTGATAAATACCCGAACATCATAAATGCTGTCCCGGGCCGGGAAATACGCCAGTTCTTTGTACTGAGAAAGCTTTCGCATATCATCAAGCGTCATTGGGGCGTCCCTGCGGGCATGAAAATTATCCCATAACACAACGCAACTATCCGGCATCCAGTCTTGACCGGGCCTTTTATCGATACTCCAGATAAAAAAGGTTTGGGCTACTTCAGGCTTAGCCCAGGGATCCAGGCCCAACTGTGCATTTAACCAAGGTAACTGATGAACCAGCACCTCTTTTTTAAAACCTTGTCTTTCAATAAATGATAAGGCATCATCAATTTGAGGTTCTCCGGGAAAAGCGGCTATGGAGGGTTTTGACTGCCAAGGATACGGTGTGCTGCTTCCGGCATAACCACCAATAAATAAGGCGGTAATTACACAAATTATAAAAATACGTTTTACGGCGTTAACATCAATCAATAAGATTTTATCTGCAGCGTATTGCGCCAGCAAAGCTGTTAGCGGTGCTGTAAGCAGAAAAACCCTAAGCAAACCGTGAGAGCCAAAAGAACCTTTATACCAGATCCAGGAATGGACCAGAAAAAAAGCCAAAAACATAGGTGCCACCACCCAAAAGCAAAACCTGCTTTTCTCTTCGGGTGTTTTTCTCTGAACCAAATAGACAACATGAGCAAGCAACCATGCTATAGCCAGTGCAGACATTGCAGTAACTGCAATTCCCCATATTTGTCGTTGCGCATGTAAATAATGCATAAAATCACCATGCCCAATTTGAAATCGGTTTTCTATTTCCGCTCTAAAATAAGGATTGTGGGTAAGAATCCAAAAAGGATCACCGGAATAAACAGCACCAGCCAAACTCAGCATGAGGGTACCAGAAAAAAGCCAGATTAATGGTTTCCATCGGCTACGAATAATAAAAAAAATGAAAACAACCGACCATAAAATTATACCCTCTGACCTAAAGAATGGAAACAATGAAACGAGAACAGCTGCCGGGACATAACGAAGGGATGCAAGCCAGTACAGGGCGAGACATAGAACAAAAGCATTTAAAGGCTCGGTAAGCGCACTGATGATATTACCAAAAACAACGGGCTGTAACAGAAAAAATACAGATACCAGCCATGGCATCTTAAAATTCAAACGGCGGGCTGTAAGGTATAAAAGCCAGGCGCCAAAAGCCATACACAGGATATTCAATATGTAAATTCCCTCAATTCCAAACTGTGCAAAAGGAGAGGCTATTAGCGTAAACAAGGGTTTTCCCCACTGGTCAGCGAACAATTCGGGGTGAGATGGCGCAAAACGCGCGTACAGGTAATGGTTCCAACTGTCCTGTCCGCCTGCTGGCCAATCAGCCTTCCACCAAAATAGTAGTTCTAAAATTATTGCTTGAAAAATAAATAGAAGGGCAACTGCCGTATTTTGAACTTTCGGGCGCTGAAACTTCATATCATCTGCAATTAATGCAATTTGTATGATAAAAAAGCAGATAAACCTGAAAAATCAGGACAAAACTAAGACTGTTATGGTTTTTTACCTCAATAGGTACTGTGAACCAGCATCACATCGTGAATGCGCTTTTCAGCCAGTTTAATGGCAGCCTGCTGGTTGTTTACATTCTGGGTTTCAGCCAGAGAATAAATATCAAGAATGGTTTTATAGATATTTTCGGTCTGCGCCATAGCCTGTTGACGCACATAACCATTGTATTCGCTGTATACATTCATGAGTCCGCCGGCGTTGATTACAAAATCAGGGGCGTATAAAATGCCTTTGGCTTTCAACATGTCGCCATGTACTTTTTCGTCCTCAAGCTGATTATTGGCGGCACCAGCCACAACCTGGCATTTCAGCCTGGAAATGCTGTTGTTGTTAAGGATTGCACCCAGTGCACAGGGAGCAAATACATCCACATCAAGATCATACATATCATCACCACTCACAGGAATGG
Source organism: Bacteroidota bacterium (assembly GCA_016868535.1). Taxonomy (GTDB): domain Bacteria; phylum Bacteroidota; class Bacteroidia; order NS11-12g; family UBA955; genus RGEC01. The sequence goes on along the minus strand of VGGQ01000007.1, from coordinate 27,225 downwards.
CACCGAGCTCAGCAGCGTGTTTCAATGCTGATTCATTGATATCAGCAACGTAAAGGGCTGCACCTTCTTTTGAAAGATGCTCCAGCAAGTGCATACCCACTTTGCCAATACCTTGTACGGCAACACTTTTACCATTCAGGCTATCACTTCCCCAAACTTTTTTGACAGATGCCTTGATGCCCATATAAGTTCCAAAAGCAGTTACGGGTGAAGGATCGCCACCGCCTCCCATCATCTCGGGGAGGCCTACAACATGATCTGTTTCCATATTCACATACTCCATGTCACGTGTGGTTGTTCCTACATCTTCAGCTGTTATGTATTTGCCATTGAGGTTTTCAATGAAACGGCCGAATTTACGCATCAGCGCCTCACTTTTAAGGGTTTTGGCATCACCGATGATTACAGCTTTGGCTCCACCAAGATTGAGCCCGGCAACAGAAGCCTTGTAAGTCATGCTCCGGCTAAGGCGCAGCACATCGCGCACCGCATCTTTTTCGTTGGCATAAGCCCACATGCGTGTGCCACCCAGTCCCGGCCCGAGAACTGTGTTGTGAATAGCAATGATGGCCTTGAGGCCGGTTGCATTATCCTGACAAAAAACGATTTGCTCGTGTTGGGTAGATTCAAGCCCTGCGAAAAGATCAAAGATCGTAGCGGGCATATTCATGGTTTTAATATCAGCCATTTCTAAATGAGTTTGCAAAGATATAACCAATTAAATAAAATATTTACATGTTGTCCTCTATGATAAAGACAACCGAGGTAGCTCTCTGGGCTTATACCTTGCAGCTGCTTCTGCAATAGCCCTTATATGATCAGGTGTCGTACCGCAACAACCCCCAACAATATTCACCCAACCTTCTTTGCACCAGCTTTCCAGCACAGATGCCATTCCCTCGGGCGTGTCATCGTATTCGCCGAATTCATTGGGCAAGCCGGCGTTGGGATAACAGCTCACATTAATCCATGCTACACGGCTCAGCTCCTCAATATACGGACGCATTTGTTCTGCTCCCAGGGCACAATTAAATCCAACCGAAATAATGTCGCCGTGCGAAACCGAATTCCAAAAGGCTTCCGGTGTCTGTCCACTGAGTGTTCGGCCCGAATTATCTGTAATGGTTCCGCTTACCATCACCGGGATATCTAAGTTCATCTCTTCTTTCAGTTCATTGATGGCAAATAATGCTGCTTTGCAATTCAATGTATCAAAGACAGTTTCTACCAATAGCAAATCGCAACCTGCCTCCGTCAGCGCTTGCACCTGCTCACGGTATGCCACTCGCAAATCATCAAAATTCACAGCCCGAAAACCGGGATTATTCACATCCGGACTGAGGCTTGCAGTGCGGTTGGTAGGGCCAATGGAGCCGGCCACAAAACGGGGTTTATCGGGATTTTTGGCGGTATATTCATCTGCGGTCTTTCTGGCAAGCTTTGTCGCTTCCACATTCAACTCCCAAACCAGATTTTCCATGTGGTAATCAGCCATAGAAATGGCGTTGGCACTAAAGGTATTGGTTTCCAGTATATCCGCGCCCGATTCCAGAAACGCACGGTGTATGTCCACAATAATCTGAGGCTGTGTAAGCACCAGCAAATCATTATTGCCTTTCAGGGAATGAGCGTAATCCCTGAAACGCTCTCCGCGATAGTCCTCTTCGGTCAGTTTGTGTTTTTGAATCATCGTGCCCATGGCGCCGTCAATTATCATGATTCGCTCACTGAGAAGTTTCTTTAAGATTGCTGGAATACTCATTGTAAAAAAGGTTTTAGAAAGTAATACATAGCCCTGAAGGTCTGGTTCAGATATTCACGGGATTTTATTTGATTGTTTTTAGTCAAAATACGCTTCACATCAGATTCAGTGTAATTGACACCTGCCTTTTTGAAAAAATACAAGGGCGTCATCGTGGGTTTGTCGTTTCTTTTTGGATACCTAAATTGTGCAAATTCACCGGAAAGCTGCACACCATGGCCGAGTCCTTTACCCCAGAATACAATCTGACAATCCTGATCATAAATATTCTGTAATACCTGATTGTTGTAAATACTAACGTCTTTTTGGGTAAAAACTGATTTTAGGGCCACTTCAGCAGCGCCAATATTTACCGTGGTATCTGCAGGAATGTAGAATACACAGGCTCTGTTCTTGTAGGCGAAATACAGATTGCGGGTTTTGGATTTCACACAAGTATATTCGGGTTTTTCAACTGGTTTTTCTATTAGGTCAGCGGGTACATTATCCCTGCAGAAAGAATTGAGTTTTTCTTCAGAGGTCACTGTAAGTGCAGCATACCGTCCTTTATCGTCTGCAAAAAGCACAATATCTGTCATCAGGTAAATGCCTAGCTGTCCGGCCTCCTTCACATTGTGCAAGACCGGCAGATTAATGAGCGCGTAATAAAAGCTATCGTAATACAACGGGCGGCTGTATGCTGATTTTCGGGCGACTTCGTCAACACTTCTGCTCTGGAAATGATAAAACCATCTTGCATTTTTAGGCACAATAAGCGGAAGATTGCTGCGCGAATAAATTCCATAGGCCATATAAACCGCCACTATACCCGCAGTTAGCAGCACCACAACCGTAAGCGTGATTACCCTGCGGCGAAAGCCCTTATCTTTTTGCATTTCACCGCAAAATAAGTCTCATAATATCGTATAAAAAAGAAAAAGCCACCGAAGAGCGGCTTTCTTGTTGAATGTTTAAGAGATTAGTGTTCAGATTTCTTGCTGCAGGGTTTTGCGCATGATTTCTTTTCCCCATTGGCAGAATTCTCATGGCCTTTGCAGGAAGCTGCTCCGGCTGCTTTGTCTTTGCAGCAGGATTTCTTTTCTGTTGAAGCCGCAGTAGAAGCTTCGCCGGTTTTTGCCTTGCAGCAAGATTTGGTTGCAGAACCACCGCAAGATTTGGCGGTACTGGCATATTGTTTTTTCTCAACGGTTGGTGCCTGCTGAGAGGTCACAATAGCGGTACCATTTTTTTCAGCGGCAATCTGATCCTGAGTTTTGGTATCAGCTGAAGCAGCTGACGCTGCCTGAGCCTGAGCCGCAAATGTAAAACCTACGGCACAAATGGCGAATACAAATAACTTTTTCATGGTGTTGATAGTTTACTCTCGTTTTTCAAAATTACAACAATCAGGCCAAATATGCAAGGATAGTTTCACCGCCCCTTGTTTTTTGTCCCAAAGATACATTGACTTTACAATCTAACGGTAGGAAAAGATCTAAACGGCTGCCGAATTTTATAAAACCGAATTCAGCACCCTGTTTGGCTGAATTACCTTCTTTGGCATAGCAGACAATACGACGGGCTAGTGCGCCTGCAATCTGTCTGAACAGAATATGTGTTTCCCCATTCTCAACTACTACAGTGGTGCGTTCGTTCTCGGTACTGCTTTTGGGATGCCACGCCACCAGATATTTCCCAGGATAATATTTCTGGTAAACTACCTTTCCGGCAATCGGGTAGCGATTTACATGCACATTCAGCGGTGACATGAAAATGCTCAGCTGTTTGCGTTTCCCTTTAAAAAACTCGGGCTCCTCCACATCTTCAATCACAACCATTTTCCCGTCGGCAGGAGCAATCACATGGTTCTCATTGACGGGTGTGAAGCGGGCAGGATTTCTGAAGAATTGAATAATTAAAATATAAAGAATCAGCGAAATTACCAGTACTGAAGTAGTTATCCAGTTATCTCCAACCCACCCATAGAGCCCAAAATTCAAACCCCCAAAAATGAGGGTAGAAAACAGAATAATTTTAAAACCTTCTTTGTGAAGTGTCATACACAAAATTAGAAAGATCCCCTGAGTTTCAGTGTACTGGCTACTTTGTCAATTGCCACAACGTATGCGGCTATGCGCATGCTTACTTTGTATTTTTCGGCAGATGCATAAACATTATCGAAAGCCATTTTCATTACCCTGTCGGCACGGCGGTGCACGCGTTCTTCTGTCCAGTAGTAACCAAGACGGTTCTGCACCCATTCAAAAAAACTTACGGTGACACCGCCGGCATTGGCCAGAATATCGGGCACCACAAGTACGCCTTTGGCATTCAGTATGGGATCGGCATCGGCTGTTGTGGGGCCATTGGCACCTTCCACAATCAGCTTTGCCTTAATATCCGCTGCATTTTCCGCGGTAATCTGATCTTCCATGGCAGCCGGCACCAGCACATCGCATGGTAAAATGAGCAATTCTGAGTTGGAAATCTTATTTCCGCCGGTGTAGCCTTCCAGAGTGCAGCTAGGACTCTTGGCCACATAAGCCATGGCCTCTTCAACATCTATTCCTTCGGGATTGTGGTATCCACCGCTCATATCGGATATTCCTACAATTTTTACACCCAGCTTGGAGATGAGTTTTGCCGATATACTTCCCACATTGCCGAAACCCTGAACCACACACGTAACATCGGTGGGTTTCAGACCCAGCTTTGCCAGTGCACTGCGCGTACTAACCATTACACCGCGGCCGGTAGCTTCTACCCTGCCCTGGCTTCCGCCAAGTACAGGTGGCTTTCCGGTTACTACGCCCCAGCTGTTTTGTCCTCTGATTTTGCTAAATTCATCAAGTATCCAAGCCATTTCCTGCTGACCTGTGCCCATATCCGGTGCGGGAATATCCTTATCTTCGCCAAATACATCTTTCATGGCCAGAGTATATCTGCGGGTCAAACGCTCCAGTTCGCCCTTACTCATGCTGCGAGGATCGCATTTGATACCGCCTTTAGCTCCACCATATGGAATGTTGACTACAGCACATTTCCATGTCATCCAGGCCGCCAGTGCTTTTACCTCATCCAGGTGCACGTCTATGCTGTAGCGGATACCGCCTTTGCTAGGCCCCAGATGAACACTGTGCACCACACGATAACCTTCATATACCTGGATGGTACCATCATCCATTGTCACCGGAATATTTACAATTACTGCCTTGTCCGGTACTTTGAGAACGCTGGCAAAATGATCGTCCAAACCTAAAATCTTCACTGCCTCATTAAAACGGCTCATCATGCTCTCCAGTGGATTATACTGGGGAGCCCCTTTGCTGCTTATGTCTGTCATGCTTTGTTTTTGATTGTTAGCGAGGGCAAATTTAACCCCGCCATACCTGTAAACCCTTAAAAAACTCCAAATTTATTCACATAAAAAAAGTATTGTCTAAATCAGATACCACTATGCATAAGGTGTTTCTGACTTATTCAGCGCAAACGAAAATACACTGCCGGCGCCTTCGGTACTCATTACCTCGATATGCTCTCCGTGCGCATCCATAATGTGTTTACAAATACTCAGCCCCAATCCACTGCCTCCACTGGCACGGTTTCTACTCTTGTCAGCGCGAAAAAAACGTTCAAATACCCTAGGTTTGACTTCTTCAGAAATACCAATGCCATTATCAGCTACCTCTACTATGATTTTTTCGCCGGTGTCGCTCAGCCTTATTTTGGTGTAGCCACTCTCTTTGCCGTAACGAATGCTGTTCAGCACCAGATTAGTCAGCACCTGACGTATCCTGAATTTATCGGCATTTACCAGAAACTGCCCTGCACCGGAATACTCATACAGGGTTATTTTCTTCTCCCTTGCCTGTATTTCAAGGCTTTCTATCACTTCGTCGGCAAGCAGTTTTATGTCGAAATCTTCATATTCCAGGCGCAGAAAACCACTTTCATATTTTGTGATCGTGTCAAGGTCACATACTATCTGCACAAGCCTTTGGGTGTTTTTAGATGCTTTTTCCAGAAATAACTTTCGTGCTTCGGAATCCATCTCATCATCGTCCAGAATATTATCTAGATAACCTTGTACACTGAAAATAGGGGTTTTTAGTTCATGGGCCACATTGCCGATATAATCGCGCCTGTAACCCTCCAATACAGTCATGTGCTCCATTTCTTCCTTTCGCGCATCAAAAATTTTCTTTAGTGCCTCTTCCACGTCTTTCACCTGGGCAAAATCGAGCTGATTATGGTCTTCTTTCTCGGTAGCAATAAGTTTGGACAAGGAACGTAAAATAAGCCGTTCCCTTCTGCGCCAAAGCAAACTCACTATGACTGCACCCAACGCAATGATACCCACAAAAACCCAAAACAGGTCTATGCCTGAGTAATTTTGCATTATGCAAAGATAGGGCATATGGAAATGATTTAGTCTTCATTATCCTATTGTGCAGGATAACCGGAATCATATCAGGCATTGAACTGATCAAGTTCTGCCTGGGGGAGCCCTGCAGTGGGCAAGGATTTATTTGCATAAGCAGACTGATACAAATGGCTTGCACGCTTCTTAGTGGACGATTCATAATTTTCAGGATTATAAAACCAGGACCCATGGTCCAGCCACCAGTCTGCTATTGACTGTGTTCCGGGTATCGATGCTGCCGTTTCTCTAGCAAAACCCGACGATCCAGGATCAGGAAACTAAACCTTGTAAAGCTCATCGGGGAAGACACCGTAATCATAAATAATTCCGGGCTTTTGGGCCAAGGTACTACGTGTGAGGCAGTGGGCTGAAACCACTAACGCTACCAAAGGCCTGTTTTTCTCCAATATGCTTTTCCCCATCGCTTCCGGCGCCTTGATGTACGGGTTTGTTTCGATGGTATTCATGGGACTACCATGCCTGATGAACAAAACCGGCTGGAGGGTCGTAACCGATGTTTTGTCAATCCATTGACACAATATATTAAAATCTATGACTATAGCATCCAGTAAAATCGTACAAAGCGAATTTAGGAAATCACACCTCTTTATGTTTGTTTAAACAAATCTATAATCCATAATTTAAAAATACAAACATTTTTGGGCATGAACTGTGCAAAAGTGTTTAACGGGTAGCGTAAAAGCATGAATAAATTTGTGGTTCTCATCAATGCGCTGGCCAGACCAAAACGACCCCGACGACATCCCTCCATATCTGGAAAAACTGAACGACCCACAGCGGCAGGCAGTTACCCATATTGACGGACCTGTTATGATTATTGCCGGTGCAGGCTCAGGTAAAACGCGTGTACTTACTTTCAGGATTGCCCACCTGCTGCACAAGGGCGCAGATCCTTTCAGCATTTTGTCGCTGACATTCACCAACAAAGCAGCCCGGGAAATGCGCAACCGCATTGAAAATCTAGTTGGTCCGGCGGCCAAAAGCCTTTGGATGGGAACATTTCACAGTGTTTTTGCCAGAATCCTCAGACAAGAAGCTGAAAAACTGGGCTATCCCTCCAATTTCACCATTTACGATACCGACGACAGCAAGAGCCTCATCAAAACCATCATAAAAGAGCTGAACCTTGACGACAAAACATACAAGCCGGGCATGGTACTGGGGCGTATCAGCATGACAAAAAACAACCTGATTACCGCCGCCGACTATAACAGCAATGAAGAGCTGAACCAGCAGGACAAAAACGCCAATAGACCCAAGTTTGGCGACATCTTTTCTGCTTACTCCGAACGTTGTTTCAGGGCGGGCGCCATGGACTTTGACGACATTCTGATTAACACCTACACCCTGCTGGAAAAATTTCCGGATGTGTGCCACAAATGGCAGCACCGCTTTAAATACGTGATGGTCGACGAGTACCAGGATACAAACACGGTGCAGTATATGATTACCAAGCGCATTGCAGCAGTGCATCAGAATATTTGCGTGGTAGGCGATGACGCTCAGAGCATTTATGCGTTTCGCGGTGCCAACATTCAAAACATCCTCAACTTCAACCGCGATTATCAGGATGTTTTTACCGTAAAACTGGAGCAGAATTACCGCAGCACACGAAACATTGTCAATGCCGCATCCAGCGTAATTAAAAACAACCGCAGACAGCTGGAAAAAGAAGTCTGGACTGCCAATGAAACTGGCGATAAAATCAAAGTTGTGCGATCTGCTACTGATAGCGACGAAGCTCGCTTTGTGGCCCAGCAAATTATTGAACAGAAAAATCAGAAACACCTTCCCAACAAGGCTTTCGCCATATTGTACCGCACCAACAGCCAAAGCCGGAGTTTTGAAGAAGCCTTGCGCAGACAAAGCATTGATTATAGAATCTACGGAGGCACCAGCTTCTATCAGCGGAAGGAAATCAAAGACCTACTCTCCTACCTCCGGTTAACAGTAAACCCCAACGATGAGGAGGCGCTGAAAAGAATAATCAATTATCCGGCAAGAGGTATCGGCGATACAACTATTAACCGTCTACTGTTTCTGGCATCAGAACATAAGAATGGCATCTGGAACATCGTGGCCAATGCACGCAATTATCCGGATTTAGGAACTGGCGCACCAAGGGTTGAAAATTTTGCCATGATGATGAAAAGTTTTATGGCCATGACAACCGCCCACAATGCCTTTGAACTGGCCACGCATGTGGCCAAACAAACTACCCTTCTCAAAACCCTGTATGATGATAAAACGGTTGAAGGCATCAGCCGTTACGAGAACGTAACTGAACTGCTCAATGGTATACAGGAGTTTGCGGAAGACGATGAAAGCGAAAAAGAAAAAACGCTGGCAAATTTCTTAGAGGAAGTGGCGCTGTATACAGACGAACAGAAAGACAAGAATCCTGACCGCGACTGCGTGAACCTGATGACAATACACAGCAGCAAGGGCCTTGAATTTCCGCATGTATTTATCGGCGGACTGGAAGAAAACCTCTTCCCCTCACAGATGGCTTTGACATCAATGGCCGATCTGGAAGAAGAAAGACGGCTTTTTTATGTTGCCATTACCCGTGCTGAGAGAGCACTCACACTATGCTATGCCAGCAGCCGCTTCCGCTATGGCAGCCTAACTCCCTGCGAACCCAGCCGTTTTATTGACGAAATCGACAATCATTACTTAGACATGAACCTGGCAGGTCTGAAAAAAGAAAGCCCACTGAATGCATTGTTTGAAAGGCGGGAAAACAGGCAAACCGGGGGTAAAACAACTGTTTCAACGTTGCTGGGGATAACGGCTGCACGCAACACCAACCTTCCTGAATCCGATCCCAATTTTGAAGCCGGTGACATCAGCGGACTGAAAGCGGGCGACACCGTTCAGCACCAGCGTTTTGGCAAGGGTACAGTCCGCGCTATTGAAGGTGAAGCAGATAACCGCAAAGCCACCGTGTTGTTTGACGGCCTCGGCGAGAAAAAACTGGTATTAAAATTCGCGAAAATGCGGATTATTGTGTAGGGGTTGGGTTTGTGGGCGCCTCTTTCCCGTCTCCTCTGTTACTTCCGGCTTCATCAGTACCCTTACCTCGGCTTTTAGATCTTCCAAAAGTAAAATTTCATCCCAAACAAACTGACGCTTCACGCACACTGCCCGTCATTAACGGTGCCATAAAATTCTCTGAAGAAAAATAGGTTTGCTAGGCACCCAGATTAAAAGCCGTACAAATAACCGGATTGAGCAACGCCCGCCCACAGAACGTATCATTGAGGCTCACGCTGAACATTTTTAAAGGTCGCCAGAAAACACCCAGCATTAGCCCACCCATCAGCTTCTTATTGTAAACATTAACGTTGAAAGCAACAACAGACTATCGGTTTTTGTAATCTCATTCTTCGAGAACAGTAAGTTTATTTTAAAAAACAGGCGAAAGCTTTACTGCAAAATAATAGATTTTTTAAGGATAACACCAAAGACTCCGGAAATAATGATAACCACTTGTTTTTGAGGAAAATTTGCATTTATTTTGCCCCCCCGGATGCGGGAGACCCGGGCATAATTAAAAAATAAGAAAATGGCAACTAAAATCAGATTGCAAAGACATGGCCGGAAGAACCGATCTTTCTTCCACATTGTGGTGGCGGATTCGCGTGCTCCTAGGGATGGCCGTTTTATCGAGAAAATTGGTACTTACAACCCTATCACCAATCCTGCAACTATCGACATCAACTTAGAAAAAGCCCTTCAATGGATGGCTAATGGCGCACAACCCTCAGAAACGGCCCGTGCCATTCTGAGCTACAAAGGCGTTCTCTACAAACATCATCTGCAGGTGGGTGTGAGCAAAGGTGCTATTACACAGGAACAAGCTGACGTAAAATTTTCCGAGTGGATGACTTCAAAGGAAGCAAAAATTTCGGAAAAGCGCAGCAATCTGGAAAAAGCCAGCAAAAGCCGCAAATCAGATGCGATGAAAGCTGAAGTTCAAAAGCGTGAAGCTATTGCAGCCCGCGTTCTTGTGAAGCAAAACACCGTTAGCGAAGAAGCTGCTGAAGTAACAGAAACTGACGAAACCGAAGCAAATGCAGAAATAACCGAAAACGTTACTGCTAAAGAAACTGCTTCTACCGAAGAGCCCGCCTCGGAAGAGCCCGCCCCGGAAGAATCTGCTCCGGCTGAAGGTGAAAACGCTGAGTAACCGCCTATGATTCCTCCACTGACCCGCATCGGTCGGATATCCGCCAAACACGGATACAAAGGAGAAATTAGCATTGCTCTGGAAGATTCTTCCCACTACAAAAACATCAAAAAAGGGAATTTCCTTTTCGTTGAATTCGACGGCAAGGGTGTTCCCTTTCTCATTGAAAATTGCAGCGACGGCGGTTCTTTAGCCAAACTGGAAGATGTAGACACGGAAGAAGTTGCAAAATCCATCATTGGTGCCGCAATCTGGATTGAGAAAAGCAAGGTAAAACAAAGCATAATACCCGGTTTTGACCACCTGGCCAGTTTTACTATCAAGGATTCAGATTCAGACTTTACTGCTGTCATCACCAGAATTGAGATGTACCCGCAAGGCCCCATAATGGAAGTTTTGTCCGGTGATACCACCCACCTGATTCCGCTGGTGGAGGATTGGATAACTGAGATTGACGAAGAAAAAAAAGTTATTAGAATGCGGCTTCCGGACGGACTTACCGACCTTTGAAAAGTTTTGCTGCGCATAGACATCATATCGGCCGTACCTGCCTTGCTGGAAAGTCCACTGAGGCAAAGCATCCCAAAACGGGCCACAGACAAGCAACTTGCCGAAATCCACATTCACAACCTGCATGAATATGGACTGGGAAAATATCATCAGATTGATGATTATCCCTTTGGCGGCGGTGCCGGCATGGTACTTATGGCAGAGCCGCTGTCAGCTGTAATTGAAAAACTGCAGTCCGAAAGAAAGTACGATGATATTATTTACACCAGTCCTGACGGTAAGCCTTTTCAACAGGAAATTGCCAACACACTCTCCCTAAAACAAAACATCATCATCATTTGCGGCCATTACAAAGGCATAGACCAGCGCATCCGTGATATGTATGTAACGCAGGAAATATCACTAGGTGATTTTGTACTGAGCGGCGGAGAAATAGTCGCTGCAGCCATAACAGACGCTGTCGTGCGACTGCTCCCTGGTGTGCTTGGTAACGAAGAAAGTGCCTTGTCAGACAGCTTCCAAGACGGACTGCTCGCCCCTCCCCTCTATACCCGTCCCGAGGTGTTCAAAGACCGGAAAGTCCCTGAAATACTGACGAGTGGTGACCACAAAAAGATTGAAGCCTGGCGACTGGAACAATCCATGGAAAGAACCCTGCAACTTCGTCCCGATTTATATAAAAAGCTCGATAACGATATATAATTTCTTATTTTAACAACGCTGATGAAACTTTCCCTCAAACGCCCCCTTGTTATTTTTGACCTTGAAACCACCGGTGTAAATACATCCTCAGACCGCATCGTGGAAATCTGTATGATTAAAGTTTTCCCCGAAGGACACGAAGAATTACGCACTTACCGCATAAACCCGGGCATGCCCATTCCGGCTCAGGCCACTGCGGTTCATGGTATTTCAGACGAAGATGTTGCAGATAAACCCAGCTTTAAAATGCTGGCAGCCGAACTCAATCAGTTTATGCAGGAATGTGACTTTGGCGGTTTTAACAGCAACAAATTTGATTTCCCCATGCTGGTGGAAGAATTTTACCGCGCCGGTGTTGAATTTGAGGTTGAAAAACGAAGGTTTATCGACGCGCAGCGCATTTTCCATGTGAAAGAACCGCGCAACCTAACTGCTGCATATAAGTTTTACTGCAACAGAGACCTTGAAAATGCACACAGCGCTGAGGCAGATACGCTGGCTACCTGGGCCATTCTGAAAGCTCAGATAGAGCACTATGATGACTTGCCCGGCGATATCGATGTTTTGCATAAAATGAGTGGCCAAAGCTACTTGGCGGATCTGGCCGGACGATTCGTCTTTAATGACGCCGGAGAAGTTATTTTTAACTTTGGCAAGCACAAAAACAAACTGGTAAAGGATGTTCTGTGCGACGAACCCAGCTATTACAACTGGATGATGGATGGCGATTTTCCCATGCAAACCAAAAATTTACTGACACGCATACGGCTGAGTATGCGCAACGAATGAAAAAGCATTCCAAAGAATTTGAATCCAGGATCCTGTACCGCGATAATGACTTCATCGTGGTAAATAAACCACCTTTTGTACCATCGTTGCACGAACGTGGCAAATTTACCCATATCTCCCTGCTGGAAATGGCCAGGGAATTTCATCCAGATGCTGCACTTTGTCACCGCCTGGATCGCGAAACCAGTGGCGCTGTGGTAATTGCACTCAACGCAGAAGCCTACCGCCACATAAGTATTCAGTTTCAGGACCAAAAAGTAGATAAATTTTACCACACTGTCGTGGAAGGACAGATTCAGTTCGATGACCATTTGGTGGATCTGCCCATACAAACAGAAATTCCCGGCAGGGTTAAAATTGACCGTTCCGGAAAACCTTCGGCTACCTTTTTCAAGACGCTGGAAATATTTCGGCATTTCACCCTCATGGAATGCCAGCCCTTAACAGGAAGAATGCACCAAATACGCGTGCATCTTGAGTCGCAGAACACCCACATTCTGGGTGATGAATTGTATGGTGGTAAAATGTTTTTGCTCTCACAGCTAAAACGCAAGCACAAAGGCGAAGACAGTCCACTGATAAAACGATTTGCTCTACACGCCCGTAAAATTGCATTCCGCAGAATGAATAATGAAATAGTGGGCATAGAAGCACCTTACCCCAAAGACATGGAGGTTTTGTTAAAAGTTCTTCGCAAATACGATGCGGTTGCTGATTAAAATATGGCCTTTGTATTTATGCAGTGTCATGTGGCTTGCCTTCTCGCCACCTCCGGATTTTACGGATATGAGCGAAGCCGAAATGGGAAGAAAGTTATTTCTCGATAAACGGTTTTCCAAAAACTACAGCATCAGTTGCGCAGATTGCCACTTACCCGTCAATGCATTCTCAGACACAACCGCGTTATCCAAAGGTTTTGAAGGGAAAAATACTGTCCGCAATGCGCCACCGCTAACCAACCTGAGTGGCAGGCCTTACTTTTTTTGGGATGGACGTTCGCCCAGCCTTGAGGATCAGGTTTTACAATCCATTCAGCACCCCGTGGAAATGGGCCTGACACTGAAAGAACTGAACAAAAGACTGAGAGCTGATCATTTCTATGTAAAATGGTTTAAAAAGCATTTCGGTAAACTACCTGATGTTTACCTCGCGGCACGCGCCATTGCTGCATTTGAACGGACCCTAGAAACTGGGAATGCTCCCATCGACCGCTTCATGGATGGAGATTCAGCTGCCATCAGCATTTCTGCCATGCGGGGCCGAGAGATTTTCATAGAAAAAGGCAAGTGTTTTAAGTGCCATTTCACCCCTGACTTTACTGGAGACGAATTTAAAAACATAGGTATATTCAATGCTAAAATACTCAACGACAGCGGACGTTTCAGCGTTACTAAAAAAACGGAAGATATGGGCAAATTCAGAGTTCCGGGATTGCGAAACGTGAGCCTCACCGCACCCTACATGCATAACGGCATCTTCAAAACCCTTGCACAGGTAATTGACTATTATAACGATCCGGCTGCTGTTGTGCCCGATGCCATCAACCGTGATACTATGCTCAATGGCAGGTTGAACCTGACACCACAGGAAAAGGCAGACCTGTTGGCATTTCTGCAAACCCTTACCTCTGTTTCCGCTTCGCTTAAATAAAAAACCATGCAGCCTCATTCATTAAACCAAAAAGAGATTGCTGAGGTTAGTGAGAAACTGCGTTGCATTCGTAAAAAACCACCCGCTAACCTGGACATGCAGTTTGAGAAAGCACACGATGCTGTTTTCGCTGAAATGGATTGCCTGACCTGCGCCAATTGCTGCAAGTCTGCATCGCCCATGATTTTTGAAAAGGACATTGAACGGTTGTCAAAGCACTTAAAACTTAAACCAGGTGCCTTCATTGAGAAATTTTTGTTCCTCGACACCGATGGGATATTTGCGTTCAGACAAATACCCTGTTCGTTTCTGGGTAGCGACAACTATTGCAGCGTATATGAGCACAGACCCAAAGCCTGCAGGGAATATCCGCATACCAACATGCGAAAAATGCACACACTGCTGAAGCTCGCTGAAAAAAACCTGCACATTTGTCCGGCAGTGACCAAAATTGTTGCCTGCATTGAAAATGCCTAAAACCCCGCTATTTGGGGCCGGCTGTGGCATATATTTGCGGCGCCTTTTATGAAAAACATCCGCAACTTCTGTATTATAGCCCACATTGACCACGGAAAAAGCACGCTGGCAGACCGTTTGCTGGAATATACCGGAACCCTGGATAAACGACAATTACAGGACCAGACCCTCGACGATATGGATCTGGAGCGCGAGCGCGGCATTACCATCAAGAGCCACGCCATCCAGATGAATTACAGCCTAGACGGTCAGGATTACGTGCTCAACCTGATTGACACGCCCGGCCACGTGGATTTCAGCTATGAAGTGAGCAGAAGTATTGCGGCCTGCGAAGGTGCCCTGCTCATTGTGGATGCGAGCCAGGGAATTGAAGCGCAGACTATCAGCAACCTGTTTATGGCGCTGGAACATGGTCTGGAAATAATTCCCGTACTCAATAAAATTGATCTTCCCGGCGCCATGCCCGAGGAGGTAAAGGACGAAATTGTGGAATTGCTGGACTGTAAGCGTGAAGAAATTATTCCCGCCAGCGGAAAAACCGGACAGGGCGTTTACGATGTGCTGCGTGCCATTGTAGAACGCGTTCCTGCGCCCATAGGCAATCCGGATGCGCCGCTGAAGGCTCTCATCTTCGATTCTGTATTTAATTCCTTTAGGGGAATTATTGCCTACTACAGGTTGCTTGACGGTAGCATTAAAAGCGGTCAGCATGTAAAATTCATGAACACTGGCCTAGATTACCACGCCGATGAAATTGGTGTACTGAAGCTTGATCTTTCACCCAAAATACAGATTTCCGCAGGCGATGTGGGCTATATCATTTCGGGCATTAAAGATGCCAAAGAAGTTAAAGTGGGCGATACCATCACCGATTTTGAGAAACCTGCATCTGAATCCATTAAAGGTTTTGAAGACGTGAAACCCATGGTTTTTGCCGGCATTTACCCGGTAGATACCGAAGACTACGAAGAACTGCGGGAAAGTATGTCGAAACTGCAGCTCAACGATGCATCCATTGTATTTGAGCCGGAAAGCTCTGCGGCCCTGGGTTTTGGATTCCGCTGCGGATTTCTGGGCATGCTGCACCTGGAGATTATTCAGGAAAGACTGGAACGCGAATTCAACATGACCGTAATTACCACGGTTCCCAACGTTAGTTATATAGCCTACGACACAAAAGGAGAGGAAATTCCTGTAAACAATCCCAGCGATCTTCCTCCTCCCGAAAAAATCGATTTCGTGGAAGAGCCCTACATTACCGCTTCGGTCATTACCAAATCGGAGTATGTGGGTTCGGTAATGAGCCTTTGCCTTGACAAGCGTGGCGCATTAAAAAACCAGGTTTACCTGACTTCTGAGCGGGTGGAAATGACGTTCGAAATGCCGCTGGCAGAAATCGTATTTGACTTCTATGACCGCCTGAAAACCATCAGCCGTGGCTATGCAAGTTTTGACTATCAGCCATTAGGCTACAGGGAAAGTAAGCTGGTAAAAATGGACATCCTGCTAAACGGAAAGCAGGTAGACGCGCTGAGCGCCATCATTCACCGCGACAATGCCCATGACCTAGGCAAGAAAATTTGCAAAAAACTAAAAGGCCTGATTCCAAAGCAGCAATTCGAAATTGCCATACAGGCTGCCATTGGGGCCAAAATTATTTCCAGAGAAAATATTTCTGCCATTCGAAAAGATGTAACGGCCAAATGTTACGGCGGTGATATCAGCCGTAAGCGCAAACTGCTGGAAAAACAGAAAGCAGGTAAGAAACGCATGCGGCAGGTGGGTAATGTGGAAATTCCGCAAAGCGCCTTTATGGCTGTGTTGAAACTGAATGATTAAACGCATACCACTTTTTACTAAATAATTTGGAAATCCGATAAAAATCGCCTATATTTGAGAATATAGGTTTATTAATATTTTTATCATTTTGGAATTATTTTATTTATTGTCTTTATCTCAAATTCCCGGTATAGGGCCCATTTCAGGAAAAACGTTAATCAGCCATTGTGGTTCCGCCGAGGCTGTCTTCAAGGAAAAGAAGCGCGTACTTGAAAAAATTCCGGGGATCGGCAGCATGGGTGCGGCTGCCATAAGGCAGGAACAAGGTGTCTTCACCGCTGAAAAGGAGTTGGCTTTTATCGAAAAGGAAGGGGTTAGGGTTTTACCCTACACATCACTTGAGTATCCCATCAGGCTGAAACAAATTCTGGATAGCCCTCTCCTGCTTTTTTTAAAAGGAAATACAGAGCTCAATACCACGCGAACCTGCGGCATTGTTGGTACACGAAAAAATACGCCGGAGGGCGCCCAGACTGCACGCAATATTGTATCCGGACTGAAACAGCATGCCTGTCATATCATCAGCGGGCTTGCTTTCGGCATCGACATTGTAGCGCACAAAACGGCTGTAGATGAGCAAATACCCACAGTTGCGGTAGTAGCACACGGGCTGGATATGATATATCCCTTGCGTCATAAATCTGTGGCCGATAAAATGCTGGCATCAGGTGGTGCTATTGTCAGTGAGCTTTTCAGTGGCACTGCACTGCACCCAAATTTGTTTCCACGAAGAAACCGTATTATTGCCGGCATGAGTGATGCAGTTGTGGTGATTGAAAGTATGATCAGAGGCGGAAGTATGATTACCGCTCAAATTGCCCACAGCTATGACCGAGATGTTTTCGCAGTGCCCGGAAAACCGGGCGATAAAATGAGCGAAGGCTGCAATTATCTTATCAAAAACCTAAAAGCAGGGCTGTGCGAAAATGCCAATGATGTGGCCAGAGGGATGAACTGGGATATCGGATGTGTAAAGAACACAAACGTTCAAACATCCATGCTTTTTGACCTTTCTCCTGAAGAAAAGCTGGTCATGGATTGCCTAAAAGGTAAAAGCAGACACTTCGACGAATTGCTGCTATCTACAGGCCTTCCCATGAGCAGATTAACACTGATGCTGCTGGAAATGGAAATTAGACAAATAGTAGGCAGCCTGCCGGGCAAGATGTATAGAAATATCTCCTTCGGCTGATTATTTCTTACCGCCCGGTTTGCGTGGCTGGGTCTTCTGCTGCTGTGCTTTCATTACTTCTTCAAGCCTGCGAGAGAAATTGCTTTTCTTAACCGGTTTTTTGCGCGCATCGGCAATTTGCTGATGCAGTTTCTGGTCGTCAACAAGCTTGCGAATGGCAAACTGCTGCCCAAAAGTAACCATAGTGCTCACAAAATAGTACCAGGTAAGACCGCTGGGATAATCGTTCAGTACACCCAAAAAGATAATGGGCATGATGTACCCAATCCACTTCATTTGTCCCGTAACACCTGAAATTTGGTTGTTAAGATGGGTGTAGATCAAGGTTGAAATGGTCATCAGCAGCGTAAACAAACTTATATGACTGCCATAGCCTGGAACATGGAAACCAAACTCAAGAATGCTGTCATAGGCACTCAAATCCGGACTCCACAGGAAAGATTTTTGTCTTAATTCAAACAAAACAGGAAAAAACTGAAACAATGCAAACAGGATGGGCATTTGCAGCAGCATGGGAACACAGCCACTCATGGGATTGACACCTGCCTTCTTATACAGAGCCAGATTCTCAACCTGAATTTTCTGCATATCATTGCCGTATTTTTCTTTTATCTGGTCAATCTCGGGTTTAAGGATACGCATTTTAGCCGTAGAGATATAGCTTTTGTAAACCAGAGGCAGCAGTATAAACTTGATAATCAGCGTGAGCAACAGAATCAGAATACCCATACTTCCAATCTTTCCGTCCAGAAAGTTGAAAATGGGTAGCACCAACCAGCGGTTTACCCAGCCAAAAACACCCCATCCGAGAGGAATCATACGGTGCAGTTCGTGGTCAGCAAAACCGGGATTCACTGCCTGCAAAGTCTTGTAGCTGTTGAGGCCGAAGAAAAATGACATATTCCATGATTTTTCCTTTTCTCGGCTATACGGCAAATACAACTCAGCCTGCATATCCTTGATATAACCTGGTTCACGTGTTTCCTTCCATTCAAGATTGCAACCTTGTGCAAATCCCTCTTTATTGATAAGGGTAGCGTTGAAATACTGCTGCTTGAATGCTATCCACTGTAAATTTCCGGGTATTCTTTCCAGCCTCTCTGGACTGGTTGAAGACAGGGACTCGGGATGTTCCCCGGACACTCTGTAAGAAATATTGCTGTGTTGGTTTTCAAACTGCATTTCCTTTTCCTGCTTATGAAGAAAAGACTTCCAAACCAACTTGAGGTCATTGTTGCGTTGAAATTCATTTTCCAGTCCCGATACTTTTACGGAATAATCAAGTAGAAAATCCTGTTTTGACAGGGTGTATTTTTGTTCTATATACCCACCATTTCCATTATCCAGTCTAAAAGATATGCTTTCGGGCGAATGGGAAACAATCTCCCAGTTAAATTTATCACTTCTCAGCACATCATTTTTGGTGGTTATTTCATAATAGAAATTTGTGTGCTTCTTATCAAGCAGAATCAGTGCAGTTGAATCAGCCCGCTTGAATTGATTGAGTTTTACCTGATTTAGCCTGCCACCCAAAGTAGTAAAGGTAACTGATACAGAAGCATTGGTTAGCGTTACCTCTTTGGGTGTTCCTCCATAATATTGCGAAAAACCCCCATAAATGGTTTTAAGAAGAGAACTGTCTTTTTCATTAGCCGCACTTTTAAATGTATCTCTCAAATTAGCGGTATCCGCCAATGTTGGTTTACCGGCCTTTTTTACAGAATTGGTATCAGAGGTAACAGTGCTATTACCACTATTGGTTGTTGGCGGTGGCGCATAGACAGCGTATATTACCAGAATTAAAAAGATTAGGGAAAAGCCTATGATTGTATTACGATCCATTTTAAGGGGCAAAATTAGGAATATTACATCTAAATTCACAGCGTACAAGCTCTCCATTTGGCCGTGGTAAAACATGACATGGCACTCCAAAAAAAAATATGTTATTTATGCCCATGGACCATTATGTTTCATTACCTTTGCGGCTCGAAAAACCTCATGGCTAGTACAGGTAAAATTTCCCAAATCATCGGAGCGGTAGTTGACGTAAGTTTCAACGAAGCAGACTCCACACTCCCCAACATTTATAACGCACTCCATGTAACCCGCGAGAATGGGCAGAGGATTGTGCTTGAAGTACAGCAACACCTTGGTGAAAACATCGTAAGAACTATTGCGATGGACAGTACCGACGGATTGCGACGTGGTATGGACGCTATAGACACCGGAAATACCATCACCATGCCTACCGGCGAAGCTATTCGCGGAAGGCTTTTGAATGTGGTAGGTGAAGCCATCGATGGCATGACAGCCACCGACAGCAACAATGGTCGCCCTATTCACGCAAAAGCACCTTCTTTTGAAAATCTGAGTACTTCTACAGAGCCCCTGTTTACAGGAATTAAAGTTATCGATTTGCTTGAGCCATATGCAAAAGGTGGTAAAATTGGATTGTTTGGTGGTGCAGGCGTAGGCAAAACTGTACTCATCATGGAGCTCATCAACAACATCGCCAAGGCATACAGCGGTATGTCCGTTTTTGCAGGTGTGGGTGAGCGTACCCGTGAAGGAAACGATCTTCTTCGTGAAATGATTGAATCCGGCGTTATTAAATATGGTAAAGAATTCAACAAAAGCATGGAAGAAGGCGGCTGGGATCTGAACAAGGTTGATATGAATGAACTGAGCCAGAGCCAGGCAACCCTTGTTTTCGGACAGATGAACGAACCTCCCGGAGCTCGTGCTCGCGTGGCACTAAGCGGTCTTACCGTAGCAGAATATTTCCGCGATGGTGACGGAAAAGGCGCAGGACGTGATATCCTTTTCTTTATTGATAATATCTTCCGTTTCACACAGGCAGGCTCTGAAGTATCGGCACTGCTGGGTCGTATGCCATCAGCGGTAGGTTACCAACCTACCCTGGCTACCGAAATGGGTGTTATGCAGGAACGTATCACATCTACTACCCGCGGATCTATCACTTCAGTACAGGCTGTATATGTACCTGCGGATGACTTGACCGACCCTGCTCCTGCCACAACCTTCGCCCACCTTGATGCCACCACCGTACTGAGCCGTAAAATTGCGGAACTCGGTATTTACCCCGCTGTAGATCCGCTGGATTCAACCAGTCGTATCCTCACACCGGATGTAGTTGGTAAAGAACATTATGATTGTGCTCAGCTTGTAAAGGCACTGTTGCAGCGCTACAAAGAACTGCAGGATATCATCGCCATTTTGGGTATGGATGAACTGAGCGAAGAAGATAAATTGGTAGTACACCGCGCCCGCCGTGTTCAGCGCTTTCTGTCGCAGCCCCTGCACGTTGCTGAACAATTCACCGGTATCCCCGGCGTTCTGGTGGATATTAAGGAAACCATCAAAGCCTTTAATATGATTATGAAAGGTGAAGTGGATGAATATCCCGAAGCTGCATTCAACCTTGTGGGTACCATCGAAGATGCGGTAGCCAAAGGCAAGAAAATGTTGGAAGAAGCTGCTGCCTAATGATAGTTGAGATTTTAACCCCCGACAAAACCCTGTTCAGCGGTGAAGCGGACGTGGTAACCCTTCCTGGCAGCAACGGAAGTTTTCAGATTCTGAAAAACCACGCACCGATGATTGCCGATCTCAGCAAAGGAACCATTAGTATCAAATCTACCGCCGACAAACAGCATTTTGAAGTTAATGGCGGTCTTGTGGAGGTACTCAAGAATAAAGTGATTGTGCTCGTTTAGTTCTTTTTCTGCACTAAACAACAAAAAAAACGTCTTTCCTAGCTCTTTTTGTTTATCCTTTTGTCACATTTCAATCGTTTAGATTGTTTAACTTTTCCACAACTACTTAAAACAAAAAAAGATTAAAAACCACCTAAGCCTCTTGTTAATTTTGTTTACAGGGGTTTTTACGCTAACTTGTTAGTACTGAATTAATTTTTTGTCTAACTTTAGTTATGTGTTTTTTAAACATTTTATTTGGACAATAGCTTCATTTTGTTCAACTTTGCCTAACAAAACTATGACAAAACTAACCGCAGACTTCAACAAACTCATGGTACACGAACTGCAACCCTTGAAAAATTATGCATTATCGTTGACCCACAACATAGATGACTCCAAAGACTTGGTGCAGGAAACTTTGTTGAAAGCCCTGCGCTACAAAGACAAGTTTGCTGAAGGAACCAATCTTCGGGGATGGCTGTATACCATAATGAAGAATAATTTCATCAACAACTACCGCAGGGATGCAAAAAGAAACACCTTCCTCGATAGCACCGATAACACCTATTTCATTGATTTGCCATCGCATCGTGTTGATAATGATGCTGAACTTAAATTCATCCGTAAAGACCTGGAAGATGCCATTTACAGCCTGCCACTGGAATTGAAAATCACATTTACCATGAATGTTGAAGGTTACAAATACCATGAAATTGCGGAAGAGCTGAACATTCCGATTGGCACAGTAAAAACGAGAATTTTTATTGCCAGAAGGATACTGCGTGAACAACTGGCTTCATACGGAAATGAATTTGGCATGAGCGCAATGAATGCTTAACATTTATTAACGAACTTTGCAGGCATCCCGCATGGGATGCCTTTTTATTATACCATGAGCAACAGCACCTATTTCTGGATTGACATTATAACCATTGTGGGTCCGCTGACATTGTCTTTTGATAAAAGGGTAGCATTTTATAAACAGTGGAAATACATCCTCTCTGCCATGTTCATCACTTCAAGTATTTATCTTATCTGGGATGCTATTTTTACTGCCTTAGGTGTCTGGCATTTTAATCCAGAATTCGTTTCCGGTTTTTATCTTGTAAATCTGCCTTTTGAAGAAATCTTCTTTTTTGTTGCAATTCCATATGCTTGTCTCTTTATTTACGCCTGTCTGCGCCATTACTTCCCAAAAATCGAAAACAGAAATGCAGGCAGGGCTATTTCATTATCATTGCTGGCACTCTGCATTTGCATGGCAGCCATGCATTACAACAAGTTATATACAGCTGTAACATTCAGTTTGCTCGCTTTTACATTGCTCAATCAATTGCTGGTTACACGGGGCACATATGCAACCCATTTGTATATCGCCTGGATTATAAGCATTATTCCGATGCTTATGGTGAATGGCCTGCTTACCGGATTACCCATCCTAATCTATGAAAATGCAGAAAACATGGGAGTTAGAGTTCCCGCATTGCTACCTAGCATGAAATATGGCATTCCGTTGGAGGATTTTTTTTACAATTTGCTGTATATGATGTGGATGATTTGGATTTATGAGGCAAGAAAAAATAGAAAAGCCATTCATTTATTCACTCCGGAAGCCGAAAAATTTGATTGACTATCTTGCTGAGTCAGCACTTGTGCGACGATTTTCACTGGCCTTTTTAGCTTTTTTACGCTGAGATTTCCCCCACGGCATTGGCAAAAATTTCTCAGGGTAGTGATTTATATCATATGCCAGCGATTCCAAATTTTTGGTTGTCTTTATCAAATTGTCATACAATACCGGATCTTTTGCCAGTTTTCCCAATGACCCTCTTCCCTGCTCAATATTCTTGGTAATAACAGAAAGGGCTGCTGCGGTTTCTTTTAAATCTTTCCCTATCTGCTGCAAATCGATGCTATCCAACTTTGCTGTGGTTCTATTAAGATTTCTTAAACTTCCTTCAATATTCTTGTTATACTGTTCGAGGTTGGAAGTAAATCGGGCGGCATCGTCAACTGTTTTGATGAGCCCGGGTTTTGCCGAAGCCAGTGTTTCCTGAATTTCGGAAATAGTTTTGTTTAAAGAAGCCAGCACAACCGGAAGCTGATCTACGGCACCTGTGAGACTTTGACGGGCGATGATGGCATTAAAATGCGTGAGCAGCGAATCCGCACCGGCGGTAATAGGTGCAATCTTTTCATTTACCATGCTCATTACATCCTGGGTATAAAGAGGCAGCAGCGTATCTCCGTCTTCTGCCAAAAATCTGGAATTTCCGGGCACCAATTTTAGTGTTGTTGACCCTAACAAAGCAGATTCAATTCTTATTCCTGAATTTTTGGGTATCTTAATTTCACTGTATATTTCAATCTCCGCGGCTACCTTCCCTGTCTGGGGATCCATTTCCATATTGCGCAACTGCCCTACCCTGAATCCGTTGTACATAACGGCAGTGTTATCGGCCAGGGCCTGGATGCTGTCATATATGACAACGAATTCACGCGCACCTCCCAGTGGGTTGTCGCGTCCTGCCATATAATTATAGCCAAGTATCATCACGGTAATAGCTACTGCCGATAGGGTACCGACTTTGGTTTCTTTGGATACTCCGGTAAATAATGCCACGTTATTCGATGTTCAAAGATAGGATTAAATCATTAATGGTGCATATCACCGCTATCGCGATTTGATGGTACAAAATCATCTGTTCTTGTCGCAGGCGCTGCTTTTTCCAATTCTCCCTTATATTGCCTTACGGCCCTAAAAATACCTCTGGCTACTCTTTTTTGACCATCCTCGGATTTTAAAATACTGCGGTCGTAAGCATTGGTTAAAAAGCCAATTTCCACAAGCACGGAAGGCATCGCTGTTTGCCAAAGCACCAGAAATCCGGCCTGCTTCACTCCCCTGCTTTTGATTTTGGAAATTCTTTGTGTATGCGCTTCCACCAGCATACTGAACTTAAGACTCTGTTGTAAAAACGCACTTTGCACCAGCGAAAAAATTATATGGCCTTCCGGCGAATTGGGATCAAAGCCACCATAACGTTCATTCGTCTTATAATTGGATTCGAACTTTATTGCGGAATTTTCTCTTTTGGCCACATCCAGATTACCCTGAGATTTATGCAAACCCATAAAATAGGTCTCAGAGCCTGCAGCTGTAGTGTTTACGTTGCTATTGCAATGTATAGAAATAAAGAGGTCGGCCTTAATCTTGTTGGCCATGTGCGGCCGTTCCCAAAGTTCCACAAACTTGTCTGTTTTGCGTGTAAACACCACCTGTACATCCTGCAAACTATCTTCGAGCATTTTACCCAGTTTAAGTGAAACCGCAAGTGTGACTGCCTTTTCCCAAATTTCACCAGCTCCATTGCAACCAGGATCAAGACCACCATGACCGGGATCAATGACTATGGTTTTTACCTGTTTACCGGGCACACGATTCACCACCTTACCGGAGGGAAGGGCAGTGAGCAGCAAAAGCAACAATATTCCAATTACTAAGCGTCTCAGTTGGCTATCTTTGATTATAACTTCATAAACCTTGCCAAAATTTTGTAACAATTGGTAAATTATTCAAGGAATGGCAAAGTTTTTGTCGAATTTCGCAGTATCCGCTCTATGCGCAGTCATGACATGGCAAATCTTTTTAAACTTTCATTGTGGAAGGTTTGTTTTTTGTCAGCAACAGCAACCTTAATCACGTATGCAACAAAGGTTTCAGGGCAAGTGTCAAATCCTTCTGACACATTAAAAAAAAGCGTAAACAACCCCAAAAGCGATTTGGATAATCCTATCGTTTACAAGGCGGCAGACTCCATTTGGTTCAATCTTAGAAAAAATAAAGTGTATCTTTACAAAAATGCATCCATTGAATATGGTGACATGAATTTAACAGCGCATTTTATTGAGATTGACTTAACCAAAAAAGAAATATTTGCCACAGGCGGTCTTGATAGCATTGGAAAATACAGCAACCTGCCTGTTTTGAAAGATGGTAGCGATAATTACAAGGCCGATAGCATTCGCTACAATAGTAATTCGAAGAAAGGTCGGGTATACGGTTTACGGCTTACCCAGGACGAAGCTGTAATTCACCTTAGCAAGGTAATGAAACAAGATGACGGCAGTTTTGTAGGACAAAGCGGAAAAATAACCACCTGCAATGAAGACCATCCGCATTTCTTTTTTAATGCCAGCAGAATTAAGGTAATACCCAACAACAAGGCACTTTTCGGGGCTGCGAATCTGGTGGTAGAGGATGTACCCACACCCCTTGCCGTGCCATTTGGGATTACGCCCCTCAAAAAAGGACAGCGAAATGGCATTTTATTCCCGGGGTACGGCTACAATCAGTTCAATAAGAGTTTTTACCTACAGAATTTCGGCTATTATCTGGGTTTGGGTGAACACGCAGACCTGACGCTGACAACTGATGCCTATCTAAACGGCGATTTACGATTTGGAGTGAGCGGTAATATGGTAAAGAGATACCACTACAAGTCAAATTTTGGAGTGGGTGCAAGCTGGTTTGGGAACGGTACTGAGCGCAGTAGCCCCGCTTTTAAAAGAAACCTTGACCTGAGCATCAGGGGTAATTTTGGTTTCGATTCCAAATATTTGCCCGGCATTTCGCTAAACGGCGATATTAATATTCAGACCGGCAATTTTAACAGACTGAATTCTCGTAACATAAACACTATAAGCAATCAGCAATTTCAAAGCTCTGTCAATTTCGGAAAAACCTTTTTTCAGAACAAAGTAAACGTCACCGCGGCAGCAAGGCACTCGCAAAACACCGCAAACAGGGATTTCCGGCTGGAATTACCCAGCATGAACCTGGGCGTATCGTCGCTTACACCATTTACAGGAAAAAACGGTAGTGGAAACAAATGGTATGAGCAACTGCGCCTCAGCTATAACATGCAGTTCAGCAATGTCATTAACACCAAAGATAGTATTTTATTCAGCCGCGATTACAAGAAGGCACTGGAAAAGACCCAAAGCGGTATCAGCCATAGTCTGCCTATCAATACCAACATTAAACTGCTAAAAGGTATTGTCAATATGTCGCAGTCTTTCAATTACCGTGAAACCTGGTATTTAAAGGCTACCCATCAGTTCATGGATACCACAGGTAAGGTTCAAACAAGGGAGGAGAATGGCTTTTTCAGGCTTAATAACTGGGATTTTAACACCGGGTTTACCACCAACATTTACGGGACTTTTCAGCATGCAAATGCTAAAAAAATCAAGGCATTACGCCACACTATTACCCCCACAATCAGCATGGGTTATCAGCCTAAAATAAATGCGGCTATGCGCGGCTGGGAACAAAACTACACAGATACATCAGGAAAGGTAGTGCGGTACAACCGATTTGAAAAGGGAATTTACGGGGGCGGACAAAGCCAGTCAGAAAGCGGATATGTGGGTATTGGCGTCAATAACAACCTGCAAGGGAAAAAACTTATAAGTACGGACAGCAACGGAACGGAAAAACTGGAGAAGTTTAACCTGATCGATCAGCTAAGCTTCAACACCCGATATAATCTGGCAGCCACCAAATTTAAATGGAGCGATGTGAGCGCGAATTTCAACACCACTATCAAGAAGAACATCAACATCACGGCCCGATCTACATTCAGCATGTACCATAAGGACTCTTTGCTGAAAAATGTGCAGCGGTTTTTATACGAAGACAAAAAAACACCCCTGCGCATGCGCAATGCGGGCATGAGCATAAGCACCCGATTCGGGCCTGAAATGTTTAGGAAAAAACCGGATGCAACGCAGGCTAAAACCAAAGAGAATGGTGATGAACAGGAGAAAAAAGACATCCTCAGCCGGCCCGATGATTATTTCCATTTTGATATCCCCTGGAATGTAGCTTTAACCTACGTGTTTGACTACAACGCCGAGGCCAATACCAAATCTCAGCGCGTGGGAAGTAACCGCGTAAATATAAGC
>VGGQ01000006.1 GCA_016868535.1 Bacteroidota bacterium | reverse complement strand
GAGCATTCCGGTTCCTGCAAAAAGAAGAAAACCAGGAAAGGAAAAACTTTTACTGAAAGGCTGCAACGGCCATAACCTGAAAGATGTGGACGTTGAAATTCCGCTGGGGGTGCTGGTCTGTATAAGCGGTGTAAGCGGCAGCGGAAAATCATCGTTGATCAATGAAACCCTCTTCCCCATTCTTCACAATCATGTATATAGTGCGCACTACAGACCGTTGGAGCACGCATCCATAAAAGGACTTGAGCATGTAGACAAGGTTATCCGCATCGACCAAAGCCCGATTGGCAGAACACCCCGAAGTAACCCTGCAACATACGTTGGCGTATTTACCGAAATTCGGAATTTGTTTGCGGAGTTGCCAGAAGCAAAAATCAGAGGCTACAAACCCGGCAGATTCAGTTTTAATGTGAAGGGCGGGCGCTGTGAGGGTTGCGGCGGCGGTGGCAAGAAAGTAATCGAAATGAACTTTTTACCCAATGTGGAAGTAAAATGTGATGTTTGCCAGGGTAAACGCTACAATCGTGAAACTCTGGAAGTGCGCTACCGAGGAAAAAGTATTTATGATGTTCTGGAAATGCCTATTTCACATGCGGTCAACTTTTTTGAACATATACCGCTTATTTACCGTAGGATAAAAACCATGGTGGATGTGGGACTTGGATATATAACGCTGGGACAAAGCAGTACTACACTGAGTGGCGGTGAGGCACAGCGGGTGAAACTCGCAACAGAACTTAGCAAAAAAGACACCGGAAAAACAGTTTACATTCTGGATGAACCCACAACAGGTCTGCACTTTGATGATATCAGGCAACTTCTGTCGGTTTTGCAAGAACTTACTGATAGAGGCAATACAGTTTTGGTAATTGAGCACAATATGGATGTGATTAAGGTGGCAGACCATGTTATTGACCTGGGGCCGGAAGGTGGCACCGGTGGTGGAAGGATACTTGCGACCGGCACCCCGGAGCAAATTGCCAAAGCAAAAGACAGTCACACGGGAAGATTTTTAAAAAAGGAATTAGAAAGTTAATTGCTGTC
This sequence comes from Bacteroidota bacterium, assembly GCA_016868535.1. Lineage (GTDB taxonomy): Bacteria > Bacteroidota > Bacteroidia > NS11-12g > UBA955 > RGEC01. The sequence continues at coordinate 41,333 of VGGQ01000006.1, read as the reverse complement.
TTTTTATCTGTTAATCATAAAATTACTATATTCGTTTTCTTGAAACGATGAAAAAGCGAATTCTTACAGCTATAACTGCAGCTGTTGGATACATTGTATATCTTCAGGCACAAGCTCCCAACTTATTCTCTTATCAGGCCGTAATACGTGATGGCAGCGGTGCACTGGTGACAAATTCAAGCATTGGACTTGAACTGAAAATAAGGCAGGGGAGCTCCACGGGAAATATTGTATAAAGCTAAACACAAAAGCAAAACAGCAATGCCAATGGACTTGTGACGGCCCAGATTGGTGCCGGAAATGTGGTCAGTGGCAATATCAGCACCATTGATTGGAGTAAAGGCCCGTATTTTCTGGAGAATAACACAGATCCTGCCGGTGGGAGCAATCATACCATCAAGGGCACAACGCAACTGCTGTCAGTTCCGTATGCATTGTACGCGGCAAAATCGGGAAATGTAACCGCTACCAACGTTATTGCCGGACAAGGAATGAAGAAAAGTGGCGACACCCTGCATGCACAAAACGAGACGGATGTATGGAATGCCGGAAAAATTAAAGGAAAACCTGTTTCGGGCACAGCACCGGCCAAAGACGATGTTTTACAGTGGAACGGCACAGAATGGGCACCCGCCAAAATCAGCACCGGTGGTGGCGGTGGAACGCTCAACATTGTGGCCGGCAACGGAATGAAAAAAAGTGGTGATACCTTACACGCTATGAATAAACAGACTATATGGAGTGCAGATGATTTACAAGGGCGCAAGCTCGCTGCAACTGCGCCTGCCAAAGATGATGTCTTGCGTTGGAATGGATCTGCGTGGGTACCGGCCGCTGTTGACGGAGGCAGTGGTGGCGGAAGCAAGCCGGTGGTGGCAGGCTACGGACTTTCCAAAAGCGGGGACACTTTGACTGCAAGGGCAAACTTTGCTTTATGGAATGCGGCATATTTGCAGGATAACGCTGTTTCAGCTTCGAAACCCAAAACCGATGAAGTCCTGCAGTATAATGGCTCTGTGTGGACTCCTGCTGTGCTAAAGGGTATGAACGTATATGCAGGAACAGGACTGATAAAAAATGTTGATACGTTGTATGCCTTAAACAACACTGCCATGTGGAATGCCAATCTTCTGCAAGGCCGAAGCGTTTCCACAACGGCACCTGCTACCAACGATGTTTTAAAATGGAATGGAAGCAGCTGGGCCCCGAGTACGGGAGGAAGTGGCGGCAGCACCATCAGTTGCGGCACGTCGTCCAATACCAGTTATACGGTTCGCGGAACAGGAAGCGGCGGTTGGGAATGCACCGATGCAATCTGGATCAACACTACAAAGAACGTAGGAATTGGCACTACTTCCCCATCTTCATCCTTCGATTTATCGGTAGGAACATCCGGGTTGCTGGTAAATGGAAGTACAACCACTTCAAATTTTGCGGGCAGGGTTCGTATTGGGAGCACTTCCACAACCTCGTATGATCTTCAAGTAGACGGAAATGGCTATATGACGGGGAATTTGCGTGTGGGAACCACAACAACCCCGGCTACAGGCGGAATTATAGCTAACGGCATTATTGAAACCAATGCACGGTATATCATGAATTCCAGCACAACAGGTACAGGCACAACCGTAATCCGAACTTCCGGAGGTGAATTAAGACCCACATCTTCAACCATATATGTAAAAGAAAATATTAAAAACCTCCATTTAACCAAAGAAAAATTGTTTGCGCTCAGGCCCGTTTCCTACAACCTGAAACCTGCGCTGGGCGGCAACCACGAAATAGGCCTTATCGCTGAGGAAGTTGCCGAATTTATACCTGAACTGGTAGTTTTTGGGCCGGAAAGGAAGTGGAAAGGCAACACAGGCATAGCAGAGACAGATGCAACCGGAAAAGAAATTCTGAATCATAACAAGATGGTTCCCTACTCTGTTCATTACGATCGTCTGCCTGTTTACTTGCTGAGTATCATAAAGGAGCAGGAAACACGAATAAAAAATCTGGAAGAACGCTTTGAAAAACTAGAAAAACGATGATACATTTGAACAAAATGTCATGCAGAGAAACAATACCGGCGCTTTTGTAACCTTAATCACTGTTTTCTTCTTCTGGGGTTTTGTTGCGGCCAGTAACGATATATTGATTCCGGTGTTTAAAAAGGCACTGAATCTGAGTCAACTTCAGTCTCAATTGATATCTTTTGCCTTCTACATTGCCTACACAGTAGGCTCTCTGGCATATTTCATCATTTCTTCTCTGCGCAAGGAAGATATACTTCAATCGATAGGCTACCGAAACGGTCTGGCGCTGGGTTTGTGCATTTCGGCGGCTGGAACGCTGCTGTTTATTCCTGCGGCCAATTCATCTTCATTTCCACTATTGATTTCAGGATTATTTATCGTGGGCCTCGGTTTTTCGCTGCAGCAAATAGCGGCCAATCCGCTGGCGGTGAATCTGGGAAATCCCAAAGAAGGCAATATGCGATTGAGTCTCGCAGGCGGAATAAACAACATTGGGACCACCATTGGTCCGGTGATTGTAGCTTTTGCCATATTTGGTAAAGTTTCCTCCGATAAAATCACACTGAATCTGCAGACAGTTCAAACACCCTATCTTATTCTGGGTGCCGCATTTCTGCTGGTTGCCGCGATATTTAAATTCTCCAATATACCTGATAAAGCCGGTATGGAAGAAGAGAAATCGAAGGCATCCATCATGGATATTCTGAAGATGCCTCAGGTGTTTATGGGTATGATTGCCATATTTGTTTATGTAGGAGTCGAAGTATCAACGGCCAGCAATTTACCGGAATTCATGAAGCAAAAACTGGGCACACAAGAACACGACATCGCACCATTTGTGTCGCTGTTTTGGGCCAGCCTGATGATAGGTAGATGGACCAGTGCTGCCGGTGCTTTCGATCTGGACGCAGGTGCAAAACAAAAACTAAGTATCCTACTTCCCTTTGCGGCATTTAGCATTTTTGCACTGGTGAATTTTATAGCCGGTTATGATATTTCACAATTCTACCCTTACCTGTTTATTGTGATACTGCTTGTAACCGCCGATACCATTAGCGATGGGAATCCTCCCAGACAGTTGTTCATTTACTCCCTGCTTGGAATGGCTGCATTGATTACCGGCATATTTGCCCATGGTATCATCAGTGTATTTGCGTTCATTTCGGTGGGATTGTTTTGCAGCACACTCTGGCCCTGTATTTTCACCCTCAGCATAGCGGGATTAGGCAACAAAACCAACACTGCCTCCAGTTTACTGATTATGATGATAATGGGTGGCGGTTTTGTTTCAGTGGCACAGGGAGCTCTTGCCGACGATAAAATGCTGGGCATTCAGTATTCCTACTGCGTGGGTGTGGTTTGTTTTGGGTACCTAGCCTACTTCGCCCTGAAAATTCAGCGCGAGCTGCGTAATCACGGTATAGAATTTGGCAAGGTAGAAGGCGGTCACTGATAAATGCCGGTGATTGGGGCTAAAAATCAGTTAATAACTTAACGAAACTTATCAGGATTCACCACCGTAAACACACGGCTGATGTTGAAACCAAAGCGGAATCCTCTGCTCATCCATGAACCATTGGTTTGGGCAATAAACTGTGGTTCGGCCATGCCTGCACTGTTGGTAAAATGCAGTTGAAAAACATGTCCACCGGTTTCCACATCCAAGCCCACCGAAAATGAATTGTAAAAACCTGTGTTGCCTCTGCCCTCAGGCCTTGAAAACACCGGAATATATTCGGCATTAAAAGTAGTACGTGGTGTTATCTTCTCACGAAAACCAACTCCCATTGCGATCACCTGACCTGTACCTCCACTTAACAGCGAAGGTGCAATCTGCCAAGAAAAACGATCTGTTTCTTTTCTTCCTGCAATGAGCTGCGCCGTATACACAAATTCAGAGCCCATCATGGTCAGTGCTGTTCTTGCAGCGCCTCCATAGATTAGCAGGCTCAATGGCCTAGCATTGTCACTGGTTTGATGCATAAGTCTGTATTTCAATCCCGCATCTACCATTCTTCCCAGGCTACTTCTGCCAATATTTACAGCCAAGTTAGGCACAATACCATACTCAGCACCGATTCTCACGGAAGCATTATCAAGCCCAAAAGCCTCATAAGATCCAAGTCCCACGGCACCAAAACGGTGGTTAATTTTCACATCCATCACGCCGGCATCCGTCAGCTCAAGGCTTTGCAGATTGATTACGCGGGTTGTTTTAAAGGTGTTTTCAACCTTCGAGCTCTCGGCGGGCTCATCACCTAGCAAAGAAAACCCCGAATCCTGCTGCGCTGACAAAAACGCAGGACTTAAAACCGCGGTAAAAATAAATAGTATGCGCAGTTTTATTGAACTCATTTCTTTTGCAATGAGCAATCCACGCTCACTTTAATGCTTTTAGCGATTTGTGAAGCATTATTGGCCGGAACCTTAATCTTGTATTCCTCCAGCAGCACATTAAAATCAGCTGACAATAGGGCTTTTTTGCTTGAAATAGAAACTTTTCCTGGAATAGTAACTTCTCTGTTTACGCCGTGCATTGTCAGTTTACCTTTAACACTCACGGGATAGGTGCCATCTTTGCCATAATTTACGGCAGTGTTATCTGTAATACTGCCTATAAAAGTGCTTTTCGGAAACTTTATAGTTTCCATGTAATTCTCCTGAAAATGCTTCTGCATCAGGGCTTTTTTAAACAAAAAACTATTAACAGAAACCGCAAACTCAATATTTCCGGTTTTGGCGTCCAGCGCAGCTTTCACCTGGTTATTGGTAGCATCAATATTTTCGGCTGTGGTTTTGCTGAAAAACTTAATGGTTCCTGAAGAAGTAGAATAAACCTGGGCTTCGCTGTGTTGCAGCAAACCTAACACCACAATTATGCAAAAAAAATACTTCATTTTTGATTCTTTTTAGATGTTTCACTGGGATGTTCAACATCCGTGCCAAGGTTGGGGGTGTTTTTATAGTTTTCAATCAAGGCACAGCGTGTCATTTCCAAAAAAGTTTCCGACAACAACGACATTCCTTCTTCCGGCGCACTCAGGCCACTGCAAGAGCACTGAAGTAAAACCGAATCGCCCTGCAAGACAGCCGACAATTTATCTTTGAGCGCGATATCAAAATCACAGTTAATACTGTAACCTTCTTTCCAGGCATTTAACGTGAGAAGAATAGAGGAATCTCCCCCAATTTCTGCCACTGAACCGGAAAAGCGAATCACTTTACCAATATATTTTTGATTCGCCGCGGCAGCATCTTTTTCAAACGCCTCCATTAATCCCGAAGGCTTCAAAATATAGTCCGGCTCACCCACGCTGCTTGAGGCTGTTTTTTGGTTATACAGTGAAAAAATCCCATAACCAGCAATCAGCATAGGAACCACTGTGATGAAAATCCAGTCCAAGACTTCGGGTTTTTGTGAGCGTCTTTTATCCTCCAGGGCACGTTCTGATGTTACCAGATAATTGAACAACACGAACACGAAAGAAACACCTGCACAAACAAAGAAGATTCCGTTTATTCCCTCTGTCCAATATTCATCAACAGAAAAAGCCGCATTTAACACAATGATTAAATTGGCAAGACCCCCTGTGGCACCCAGAATCCTGAAAATATTGTAGAAGGAGGGTCTTGAGCCTTTTAGCAACAATGAAGATGAAACTGCGGCAAAAATCACAATATCAAAGGCAAAAAATCCCATTAAAGCACGTATCAAAGTGTCGCCGAAGAGTGTATTTTCTGAGAGAAGTACCAAAAGGGATGACAGCACAGCGGCTGTCCACAAACTAATAATCTGAAAGTGTTTTATGGTCATATTTATCAATTAACGCCTGAATAAAGAAAATGTTGGTGCTTGTGCGCGGCCAATGCCGATTTTTTATTCAAATTTGCATTGTTTAATTACAACAAACAAATAGCATGCTTCGTGCCATTGAATATATACTGATTTTACTTTGGATTTTTATTCCAGCAACAGAACTCATTGCCCAGCAAGAAACCCTTTACACGGCAAAAAAAATCTATGTGGGAGACACTGCTATGACGGCAGTAGAATCCATGGTTTGCGATAATAATAAAATTGTGTTTACCGGGCCTGCCGATCTTGCGCGTGCCTTACACCCAAAAGCAAAATCTGTCGATTTCAAAAATCAGTTCATTTATCCGGGTTTTATTGATGCCCACTGTCATTTCCTCGCCTGGTGCAAAGGATTGAAAGAAGCTGATCTGGTAGGAACAAAAAGTGAAAAAGAGGTAATAAAACGACTGCAAAAGTTTGCCAAAACCACCAAACGCAGCTGGATCGTAGGACGAGGATGGGATCAGAATGACTGGAAAAAAAAGAACTATCCAACCCTTGCCTCACTGGATAAAGCATTTCCCAAAACCCCGGTATTACTCAAACGTATCGATGGCCATGCCGTATGGATTAACACTGCGGCTATTAACGCCCTGAAACTGGATGTAAACCAAAAAATAAGTGGTGGTGAACTTATTTTTAAAAATGGCACATTTACGGGTATACTCATAGACAACGCGGTAGATATGGTTTCGGGTTCAGTTCCCCCGCTTCCCGAAGACGAGCAAAATGCAGCAGTTACTCTGGGAGCAGAGAAATGCTATGCCGCAGGACTTACCACACTCGATGAAGCAGGGCTGGCGACTGAAGAAATTAACTATCTGGATAAACTGCAGCAGGGTGGTAAACTTAACTTGAGAATTTATGCCATGCTGAGCGCAGCCCCAGCAAGTTTTGCCTGGGTAGCGGAAAAGGGTCTTACCAACAACGGAATGATGCACGTTGGGGCTGTGAAATTTTACCTGGATGGCGCGTTGGGCTCCAGGGGTGCGCTCTTGAAAAAAGACTATTGCGATAGACTGGGACACAAAGGATTGCTGCTGAACAACCTCCGTGAATTTGAAAATTACAGCTACTTTCTTGCCCAAAGGAGCTGGCAGGTTTGCGTGCACGCCATAGGCGACAGTGCCAATGCGCTTGCCTTGCAAATATTTGGTAAATTTCAAAACCAGAATAAAGGTTTGAGATGGCGCATAGAACATGCTCAGATTCTGGATCCCAAAGATTTTAAACTGTTTGGACAATATGGCGTCGTACCCAGTGTACAACCCACCCATGCCACCAGCGATGCGCCCTGGGTACCCTCGCGCATCTGCGAAAACCGATTGCAGGGCGCCTACAACTACGCAGAGCTCTGCAAACAGGCAGGCCTGGTGGCCCTGGGCACTGATTTTCCAGTTGAGGATATTTCACCCATCAAAACTTTTTACAGTGCTGTAACCCGCAAGGATACAGAAGAAAAAATCAAGACCCCGTTTCAGCCGGAAGGTGCACTGACCCGCAAACAGGCACTGTTGGGGATGACGTTGTGGGCGGCTTATGCCAACCATGAAGAGAATGACAAAGGGTCGCTGGAAGTCAATAAATACGCAGATTTCGTGGTACTGGACACCGATTTGATGATTGCCCCTGAGAAAGCCCTGAAAAAAGCCAAAGTAAAAAATACGGTAATTGGCGGAAAAATGGTATATCAGCCATGAGAAAATTAACCATCATTGCATCGTTGCTGGCAGTAAAGGCCTTGTCTGCACAATCCATCAAAAAATGGTATAATCTGTCTACTCCACTCAGCGAAATCAGCGGTATGACTCTGTGGCAAAACCGTTATTTTGTCCATGGCGACGGAGGCTCTCCTGCCAAAATATTCGAACTAGATACATCTGGAAAAATCATCGGTTCCACTACCCTGCTGCAACCCAATAATGACTGGGAAGACATGACTGCCGATGCAACACATTTTTTTGTGGGTGATTTTGGTAACAACAACGGGATCCGAAAAGACCTTAAAATCCTGAAATTCCCCGCAGAAAGCCTGGGTAAAAGCCATGTAATGCCCGAAGTAATTTCATTTAGCTATGCCGATCAAGCCGACTTTACATCCGGCACATTCACCAATTACGACTGCGAAGCCATGGTTGCCCACGCAGATTCCTTATACCTTTTTAGCAAAAGCAAAGCATCGGGTATTTGCAGGGTGTATTCATTGCCTATGGCAGCCGGAACCCATATCGCAAAAATCAGCGATACCGTGCAGCCGCCCTTCTGGGTAACGGGCGCGCATCTTAACAAAAATCGGCTGATGCTTTGTGGCTACGTTCCCAACGTAATGTTCTCGCTTACTCCACTGTTATATACCTGCGAAATGAAAAACGGACGCATTCAGCATGGAACCGGAAGCCCTTACAGCCTTCATTACACAGGAACCAAGCAGGTTGAAACCGTTTGTCTATCATCAACAGGCAGTATTATTTTCAGTGGTGAAGCCTACAGCGGAGATAGTGCGGCTGTTTTTGAATTGATTTTACCTTCAGCTAAAACAAAACAAATTCAACCCAAGGGCCATGGTCTTTTACCTAATCCTGCCAGAGATCGCTTTAAACTCAAAAATATATTGCCGGGCAGTGGCTGCGGCATATACAGAGCGGATGGCAAACTCGTCACATCTGAATTTCCCGATTACTATGGTCAGCTGAATATCGCAAACCTACCCGACGGCATGTATTGGGTGGAATACACAGATGGCTGGGGAAATCTGATTTTAGAGCGTCTGCTAAAGATTTAATATACGAAATTTCAGCGACATTATTAAATTTACAGGAACTAATTCAGTTCCTGATCAAGTATAACAATCATCACGGCAACGGAAGCAGCGCCAAGATGCAATTCTCTTTTGTTCACACTTTCAAAAACGTCGGTTTCCGAGTGATGCACGTCAAAATATCTTTGTGAATCAGGAATAAAGCCCACCAGCACTGCATTGGGATTGTTTTTACTAATGGGACCGATATCCGCACCACCGCCGCCTTTTTCAATTTCACCGATGCCATAAGCATCCAACAGGGTTTTATATTTCAAGACTTTGGGAAGAAATGCGCTATCAACTCCAAATCCCCTGGGGGTGAAACCACCCCTGTCGCTTTCCAGCGCAGCAACATGCTTTTCGTTCATTTTTCCTGCAATAGCGGCATATTCCGTAGCGCCACGCAGTCCGTTTTCTTCATTCATCCACCACACACAGCGTAGGGTATGCCGCGGCGTGTATCCAATGGTCTTCAACAAGCGCAGGGCTTCAAATGCGTGCATGCAGCCCGCTCCGTCATCATGAGCACCCTCCCCCTGATCCCAGCTGTCGAAATGCCCGCCAAAAGCAATGATAGACTGCGGATATTGACTGCCGCGGGTTTCGGCAACCACATTGGCCGAAGGAACATCCGGCAAGGTCTGGCAGCCCAGTTGCATGTTAATACGAAGATTGGGATCCTGTTGTGATAGTCTATCCAGCAGATTTGCCACCGCCGTGGCCACCGCCATAGTCGGAATTTTACGTTGTTTATCATCGTAAATCATCACACCTGTATGGGCGTGCAAATCACAGCGGTTGCTCATGCTGCGCACAAGCACAGCCACAGCACCGTGTGCCGCCGCTTTGGACGCTCCGTTAACACGCTGACCCACGCAGACCCCATAAGACTTGAACGTATTTAGGGTTGTTTCCGGAAACGGCCTGTTCAGCAGTACCATCTTGCCTTTCAAGGCTCCGGCCTTACCCAGACTGTCAAGTTGGGCATCGTTATGTATACTCACAAGGCCGGCCTGCAGTTTTCCGAAAGTCCCCACTGAGCCTCCAAGCGCTACTGCCGGTATTCTGTGTTGTTTTGAGGGTTTTAAGGGCAATTCCTCAAAGGATTCGCAATTGTAATCCTGTAGTTTTTCGCCCTTGATGGCGGTATTGAAAACAGATGACGAAAAGACCAGAGATTCTGTTTTGCTGCGCTCCCACCTCGGAACCATTACCGGCTGTGTATAAACGGAGTCAAAACCATAGCCAAAAAGCATCTGTTTGCCCCATGCTACGGCCATTTCAGCCTGTGGGCTTCCTGAAAGGCGGGAGCCAATGGTTTTGCACAACTCACCCAGTCGCGCATAAGCCTGACCGTTTTCCAGTGCCTCATTGAAAACTTTTCTAAAAAAAGCTGAATCAATCTGTGCCCGGGATGAAGAAGCAATAAATAGAAATCCCGTAAGTATCAATCGCATGGTTGCGAAGATAGGGTCGGTAGGGTTTATTTCACCGAAACAACCTTGCGACTGCTAACCGATTCACCGCTAACAGCGCGTACTACATAGGTTCCGCTGTAAAACGTCCTTACATCAAACCAAGCCACACCGGAACCCGGTGATTCCTGAGACGTATTGTTTTACTTTGGTAAATCGATAATTCTGGCTGCCGGATTCGTTTGTAAAGGCCTTTTTACTTGATACTGCTTCATTGCCCCAGGTTACTGAAAAATGCAACGTTACAGCAGACTGCGCCCAGGACCGGCCGGCTGAAACAGCAAAAAAAAATCCCGGAAACAGCACCACCCAAGATCGATTAAACACAAGACGAAGTTAGCGTGATTTTAAAAAGATGACAAATGTTCAAATAAAAAACTTGCTATTGTAAATGAATCCTATTAAGTTTGCAACTAACAAATGTTAGTTAGCGTCAAATCAACGCCCAAAACATCAGCCCGAAAAGCCCAGATAATGGGCGTTTCACTGGAATTGATGCGTAAACTGGGTTATCAGGGAACATCCATGCGCGACATTGCTTCTGCGGTAAAGATGGAAGCCGCCAGCTTGTATAACCACATTTCCGGCAAGGAAGTTATTTTGTCTGAAACTTGTTTTCAGATGGCCGAGCGATTGCTTCAAGGCCTTGCCGAGGTAAATGATATTTATTTCAATCCCACTGAAAAATTGTCTCTTGCGGTAAAAAACCATGTTAAAGTCCTTACCGAATACACCCATGCCGGATGGGTTTTTGTGCATGAGTGGAGGCATTTGAGTGAAGAAAACCGCCTGCATTTTGTGGCACTGCGCGATGATTATGAAAAGGGATTTACCACCATATTAAAACAGGGTGAAGATGAGGGCGTGTTTCAGGACGTGAACAACAAATTTGCGGTGCTTACCATTCTGGCTACATTAAACTGGGTGGTGGAATGGTACAAACCACAGGGAGACATGACACCTGAGCAAATTGCTGAAAAATTAACAGAGTTCATTCTCAGCGGACTAAAAAAAGAAAACAATTAAAAAAATTATACCATGTACGGAAACGCTTACGTAGAAAACACCGGAAACCAAAACAGCCTTACTGCAGGTGAAGATCCTGTAAAACTGGCCGAATTCGAAGCTCGCATTGCTGCCGGCGAAAAAATCGAACCCCGGGACTGGATGCCCAAGGAATATAGAAGACAGTTGATACGTATGATTGAACAGCATGCCCATTCAGAAATTATTGGTGCATTGCCGGAAGGCACCTGGATTACTCGTGCCCCCGGTTTTCGCAGAAAACTTGCGCTGATGGCAAAGGTTCAGGATGAAGTAGGACACGCCCAGTTGCTCTATTCGGCATGCGAAACCCTGGGCAAAAGCCGTGAGGACATGATTAATGACCTTATCAACGGCAAAAGTAAATACAGCAACATTTTCAACTATCCGGCTGTTACCTGGGCAGACAGCGCCGTTATTGCCTGGCTTGTGGATGCAGGTGCCATCATCAACCAGCTCACCAACAGCAAAGGCAGCTACGGTCCCTATTGCCGCGCCCTTGACCGGATTTGCGCCGAAGAATCATTCCACCTTAAATACGGCCACGACAATGTAGTGTTTCTGGCAACCGGCACACCCAAACAAAGGCAGATGGTGCAGGAAGCCCTCAACCGCTGGTGGACCCCGCTCATGCATTTTTTTGGTCCAAGTGACAAGATTTCTCAGCATACCGAAACTTTGATGAAATGGAAGGTTAAAATGGCCAGCAACGACGATATGCGTCAGCAGTTTCTGGACATGTACGTTCCCAAAATATGGGATTTAGGGCTCACCGTCCCCGATGCCAATCTGAAGAAGAATGAAGCCAAGGGCAAATGGGATTACACCGAGCCCGACTGGGAAGAATTCAAGCGCGTCATCAACGGCGACGGCCCCTGCAACAAAGAGCGTCTGGCTGTTAGACGCATGGCGGAAGAAAAAGGCCGCTGGGTGCGTAACGCTATTTTGAAAAAAGATGCCCATTATGTAGCTCCCCTCGCTTAATACCCAACTCCCCTATGAAAACTATATTATCCAGAGCAACCGTTATCTTTATTTTATTTGCGGATAATGTTAAACTTTTAGGCCAAAACATTCCCAACCCTTATTTTGAATGGTTTGACAGTAAAAACAGAGAAACTCCGGCAACCTGGAGTACATTGGGACTGTGTTCTAAAGAAAAAGGAATAAAATTATCCAACAACAAAGCTACAGATCAGTATTCGTCGGCCGCTTTGGTGAAATTTGATAACCTGGGCAGACAGGCACCGGCATTCAAAATCAGCGGTACACCCGATTCATTGAAAGTTACATTTGAATCTGCCCTGGATAAAGACACAGCTTTCATTTTCTTCTATGCCATGAAATCAGGTGACTCTGCCCCTGCAGTATTTCAGGAAATTATGATTTATGGAACGCACACACCTAAAACCCTGAGCTTTGCCCTGGATTACATACATCCTGATGGCGGTGTGGTGTGCGATACCGCCTACATTATTATTTATTCTGCCAATCCTGTGAATGGACCTTTCGGAAACGGCTCAATCAATATTTCAGGATTACAGTTATTTAACCAGGAAACACCCGTAAACAACATTCCCAATCATAATTTTTCTGCCTGGAACAGCACCGGTGTTACCTTTCCCGGCGACTGGACTACGCACCACATACTGGCGTTTAATGCAGGTTTTAACGGCAATTTTACCTCCCGCAGTACGGAGTCACATACAGGCTCATCCTCTTTGTGGCTTAAGGGTTTTATTTATACTGAACCCAATGCTAAAAATGATTCCTTACCTGCATTTGCCATAACTACACGCAGCAGGAATATGGTAGATTTAATTACTCCGGATTTGGATAAACCCTCATTCAGCTATGCGGGCCGTCCCCAGTCTTTCCGTGGCTACACCAAAACCCAAATGGCAAAAGGAGACCGACTGATGGGTTTTGTTTATCTGTTTAATGCAGACACCATTGTGGGTTCTACCATCATAATTATTGACAGCACCAATGGTAAATACTCTCGCTTTGAAAAAGACATCAACTGGCTGCCCACTTACCCAGGCAATTGTGATAAAGCAACCTAGCTTTCTACATTACTGACACCAGCGGCTCCAAAATGGTTAGCCCCGAAAGCCAAGTCTGGATTGATAATCTAGAATTTGGGAATTTTGGGGTAAAAACCACTGCCAATAAAAAGTCATCATCCCTAGGTATCTGCCCTAATCCAGCTATAAATCAAGTGCGCGTAAAAGTCTCCGGAGTCGAAAAAACAAACCTGTTTTTGATGAATGCTGAAGGCAGAATCGTTCGCAATTTCCCCGGTACATTCGATGGCCAGGTATTATCGCTGGGTGGTTTGTCGGCCGGCATATATTTGCTGGCTTCGCCCGAAACAGGCATCACACAAAAATTCATAATCCAACCATGATTATTAAATCATTAGACCCAAGAATAACACGCGCCGCATTGGACGATGAATCCAAAGACGGGGCACAGCAACCCATGGATCAGTGGCTCACTTATGAAGTATTTCAGCAAAAAAAGCGCGGCACACACCATGTGCATGTTGGGAGCCTGCATGCCCCCGATGCCGAACTGGCCATATTGTTTGCCAAAGAGCAATATGCCCGCAGAGGACAATGTGTGAACCTATGGGTTGTGAAAACAGCAGATGTTTCTGCTACCGAATACGAAGACGAGGACATTTTTGCCACCACACCGGAAAAGAAATATAGGGAGCCTGAGGTTTACAAGGTAATGGACAGAATTCAGGCTTTTAAAGCCAAACAAAACAGCTAAACAATGGAACTGACAGAAAGACACATTGAGGGGCTGAAAGAGCTGCTCTATAAAATGGCCGATGATCTATTAATAATGGGCCATAGAAATAGCGAATGGACAGGACTTGGACCGGTGCTGGAGGAAGATATTGCTTTCAGCAGTATGGCACAGGATAAACTGGGACAGAGTCTTGCGCTCTTTGAATTGCTTCATGAGCTGGGTGAAAATATTCCGGATATTGTGGCATTTACCCGCAATGACAAACAGTTTCACAACTGCCACCTGGTAGAGATGCCTATCGGCGAATATGATTTCAGTCTGGCCCGTCATTACCTTTTCGACCATGCAGACGCCATTCGTTTTGCCATGCTGGAAAACTCTTCTTTCGAAGGTTTATCCATGATTTCCAGAAAATTCAGGGGAGAAATCAAGTATCACACGATGCATGCAGAAGCATGGATGAAACAACTGAGTCAGGGGACTGAGGAAAGCAAAGCCCGCATGCAGTCTGCCTTAAATGCTGCATTTCCGCTGGCACTGGGTATTTTTGAAGAAGGCAATTACGAAGCCGAGCTTAAGGAAGCTGGCATTTTTGAAGGAGAAGCAGCTTTGAAGAGTCTTTGGCTGAAAATGGTCATAAGTGAGCTTCAAAAACACGGATACAACCTACCGGATACTAATGATGTTACGCCTACTTTAGGCGGCAGAAAAGGTTTTCACACCGAACACCTTCAGCCCTTGCTCAATGAGATGAGTGAAGTGTTTCAGATAGATCCGGGTGCCGACTGGTAAAATAAATGGATAACCGCACCGCTGACATATACAGGATTCTGGAAACCATCATGGACCCTGAGATTCCCACTATTTCGCTGGTGGATTTAGGTATTGTGACCGGTGTTGAATGGGAAAATGATATCCCACACGTAAAACTGACACCCACATTTTCGGGCTGTCCGGCCTTGCGCATTATGGAGCAAATGGTACACGAAAAACTGACTGAAACGGGCTATGAGACTCCGAAAGTAAGTACAAGTTTTGAAGTGGTCTGGAACACCAACATGATTTCAGAAAAGGGTCTGACTGCGTTAAAAAAACATGGTCTTGCCCCCCCACCCAAACACGCAGGATACATCGAACTTGATGTACTGAGTGATATTGCCTGTCCGCTTTGCGATAGCCGTAATACGACCATGCAAACACCATTTGGACCCACCTTATGCCGCAGCATGCATTACTGTAAAAACTGCCACAATGCTTTTGAGGCTTTCAAACCGGTTACTTAGACATTTCCGATATAAAAATACGGGTACGGACAACGCCGTTTACTGAATTTCCCTGCAAGAGATAAAAACCCGTTGAAACATCTGGAAGCAGGATCTTATTGCCTGCAAAACTCAATTCTCCGGCCACCTGCCTGCCGTCCATGCTGTGTATAGTCACAGACTTCAGTGCGGGCATTAAACCATCCCATACAATAACCTGTCCGGGTAAAGCTGGATTAGGGTAAACAACGGATTTTCTTTTCAGATTTTGGTTTACAGCCGTGCACCAGACATTCATTCCTGTTCTTGCCTTTTCAATATTCAAACGTCCTCCTGTAACGCATTTTCCGCTTAGTGCAGGAATCACATCCACACTTTGCAATATCCAGTGTTTGAGGAGCCTGGCGGCAGAATCAGGCCGGTTTTTATGGAGTGTCCAAAATGAATCGCAAACCTCAGCGCATAACAAGGCAGCAGCAGCGCCCACCTGGGGTGCGGCAAAAGAAGTTCCACTGACGGCAGCATAGGGTCCGTTGGGTCCGTTGTAGGTGTTTAACTGTGTGGTGTAGACCCCCTGACCCGGAGCGGCCATATCAACGTGTTCTGCACTGTATCCGGAACTCACCCGGTTGTCATTGGCGTCAGTACTATTAACCACGATGGTGAAATCGCTGGGGCACAAACTTGGAATATCACCAGCCACGCCCACATCCGCATTGCTATTGATGGTTGCGATACTGCTGATTATTCCGGCATTTCCCAGTGAGTCATACATACTGCACCATATTGGCTCCTCGTCTGGAAAAGCACCGTCAATGCCAACAGACATATTCACTGCCATAATGCATGCACCTTTTTCGCCATTTGACTTCATGTAAAGTTGTTTCATACGCAATACATAAAGCATACTGCGGATTACGCCAAGGTTGCCATCCACGCCATTCAGCGGGTAGCACAGCAGTGGCATCAGTTTTACCTGCCAGTTTATACCGGAAATACCTTTTGCGTTATTACCCGCAGCTCCTACAATACCGGCTACTTCCGTGCCATGCGCATATAGGCTTTGGGTGGTAAATGTTCTGTTATTGGAGTCACCCCCATTCCAGCCCCGGTAATCATCTATATAACCATTAGCATCATCATCAACACTATTCCAAGGAATTTCATTCCGGTTAAACCACATATTTGGCTTAAGGTCGGGATGCACGGTATCCATGCCATCATCTATCAGTGCCACAACCAAGGTGTCTCCTCTCCTGTTTATGCCGCCGGTACATCTGTCCCAAAACTGGGGTGCATGAATCGTGTTGAGATAATTCTGGGCTGTAAAAAGTGGATCATTGGGCACTTTTCTGCGTTTAACCGAACGTGCTTTTTGCACAAACTGAACACCCTGAATAGCGCTGATAGTCCTGAATAATTCCTGTGCAATCCTTTCCGACGGTGCTTGAATCTGATACAAACCAAAAGCGGCATCCAGGCAACGCAACGATGTCCCGGCGGGAAACTGAGCCTTAAAAGATTCTGTCATCACAGGCTCAATTTTTATAAGCATCCTAGGTGATTGCGCAAGGGAAAAGCCAAAAATGCCTGCCAGGAAGTATAAAAATAGATATAATTTCTGTCTGTACAATCCTATCAAAGCTAATAAAAAGACCTGCTATTTCCTAGCAGACATCAAAAATATGGCTATTTTATGAATTACGGCTTAGTACCTGGCTTTGCAGGTTTTTTCTGCTGTCTTGCGGCTTGTTTTTTGATATAGTTGTCAACCGCCTCTTTATCTTTTTTGAAGTTCTCATCTTCAGGTGCCAGCTCAATCATCTTGCCTAAAAATTCTGAGCATTTGTCCCACTGTTTTCTTCCGCGCGCAATGGTTTGCATACGGTTGTATGCAACCAGCATGGTTTGCTTGTATTTATTTTTTTGCTCCACATTCAGGCGCTTCATCCAAACCAGATAAGCTTCTGTTGCCTTGCCTGTAGAATCTGTGGGATCAATTTGATCGTATGCCTGGGCAATTTTATAATATCCCTGTACTACTGTAGAATCCTTGCCTACGAGTTCTGTGTAGATGGCAATAGCCTTTTCATACTGTCCGGCATTGAGTTGAGCATTGCCCAGGTAAAAAACATCCTTATTTTCAAGCCCATTATTTTTTACACGCTTCCATTCAATCACGGCAACGGCACGCTCCCATTGTCTTCTGCCGGTATAAAAATCCTGAAGTTGCTGGTACCAAACAACTGGGCATCGGGCAGTGTCACTTATAACGCTGATATGGATATCATAAGCCACATCACTTTGACCAAGATATCTCAACAGATTGGCTTTAATAAATTTCTCCTGAAGTGACAGCGGACGGTTCAGGTTTTTCAAGTGTTTGGCTTCATAAAGCTCAAAATATTCCAGACCAGCCTGATTTATAACCCTTGCTGTATCATTTTTTTGAGCGTAGGAGTAAGCTATCACGCCATAAAGATTGGTAAACAGCTTGGCACCGGTTTTTTCCTGAAGTTCAAGGATGCTTTTTGCTTCAGCAATGGATTCATCATATTCACCTGCCATGAACAGGGCTTGAGAATACATTTTACGGGCTGAAATATTATTGTTGCGCTTCAGGTATTCTTTATAATAAAACACTGTGCTGTCGCGCTTTTTCATCAGGTTGAAAATATCCGCCTTTTGCCTGTAGGCAGGTGCAAAGTCTTTGTCAATTTTAAGAGCATCATTCACCTGATTCAAGGCAACATCGTAATTGCCAACACGCTGATAAACCATACCCTGTCTTAGTTTTGAACGTGGATCTGATTCATTCAGGTAGCTTGAAACGGTATATTGCTCGATAGAAAGTGAGGCATCTCCCTTGTTTATGACAAGGTAAGCATCACCCAGCAGAAGCTGAGCTTCAAAATCTGTTTCCAAAGCCATTTTTAAGCGTGCGACAGCCTTATTGGCATTATCCTTAAGCACAGCAGGTGCAGCAAACTGCACCATCAGATATGCACGGCCTATTTCCCGGTTAACCAGTGGCATAAGTTTTTTACCTGACTTTGTAGCCAATGCAAACTTATTTTCTGCCTCTGCTGAATCCCCTTGTCTCAGGGCGATATGTCCCAATCCAATGTTATTGAGGGTATATTTAGGCATAATCTGCAACCCTTTCTCAAACATAGCCTTTGCAGAAGCAGTATCTCCGGACTCCAGTAAATTGATACCTGCCCAGTAATAGGGTTCACCCACCTTGGGCTTTTTAGCAATAATGGCATCGAACGTTTTTGCAGCATCTTCATACTGCTCATTGCGGGTTTGTCTTCTACCCTGATCAATGCTTTGGGCCTGAAGCAGAGAAAATCCTGCGGCCGCCAGTGTAAATAACAGTGTTTTCATTTCTATGCAAAAAAAATATAAGTCGAACTCTTTTACGAAGAATAAATCAAAAATTAATCCAAATTTATTAATCTGTATCAACTTCTATGGTTCTTCCAGCATCAAAACAGGGCAGCAAACCACTTTTCTTGACCAGAATCTGTCCCGGCTGTGAGCAAATCCATGCAGCAAAACCACTACCCAAACCTGAATAACCTTGTAAATCATGGAAATACACATCCTGAATGAACGGGTACTGCCCTGTATGGATTTGAGATTGAAAAGGATAGGATGCAACTGTAGTATCAGTTTGCACCTGTAAAATTTTTACTTTCTTCTGGTAATGAGCAGCCATTGTATCGGATCTGTCTGCAATGGTATTAACTCCCACAAATCCTATGTAATCGGGATGAGTGGCCACCCAGTCTATGACCGGATATGGACCCGGGAGTGTGATCAAATTTGAATTCGACTTTTCGGTGAGGTTAAAACGACGGAACAAGTACATGTAATTGTTGCCTCCTTTTCTGTCAAAACAGAATTTCAGGTTGTTGTTTTGTGAATTCAAAAAACAGTTTTTAAGGTCTGTTTCTTTAACTATAGCTATATTGGCCTGTCTGCTTGCAACTAGCGCGATGGAAGATTTTGCAAATTTCACACTGCGCACCTTGAAGTTTCTGTTCTCAATTGCCTCTTTTTCGTGTGAAAAAAAATCACGGTGCAAAATGCAGATTCTGCATTTTCCTGCATCTATTGCTTTAAGGATATCCGTTTCTGAGGCAAACGTAAACTGCAGGGAGGCTCTGGGGTATTTAGATTCAAATACATATTTAATTTGAGTAAGCATAAGGGAATCGGCAAAATCAGCCCATATAATAACTTTTCCTGCGGTTGGTACATCCTTTCCTTTGCCCTGATAGTCAAAATTGGAGCAGGCATTTAGGATAAGTGAAGACAGAAAGACAATCTTAATTTTCATCAGAGGATTCCCTTTTTCTTCGGAGTATCAAATAAGCATTAATACCGCGAAACATACCCCACAAGAACATAATTCCGCCAAACCAAGCAGGATTTATTCCTTTAACCGATAACATATCGGGATTGAGAAACCAAAAATAACAACCCATACCAATAAAAACAGCCGCAGTAAAAAAGTGATAAAAATGACCGGTTTTGAACATATTTACAAAAATAGGCAATAAAGAAAGGCCTTACAATGAAGGCCTTTCTTAGTTTGAAAAATTCTTTTTATCAATGAACCATCATAGTTTGGCTCACTTTGCTTCCACCGCTGATAAGGCTATAGGTATAAACACCTGCAGACAATCCGGCTGCATCAATAGGCAGGATATGGTTACCACGGTTCATACCTGAGAACGTAGTGTTGCGAACCAACATACCTGTTGTATTGCGAACTTCCAGATTGATATCACCTGGAGCAGACATCCAAATCAGCACGTTTGAAATGCCGTTAAACGGATTGGGATAGTTCTGATTTACCAGCATTAACTCACCGGTATTGGGTTTGTCTACATTTACACCCCAAATCATACCGATTTTGTTGTTAAGAATATCACCCACAGGAATGGCTTGATACAGGATATCATTTAACACTACAGGGTGGTTTTGGGCATTGGCATTATTGTTGCTAAGGTTGTTACCGGTTATTGCGTCCTGCTGCCAAATAAGGTGCAGGAATCCATTGGCCCTGCGTGCTACAGATGGGAAGTCATCTTCACGGGAAAGCACTTGGGTAAGGTCCTGGGGTGCGCTCCAGTTCAAACCGCCATCTTTGCTGCTTACTACGGCAACGTCGCGGTAATTGGCACCCAAGTCATATACATCACCTTCGATTGGTACTGAAAATACACAAAAAATATTGCCATTGTCATCAATAGCCGCATTGGGCTGACGCATGGGGTTGGTATTGGTTAATCGGGCACAGTGTGACAAAGTGACGCCGTTAACAGTTGGCAGATTACCGCTCTGTAAACCATATAATGTTGCTGCATCCAGGCTGATCGTTCCGCTTCCATCGCGGTCAAAAGCGACCGGATCCACAATGGACTGTCCCACACCGATGGTTTCGTTCCAATATCCGATACCTTGTGTTGCAAAATAATCGGTATAGAATTCATCTGAAGTATCCTGATCACCAACACGGGCAAACCCCCAGAACACGTGTACTTTGCCGTTTTTGTCAATGATAACATCGCAGGTACCATCGTTGGTAAATGGGGTATCCAGCATCAATTTTTTGGCTGAGTATGGAGCATATTTAAATGTATCAACAATGACGCGTTTGAAAGTAGCTCCTGCATCGGTTGATTTCCAAAGAATTACACCCTGAAACTTGTCAGCATTCACAATGGCCACTGTTTTGCCTTTGGTATCGATTGCATATTGGTCAGCACCGCCGCTGTTGGTTAGTGTGCTATCATAGTTGGGCAGCATCTGGTGCTGAATATCCCAAGCAGCACCGGCATTAATACTGCGGCTGTATACCATGGGAGCGAAAATACCTTTTCTGAGGGGGGCACGTTTTTCACCGGGCTGCGCTGAATCGCTATAGCTGCAAATAAAATGAATGGTATCACCATCATTGGCAGCGCGGCCCCAGATGGGCTTGTATGGAGGTTCAGACAGGATGTTTGTACTGGTGGAAGGACGCTTTCCGCGACCATTGTTTTTGGTCATAACAAATCCTCCGTTAGTAGCTTCATGGCCAATAACAAACTCCGAACCATTGCGGAGTATCCCAATATTGGGCCAGCCTGTACGGGTTGAAGGCTCTACCCTGCTGCTATCTGATCTTAGCCAGCTGCCGGTTGGGTTTCGGAAGTTATAACCGGAACCACGCTGGGGAAACCCCGAAAAATCATTTGCACTAGTGGTCCAGGTTGCCGCAACAGACCCATCGGAATGCATCACCAAACGGTGGGGCATGGCATAGTTACTCTGCAAGTCGTAATAGGATGATCCAATTTTGATAAAATTGCTGTAATTGACACCGCGTGCATTCACCTTTTTCCCGGTGTTGTGTCCGCCATTGCTCAATATATCGTGATAAACATTGATATTGACTGAGCTTTGCTGAACAGACGAGTTGGGTTGAACGCTTGTTCTGACACCTTGGGCATTTAAGGTTAAGAAAGCCCCGGTGAATACGGTAAGAAAGTATAGTTTCTTCATATGTAGTAGTTAATAATCCGTGCAATTTAACATTTTTTTTTCATATCAATACATATTTATGGATGTAATGAATCAATTTTTCAAAATTCCTAAAACTGTTTCCACGAGCAGATCGCCATCTTCAGCGCTGCCGCGGTGCACGCCCTTGAGACGAAGATCGAGATACTTAATCTGTCCGAGTGCTTTTTCGAGATCATTCATGTTGTAATTAAGTGCCGCAAGGCGATAATCTTTGACAAAGTATGGATTAACCCCCAGTTCCGTTGCCATCTCCTGATCGGTTTTACCGGCGAGATAGTGAGCAAACATAACCTTGTTGAAAAAACCGAAAAGTACGGGAACCATTCGGTGAATTTCACCCCTCTCTGCCCTGACACCCATCTGATGGGCGATTTGAATACTTCGGTTAAAATCTTTCATTCCCAAAGCTGACTGCAATTCAAAAACATTGTATTCCCGATTAAAACCAACCTGCTGCTCTATATGATGCTGACGAATAAATTCATCTTTTACCGTGATGAACATTTTTTCGAGTTCATTGTGAATCAGGGTTAAATCGGCGCCCAGCAGATCTACTAGCATATCCACCGCAGCATTATCGATACTGCGGCCTTTAAGGTGACAAAACTGGGGAATCCAGCCTTTTATCTGATAGTCGCGCAATTTATCTGCAGTGTAAACAACTCCCTTGGCAATGGCTTTATAGATTTTGGTTCGGCTGTCCATTTTGGAATCCTTAAATGCCAAAACCAGGATAGTGCTGGGCAAGGGTGTTTCAAAATAGGGCAATAAAATATCCAAGCTTTCCATTTGCTGTGCTTCACGCACCACCACAAGCTGGTAGTTACTCATCATAGGATAGCGTCTTACAATACTTACCAGCTCATTGGGCTTGGTATCCTTGCCATACAAAATGGTCTGGTTGAAACTTTTTTCTGCCTCAGTGAGCACTCCATCTTCGATAATTGAGGTAAGGGCATCTACAAACCAAGTTTCTTCGCCCTGAAGTAAAATCAGCGGAACCCAGTCTTTCGCGGCAAATCTTTTGCTTAGGCTGAGAAATTGATCAATTGTTCCGGACTGTTTTGCCATTTTGTACTAATTTCACGGCGTTGGAGACACTTCATTTTCCCCATTACGAGTTTAGGATCCAAACCGAAGGACAAAAAAAGCAGATTTTTGATCCTGTAAGAAAAAAATTTATCCCCCTAACCCCTGAAGAATGGGTAAGACAAAATGTAATCACGCACCTTCATCATCATTATGGGATAGTTTTTTCGCTCATTTCCGTAGAGAGGGAACTCCACTTCAACGGGTTGAAAAAACGATTTGATGTAATGGTCTCCTGCAGCAACAGGCCATTTGCCTGTTTGGTGGAAGTGAAAGCACCTGATGTGAAACTTACCACAGAAACCATACTGCAGGCTGCTGTTTATAATAAATCATACAATTGTCCGTGGCTGTGGGTAACCAATGGTTTTCAGCATGCATGGTTGCTGATTGAAAACGGCACCCTTAAACCTGTTGAGGCACCCGAAAATCTTTGCGGCCTACCATAAATCCTCGAGCCACTCTTCCCTGCCATAGGTAAACTTCACCACCGGATCGCAGGCTGCGTTACCGAAAGGATTAAAATCTACCGAAACCGAATGAGTGAAATTATTGCCTTTACCAATAGAAAAGCATGGAAAACAAAAGCTGTCCCGCGTAACATCATAATGATACACTTCACCCCCGGTAATAAATGCATAAGCATTCCAGCGGGTTTTAAACTTTGCACTTCGGGTTGTCTGACCTTTCGGATAAAGTTCGATTAAACCATCTATGCCGATAGATGATTGCTTATTCAAGGTCCTTATATCTGCCTTGCCGTTTATCAATATCGAATAGGCTGAAAAACTGATAAATTTGAGTTTACCTGAAAAATAAACCGGACCATTAGACGACATAACTGCAAAACTGTCTGCGGGTGAAGCAGAAAATAAAATGGTATCATTAAAACCATTCATTGAAAATCCGATATTTGTATTTACCAGACATTTTCCTTTTCTAATCAAGCCATCAGGGCATAAAAGACCATTCTTGTAATCAAACCAGACCCCGCTGTCTGTATTTAAAATAAAAGGTATTGCTTTTGAATTGCGCCAATCCCACAAAACAAATGCAACTGGAACAAATGAATGGGCTGCAATAGCCTGAAAAGCTTGTGCATTGTCAATAGCCGGTTGCATGGTTTTGCCAATTTCTTCTGTCTTACGACAACCCTGAAGCATGCAGACAACTGCAGACAATAAATACAGAAGACGCATTGGACAAAGATACACTTTGATCGCAGTTTTTGTTGCTAATATTAGCGCACCGTGAAAATGATGTTGTGGTTACCGACAATGGCTTTTGCGGTAGGGTCGAAGACTGCGTTGTTGTAGGAATCAGAAATAGAGATGCGAACTTTACCAGCGCGGTAGCATCCGTCGCCGCACAATTTACCTTCTGGAGCTGTGGTACCCAGTGGGCCGAAATCAAGTTCATTAACCTTTACAGCGCTTGTAGAATCAACCCATTTGAATGTGGCACCTGCCGGTGCTATGGTTCCCTGTAGGTTGTTTTCATTTTCATCATCCGATACATCAAATCATCCTGCGGCTTCTGTTTTTGAGGCTGCAAAGTCTTCGGCACTGGTTATGTTATCGCGATCTTTCTTGAATTTGCTGCAGGATGTTAATCCCGAAAGTAAAACCAATTCACACAGGGCAATTGTTCGAAATAATCCTATCTTTTACATCTTTTAAATTTCTTGGCTACTACTTATACAAAATAAAAAAGCTTTTCCCCAAAATTGTTTTAATCATTCAATAAATGGATTAATACACAACAGGTATGCTGTATTTCTTCATTCGTAATACTCAATGGTGGTGCAATGCGCAAAGCGTCCGGTGCATAGAGAAACCAATCGGTAAATACACCTTCATGCATTGCCCTGCGAATTAAATCCTTGCAGGTTTTTTCACTATCAAGATGTGCAGCGAGCAACAGACCTTTTCCTGTTATCTTTTTTATTTTTGGATGAACGAGGTATTCCCTGAATAATTTTTCTTTCTCTTCCACCTTGAAATCCCGGAGTTTCCCAGATGTAGTAATAATGGCGGCAGAGGCGGCGGCGCAGCAAACCGGATTACCTCCAAATGTGGTTATATGCCCCAATGCCGGGTTTTCAGAGAGACATTGCATTACATCCTTAGATGCAATAAAAGCACCCATCGGCATGCCACCACCCAGTGCCTTGCCGAGGACCAGCACGTCCGGAACAATACCGAATTGCTCAAAAGCAAACATCGTACCTGTTCTCCCCATGCCAGTCTGAATCTCGTCTACAATCATCAGGGCTCCCGTACGGTTGCAAAATTCACGCACCGCATGCACATATTCCTTTGAAAGCACAATTGAGCCACATTCGGCCTGTATAAGCTCAAGCACAACCGCTGCGGGGTGAACCGCTAAGTTTTGCAATGCATCAATATTACCGGCACATATAAAGTGAATATAAGACAACAATGGTCGGTAAGGACCGCTGTAATATTCATTGCTCATAAGGCTGAGTGCGCCTTGGGTTCCACCATGGTAGGCATTGATTTGAGCTACAAATGCTGATCTTCCGGTGTATCGCCTGGCCAGTTTCATAGCACCTTCTATGGCTTCACTGCCTGAATTCACAAAATAGAAATTATCCAGTTGCGACGGCAAAACACTGCCAAGGGCTTGTGCCAGCTGCACCTGCGGTGACTGCACCACTTCCCCGTACACCATCAGGTGCATGTACTTATCCAGTTGGGTGTAAATAGCCTCAATCACTTTGGGATGCCGGTGTCCGAGAGAGGAAACTGATACCCCTGAAATTAAATCCAGGTATTTCTTACCTGCAGAATCATACAGATAATGGCCTTCCGCGCGTTCAATCTCAAGCAACAGCGGAGCGTCGCTTGTCTGGGCAAGATGTTGTAAAAAATACTGTCGATTACCGATGTGCGGCATGAAAACCAGCTGTTAGTAAATGGAAAGCAGGCGATCCAGTGAGCGGAAAAACTGCTCGGTGGGCTCATTGCGGTTCCAAATTACCTTGGCTCTGCTATAGTAAGGCCTTCTTTTTTCGTTGAGGTCTGAAATATGCTTGTGCAGGCTCTGCTCTTGAGAAAACAATGGGCGTTCCACATGGCTTTCTTCCAATCTTCTCTCTATCTCTGTAAGTTCAGTATTCAGATAAACTGTGAGACCGTTTCTGGACATTTTCTCCATATTATTCCCCCAAACCGGAGTTCCTCCCCCACAGCTGACAACGCATTGTTTGTAGGAAAAAGTAACGTTCAAATATTTCTGCTCAATCTTTCTGAACCCCTTTTCGCCAAGTTCACCAAAAATTTCAGCAATATTTTTTCCCTCATTTTTTTCAATGAGTTCGTCTAAATCCACAAAATCCCATCCCATTCTATGAGACAGCCATTTTCCTGTGTGGCTTTTGCCCGATCCGGGTAATCCTACTAGATAAATTTTATCCATGACGCAAACGGGGATCGAGCCAAATATAGCACATCTCCGTGAGAACATTGACAAAAAAGAAAATAATTGCCGTAAATAGCACAGTTCCCATGATTACGGGCAGGTCTGAATTTTGAAGCGCATCTATGGCCACTTTACCCAGACCTTTCCAGTTGAAGATATACTCTGTAAAAAAAGAGCCTGCCAGCAAACTGCTTAACCAGCCACCAATGGATGTAACAAGGGGGTTTACGGCATTAGGGAATGCGTGTCTCCAAATCACTTTCCATTCCGGCAAACCTTTGGCACGCGCGGTACGGATATAATCCTGGTAGAGTACATCCACCATAGTATTTCGGGTGAGTTGCACAAAAACTGCCAGAGGTCTCAATCCAAGTGCAATGGCAGGTAAAACAAGGTTTTTCCAGGCAAGATAACGCCCCTCGCCCATGGGATCCACCTCCCAGAGGCTACCTGTCATTTCTAGTCCTGTATATTGCTTCCAAACAAATCCAAAAAGCCAGGCAATAAGCATGGAACTGAAGAATGCAGGCAGGGAAATTCCGGCGGCTGAAAAAGCCACGATAGTATTGTCGAATGTGGAACCTTTTTGAATAGCAGAAAGAACCCCCAGCGGTATTCCGAGCAAAAGAGCGAACATTAATGCTGAAAAAGCCAAAACCATTGTACCCGTGAACGCATCTGCGATAATACCTGAAACAGGCTTCTTGCTTTGAAAACTGGTGCGCAGGTATGGCGCTTTCAGCCACACAGAACCCGACTGCAGGTTAACCAATGCTATACCACCTGTCAGTTTCGGCCTTTCGCTTTCTGCCGGATACCAGGAAAGCGGGGAAAGATCATTTGTATAATAAATCAACTGCTTCCATTTGGGTTTATCCAAGCCAAGATCCTTGACAATTGCCTCTGTAGTTGCTTTATCACTGCGCTGTCCAGTCAGAATTTGTTCAGGAGACGGCAGAGCCATGAACAAGGCGAAAATAAAGAAAATCAGGCCCAGCAAAACCGCCAGCAGAAACTTGATTTTCCCATTGACGAAAGCCCTCATTTCGAGGTCAGCTTTTGCAATTTTTGGGTGGATGGAAGATTACGTCCGCTCCATTTATCAATCACTACTGCATCCCTAAACAGATAGAGTGTGGGATTATAACGCGCCAGCGTCATCAGCATTTTCTGGTCGCCTGAAAGAAACAAAAACGGCAGTTTGTGCTTTTTAACATAAGCTGCTGAGGGTTCAGGGCTGCTGGCCGTAACGGGATAAAATGCCATCTTATTTTGCTGAGACCATTTGTAAATTTCACTAATTTCCGGATTGGCTCCATTGTAGCCTTTGTCCGTGTAGGTAAAAATCCAGAGTAGCTTATAACCTTTACTATGGATAAAACTATCCTTTAAATCGATGCCTGTGCGGGGATCGGTAATTGCAAAATCAGAAATAGGGCTTTTATAGCCTTCTATTATTACCTTATCTATTCTGCGTCGGAAATTCCAACCTTCTTTTTCAAACTTCTCATACCCATCTGTATATTCTTTGGTTGTAACGCTAAGGCTGTCTTTACCCTTTTCGAGAACAAAAAGCATCTGAATACTGTCTGTTGAGCGCATGCCTTTGGGTACTTCAGTCATGATTTTGTGTATGTCGTTTCCCTGCTTGTAAGGTAGAAAATCCCACACTGGCAAATAAAGAAAGCACAGCCACCCAAAAGCGACAGACAGCAAAGAAATGACACCCATAAACTTCCATCCAAAACCCTTGCTAAACCAAGGTTTTATGTAGGAGCGTCCAAAAAAGATTATCAGTATAAGCCCGGTAAGAACCAGATCTTTTATAAAAGACTCCTTGGGCTTAAGTTTGATAAAATCGCCGAAACACCCGCAATCCGTAACCTTATTGTAAACCCACGAATAGCCTGTAAGGAAGGTGAAAAATACAATGAGCAGCAGCATTGAGGCGGCAGTAAAAGTAATACTCCAACCCACAAGCAGTGCAAAACCGAGAATTACCTCAAGAGCGCAGAAACCCACTGAAAAATACAGGCTGTATTTCTTCATGGCAAGGTAAAATCCGTGGAGGGCACCTTCTTTTTTTACGTAGGGTTCTAACTGCAGATTGGTCGTAAATTCCGCGTCGTTGCTGCTTACAAAGTGAATGTCTTTTTGATAAATAGTTTTGCCAGCAACTACACATCGTACAACAGCCATGGCTTTGGTACCCGAATCCTGGGTATTAAACTGCATTGACCCTGCCGGAAGTTGCTTAAAAATGGCGTTCAATTTCAGGTTGTATAATTTGCGCGGAGGCTGTTTTTTCTTTTTTCTGTCTGTTTTTGATGATCCGGTTTTCTTTTCTGCTGTATCCAAACCTGAGGTTGTGTCAATGGTATTAACAGACTCACTGCTAACAAGGATGTTGAGGGGCTGAACCCGGTCGGAACTAAACAACTGGAAGCTTGTTTGCTGGATAACCTTTCCGCCATCCATAAGCTGCACATGGATAGAGTCTTGTTTCTGGGCAACATCTGAGGCAAAAACATCGAAATACTCATTGAGTTTAATGGCAAAACCACTGGGATCGTTAAGTTTGACCATGCCTGAGAAAACAAACAGCAAAGCAGTAAATACGCGTGATATCTGAACGGCTATTTTCATTTTCCCTACATTCTGATCAGAGCAAAAATAGCGTAATTGATAATATCTTGATAATTTGCTGAAATCCCTTCACTGGCAATGGTTTTTCCGGCGTTGTCTTCTATTTGTTTGATACGGGCAATCTTCACAAGTATCAGATCGGTAAAACTGCTAATCCGCATGTCGCGCCATGCTTCGCCATAATCGGTATTTTTCATGAGCATTAAATCGCGGGTAAGTTGTGCATGATAATCATACAGAGCAAGAATCTCATTCACATCGCCGGTTTCGCGGGTTTCGTCAATCAACTGCAACTGAATAAGGGCAATAATGCTATAATTAATAATGCCCATAAATTCGATTTCAATATCCTCTCCCACTAAATTTTTACTGCTGGTTTCAATATTTCTGATACGCTGAGCCTTAATAAAAATCTGATCGGTAATGCTTTGCGGGCGAAAAACACGCCAGGATGTACCATAATCGGAGTTTTTACGCTCAAATATATTTCTGCAAACCTGCAGAATGGCATTGTACTGATCCCGGGTTTTTACTACTTGCATTGTAGTGTGCGAAATTACGAATGGAGATTCTGTTTTGGTATTCAATTATCAGACCAATTTATTCACACGTAAAAATTTACCTGTTTTTGCCAAAAAATTTGCTTTTGTCCATTTTTTGTATTATATTCATTATCCATTCAGTTTTTTTTACTTATGACAACAGATTTTAATTCACTTTATCAATCTTTAAACATTGAACAGCAACTGGCTGTCGACACCATTGATGGCCCCGTAATGGTAATTGCCGGACCGGGTACAGGTAAAACGCAAATTCTTGCCGTCAGGATTCTTAACATCTTAAATCAGCCCGACACGAAACCACAGGAAATTTTGTGTTTAACATACACCGATGCAGGTTCATCGGCAATGCTGAACCGCTTGAGTAAATTTATGGGCGCCGATGCCTACAATGTCAACATCCACACATTTCACGGGCTTTGCAACACTATCATCAAGGATAATCCCGAATTATTTTCAAAGGGTAATCTCCGCGTAATGGACGATCTTGACAAGCTGGAACTTATGGACAGTTTGATAAGAACCATCCCGAAAGGTTCAGTGCTTCAAAATTTTCAGGAACAGCCCTATTATCTCAGAAAATCGCTAGAAAAAGTATTTAACCTGATGCAGAGTGAAAATCTGGATGCCGCTTTTTTTGAGCGTGGAATATCCAGACTTTCAGATGAAGAGGAATTCAAAAAAGCATTTCCTGATTTTGTATACCAGAAAACAGTAGCTGGTGGAAACAAAGGTGAAGTCAAGCGCAAAGATTATGAAAAAAATTTGCTGGAATGGTTAAAACTGCAAGAGGTGGCAGCATTATTCCCCAAATACCAAGAAATGAAAAAAGAAGCCGGGCTTTACGAATTCAGCGATATGCTTCAATGGGTATTTAATGCGTTTAAAGCCAATCCTGATTTATTGTTGTCTTACCAAGAAAAATATCAGTATGTGCTGGTAGATGAGTATCAGGACACCTCCGGAATTCAGAACGAATTGCTGTACAAACTTATTTCATTTTGGGAAGACAATCCCAATTGCTTTGTTGTGGGAGATGACGATCAGAGTATTTACGCATTTCAGGGAGCAAGGTTCAGCAATATGATGGATTTTGCCCGCAGATACGAGGATAAAATTACCAAAATAGTTCTTACTAAAAATTACCGAAGCACCCAAATAGTGTTGGATGGTGCAAAAAAACTGATAGAAAACAACAAAAGGCGACTTGTAAATTCATTTGAGGAACTGAGCAAGGAACTCACAGCCTCGGGAGCTAACCGGTATTATGCACCGATACCCCTTGAGTATAATGCGTATAAAAATCGGTTTCATGAAGCGCTTGCAGTCTGTAATCAGATTGTGGAACTGAGAGATTCCGGCTGCCCGCCGGATGAAATAGCCGTTATCTATCCCAAACACAAAATTGTGAATGAGCTGGCTGATATGCTTTTACAGCGCGAAATACCTTTTACACTGGCTCACAGCGCAGATATTCTTCAGGAACCGCTGATAATACAATTGCAAAACTGGTTACAATATCTTGCCTGGGAACTTGAAGTGCCTCACAAAGGAGAGCATCTTATTTATAGCCTGCTGCACTATCCGATATACGAAATTACACCTTTTGAGATATCAAAAATTGCCACAGAAATTTACGCCAGACGTCACGATAAATTGAAATGGCGTGACTTCTTGCATGAGTACATACAACAAAATCCTGAACCTTTACCCGCCGGTGTTCAAAGCAGGGAAGCATTGCGGGTTTTGTGGTTTCAGGTAGAGGAATGGCTTAAAAAAGCTGCCGGTATGACGGTTCCTCAGCTTATACAGGATGTGATCTCCCAGGGTGGTTTTTTAAAGATGGCCATGCAAAGTCAACAGAGGGAATGGTATATGGAACAACTTCACACATTTTTAAACCATGCCATAAGCGCAAATCAGAAGAATCCCTACCTCACCATTACCCAATACATGGAATCTTTGGAAAAAATGAAACGGAATGAAATTGCTGTTCGACTCGAAAAAAGAATCGGAAGTAAATCGGGCGTGGTGTTATCAACTGCACACAGCAGCAAAGGTCTTGAGTATAAGCATGTATTTATAATTGGATGTGAGGAAGAATCCTGGGACAGAGACAAATATAATGCACTGCCATACAAAATAAAATCTTTCTTCCAGGGACTGAAACATAATGTAATAGACCAGAATGAAGAGGAAGCAGACAAGGAAGAAAGACGCAGGTTGTTTTATGTGGCCATGACCCGAGCCAAAGAAACCCTTCGCCTTAGCTGGGGTAATGAAAAAATCAGTGCAAAGACAGCCATACAGAAAAAAAGTAAGTTTCTGCAGGAACTTATTGGAAAGGATGAAATAGCCGAAACCGAACTTGGTAAAGATGATTTGGTTCTGGCAGAATCACAGCTTCTGGCAAGGGTTGCATCACCCATATTAAAGATTGAGGACTCCGATTGGTTAAATCAGCAATTACTTGAGTTTACATTTTCTCCATCTACGCTCTATGACATTCTCGAATGTGGATTGCGGTTTTATTTCGGCCGTATGGTACGGGTACCTTCAGCGCCGAGTGCTGCGCTGGGTTATGGATCTGCTGTCCACAACACCCTTTGGAAAACGGTAGACATGGGTCATGCAAAGGAGCGCTGGATGGATGAAAATGACTTTCTGGCATTGTTTGAAACAGAACTATACAAACAAAGGGGGGCATTCACACCGGCTGGTTTTCAATTGAAAATGGATCAGGGACGCGAAAGACTGCCCCAGTATTACAGCGCAAGACTACCCATCTGGCAATCGCATAAAGGCAAGGAAATCATCCTTGAAAAATGGCTGGAGTCCAGCATTGATGGTATAAAAATCGGGGGAAAGGCCGATAAAATAATTGTAGATGAGGGCGATGTTACGATTGTAGATTACAAAACAGGAAAGCCTGAAAATGCCGATGCGTCTTTTAGCCCTCCCACACAAGAAAGCCTCGACAAGGGGAAATTACCTCCCAAATACTGGTTTCAGCTAGGCATTTACATGTTGATTGTAAACCATTACACAGATAGAAACTGGAATGGCATTGCAGCCAAAATTGATTCGGTAGAAAAGGATGAGAAAAAAGAATTCCCCACATTCACACAATACTACAACAGCGAGGATCTTGCATTGTTGAAGGATTATCTTGTATTGGGAAATCAAAAACTGAGAAGTCTGGAGTTCTTAAGAGGTTGCGGCAGTGAAGACTGTGAATGGTGCCAGTTTGCTAAATCAACAGGGCAAGCCTTACTTCCGGAAACAGCGGCTGAAGAAGAAGATTAACCCTGAATATTCAGGATCCTGCAGGCTTTTTCACAGCATAATTCTTCTGCCTTTTTACGGCTTAAATTTTTATCGGTAGCTATTAATTGCTCATCTACTAAAACAGAAACCACGTGCAGGTCTCTCCTGCCGTGTGTTTCTGTTTTGTGTGCCCAAGAAATTATCTTTTTTTGTTGTTGAGACCATTTTAGCAATACTGCTTTATAGCTGATGGTAGTAGACATCAGTTTTTCAAGATCCAGATACTGCCCAATCAGACGGCGTGTGATGAATGATCTTGCTTTAATATAACCATGGTCAAGGTAAACGGCGCCAATAAGCGCCTCAAGTGCATTTCCTGCAATTGATTTAACGGCAAAAGGCTGTTTAAGCAGTTCAGGCTTCAGATCCATCATTTGCACAAGCCCCAGCCTATTGGCAAGGTAACTCATCTGCTCGCGGTTCACCACACGCATGCGCATTTCTGTGAGAAAGCCTTCCTGCTTTAGGGGATAGCGCATGAAAAGCATTTCAGCCACTACAGCATCCAGTATGGCATCACCCAGAAACTCTAGGCGCTCATTATCCGCCAAACTTTTGTCTGTTTTATCTGCAATGTTTACGGATGAATGCCTGAAAGCCTCGCGGTAAATAGCAAGTCGTCGTGGTTTCAGTCCGGTTAACCGGTAAATCTGATCTGAAAATCTTTTGGAGGCTGAGGATAAAAATAGCCGAACTGCCAATCTTTTATTAGGCTTCGTAGTGTTTGAAGATGACGGAAGCATTGTGTCCGCCGAAACCAAATGTATTGCTCAGAGCGGCTCTTACATTGCGCTTCTGGGGCTTATGAAAGGTAAAATTGAGACCGGGATCAATGTCGGGATCATCGGTAAAATGGTTGATGGTGGGAGGAACAACTCCTTCTTTTACAGCAAGAATAGACGCCACTGCTTCGATGGCACCAGCGCCACCCAGAAGATGACCGGTCATACTTTTGGTACTGCTGATGTTAAGGTTATAGGCATGTTTACCAAAAACACCCAAAATGGCTTTTGTTTCGGCGATATCACCCAGTGGTGTACTGGTTCCGTGAACATTGATATAATCAACCTCATCGACCGACATTCCGGCATCTTCCAAGGCTTGTTTCATGACATTTCTCGCTCCCAGACCTTCAGGATGAGGCGCTGTAATATGATAGGCATCTGCGGTCATTCCGCCGCCAACCAGTTCAGCATAAATTCTTGCACCACGGGCTTTCGCATGCTCAAGATCTTCGAGAATGACGGCGGCACCCCCTTCACCAAGAACAAAGCCATCGCGGTTTTTGTCAAACGGACATGAGGCAGTAGCGTATTCATCATTCCTTTCAGACAGGGCTTTCATATTGCTGAAACCTCCCATGGCAGGCTCGTTTACACAGGCCTCACTGCCGCCCGTTACCATAACATCCGCCTTGCCAAGGCGAATGAGGTTAAACGCATCAATGATGCTGTGTGTGCCGGTAGCGCAAGCTGAAACTGTGGCATAGTTGGGTCCGCGGAACCCGTGCTTGATACTGATATAGCCCGAGGCAATATCAATAATCATTTTGGGAATAAAAAATGGCGAAAACCTCGGTGTGCCGTCTCCCTTGGCAAAATCAACAACCTCGTTGAAAAAGGTGGTGAGGCCGCCAATTCCTGATCCCCAGATAACCCCGACACGATCGGGATTAAAGGATTGTTGTAACAGGCCTGAATCCTGAATAGCCTCATCGGCTACCACAACACCATAATGGGTAAAAGGATCCATTTTTCTGGCTTCCTTTTTGTCCATAAACTGGGTGATATCAAAGTTTTTTACTTCGCAGGCGAAGCGAACTTTGAACAAAGTGGTATCAAAACGGGTAATCGGAACTGCCCCTGAAACGCCGTTCAAAAGACCATTCCAATACTCGTTAAGCGTATTGCCAAGAGGCGTCAATGCGCCCATGCCAGTTACAACAACCCTTCTGAGTTGCATGAATTTTACTTTTTGTTTTCTTCGATGTAACGAATAGCTTCGCCTACAGTCTGAATTTTTTCAGCCTGATCGTCGGGGATACTGATATCGAATTCTTTTTCGAGCTCCATAATCAGCTCAACAGTGTCGAGTGAATCCGCACCAAGGTCGTTGGTGAAACTGGCTTCATTGGTTAATTCTGATTCTTCTACGCTAAGCTTATCCACGATGATAGCTTTAACTTTGTTTGCGATTGCTGACATTTTTTTTGTGTTTGGATTTGCGGTGCAAAATAAAACAATTTTTCATATACAAGATATCAGGTTATTAATTTTGCGGAAGCTTTATGCCCAAAAAGGAATATCTAAACTTCGATTTTGATGACATTGCATTCCGGGCAATAGCCGTACACACTGCATTACCGCCTGCTCTACTGGCATGGCATACAGACAGAATTCTGGGGACAAAGTTTTCCCTTCTCCCTGATTCTTTTCTGTTAAAAGTTAAAAAAGGTATTTCAGAACATACGCAGTATTATTTTCGCGAAGAAGAATCTGGAACCGAGTGGTGGCTTATGGAAAATCAGGGAACCTTTGGATTGCTGATGAATGTGAAGCCTATACCCGACATGCTTTTGATAGGACGGGGCGGTGAAGACGAGGACGCAGGCCTTGACTGGCCTGAGAAATTAGAAACCCTTCAAGGCATGACGCTGGTGTATGCCGTAAGTGAAACAGAAAAAAAGAAACTAACCTGGATAACCTGTCTGGAAGAGAAAAGATAACCCGGAAAACAACGATAAAGGAAAATTATGAATAGAGAACCGTCTAACAAGACTAAAATTGTAGCCACAATAGGATCTGCAAGCCAAGAAGAGGATGTTCTTAAACGCATTATTGAAGCAGGTGTGGATGTGTGCCGGTTAAATTTTTCTCATGGTACCCATGAAGGTCATCTTGCAGTTATAGAGCGCATTTGCAAAATCAACAAAGAACTGGGGACCCACGTATCCATTCTAATGGATCTCCAAGGCCCTAAACTCAGAATTGGGAAGGTTGATGGGGAAATACAACTGATCGACGGACAAATCATCACGGTTACCACTGAGGAATGTGTATCAACTGCGGATTTGCTGTTTGTAAACTATGCCCGACTGACGCAGGATGCAAAACCCGGAGAACGCATTCTGCTGAATGACGGCAAAGTGGAACTGAAGGTCACGGAAATAGTGAATGAAACTAAGTTGCGGGCTGCAGTCGTGTTAGGAGGGGTACTCACCTCCAACAAGGGATTTAATTTACCCGAAACACAACTTACGGTTCCGAGCCTGACTGAAAAAGACCTTAAAGACCTTGAGTTCGGCCTGAAGCAAAATGTAGACTGGGTGGCATTGTCCTTTGTTCGCAAGCCTGAGGATATTCTGGAATTAAAAAAAATTATCGACATGCATGAAAAAGACATCCGGGTTGTTGCCAAAATTGAAAAACCTGAAGCGGTCGAAAACATCAAGGAAATTATGAAAGTTGCTGATGCCATAATGTTAGCACGCGGTGATTTGGGCGTGGAGCTGCCCCTACAGAGGATTCCGCTCATACAAAAAGATATTGTTGAAAAATGTATTCAGGCATCCAAACCGGTTATCATCGCTACACAGATGATGGAAAGCATGATACACGACAGCATGCCCACGCGCGCTGAGATTAATGATGTTGCAAACGCTGTTTTGGATGGTGCCGATGCTGTTATGCTGAGTGCTGAAACCAGTATTGGTAAATATCCGGTAAGGGTAGTTGAAGTGATGAGCAGCATCATTACCGACGTAGAAAAAGACAAACGTGTTTATTTCAAAGGGGAGAAACCCAACAATTCCTCACCATCATTTGCAAGCGATGAGGTTTGCTTTACTGCTGTAAGAATGAGCGACCACCTGGAAGCCAAAGCCATTGTGGCTATGACCCGGTCCGGATATACGGGTTTCAGGGTTGCCAGTTACAGGCCAAAAGCCAATGTTTTTATTTTTACAGATAATGACAGCCTGCTCACCAGACTGAGTCTGGTGTGGGGTGTTCGCGGTTTTTATTACGACAAATATGTGAGCACTGATCAGACATTTCAGGATGTTACTGAAATACTGAAAGAAGAAGGTATGGTGAGACCGGGAGATTGTATAATCAACTGTGCAAGCATGCCTATTCACAAGAAGCAGCGCACCAATACGATTAAGGTGACGTTTGTGGATTGAGCATACTATTTCTTCTTAAACATATTGAACATGCCGCTCGTCTTTCCCATGAGGCCAAGCATGCCGCTATCTAGACCTAAAAACTTGAGTATACCTGATGTGTCATTGCTGTAGCCACCTGCAATAAAGCGCTCGCGCAAACCCTGCAGTGCGCATGTCAGAGCAATTACAGCAAGGTGCTTCTTGCGCTCTGAGTCCCAGTTGAGTGCATAATAACTATCGGCGCATTTTTGAATTAATTCATCATAATACAGGCTATCACGCAATGCCTCTTCTCCCCCTTTTACCATCTCCTGCATTTGCTGTATCTTACCACTCATTGCCAAACCTTGAATATAGGCTATGGCAGCCTGTGTGGTGATATCAAAATGGGCTTCACTCTGGCTTCCAGAAAAACCAAACTCATGTCCATGACGCAAATGGAATTCTTTACGTATCTCGCCTAAAAGTTCCTGTAACTTTTGCATACAAGGGGCGAATTTCGGAACTTATACCCGTTTAATGCAAGACAATGCGTGTGTATTTTGTCCTGTTTCGCTGTTTATTATGCCAGATTCGGTTAAAAAATCTATTCTCACCTTACCGCTGGCATGGATGATACGATTATCAGACAGCACAATGCCAACATGCGTAATTCTTTCGTCTTTTTCAAAAAAAGCGAGATCACCGCTTTGCTGCTCAGCGAAAGAAACTGCGCTACCGGTGTTCACCTGTTGTGAAGCATCACGGGGCAATGGTTTTCCCAATATACCATAAACAACCTGAACCAGACCACTGCAATCTATGCCCCAGACACTGCGGCCTCCCCACAAATAGGGGGTATGCAAAAACAAATTGGCCAGACCTGCAGCGTCTGCATTTTCAGGCTCAAAAACACGGGCATCTGAATAGCGAAAAACACTTCCGCTCAGGTTACACTCCAGATCGTTTGGAATTATTGACCCGGGCGATAAATCTATTCGGCCGGTAGAATTCTGCATTATGGCACCATGCACGGCCACTTTTCGGTTCCATTCCCGGAAATTATCTAAAGCCGGCCTGACATAACTCTGTGGAATCCATCCCTGATATCCGTCGTGATCGCATGACACGTTAATCCACTCGACCGTTTCTTCAATGAGCAAACATGTTTCTCCAAACAACAAACTGCTTACCATCTCTGAGGAGGAGGATTGCTCAGACCGCAATGGCACCCATGATTGCATACAGATAAATTGCATGGTTCAAAGTTGATAAAGAACCTCCAAAGTTGTTATGAAAAAAAATAATAATTTACAGATGCAGGCGTTCCTTGCGGTCGAGTAATACCTCTTTACTTTCCACATGGTCCGGATCGGGCACACAGCAGTCAACAGGACACACTGCGGCACACTGGGGCTCCTCGTGAAACCCGGTACATTCCGTGCATTTATCTGGA
Source organism: Bacteroidota bacterium (assembly GCA_016868535.1). GTDB lineage: Bacteria > Bacteroidota > Bacteroidia > NS11-12g > UBA955 > RGEC01. The sequence goes on along the minus strand of VGGQ01000006.1, from coordinate 2,864 downwards.
ACAATAAAATACACTTCACTGCTGACAGGAGAGAATTTCTCGTTCGCATCCACTGTCCTTCCATCGGCCATTGTGAATGCACCCTGAACACCTGTTCCCTCAGCGATTGTCCACTCCAAACCCGCTTCGTATATGGCATTGTTCGGACACTCGGGCTCGCAGGCTCCACAATTGATACAGTCTTTGGTGATAATTATTGCCATAAATTTGCTGCAAAATTACAACACTGACGTATTTTTGAACACCCATCCACAAAAACAATTCCGATGATTTTTGGTGTGCTCAGCGATATTCACGATAATCTTCCACATCTTGAGGCTGCATTGAAGCGTTTTTCAAATGAAAAAACGGAGGCCCTGGTCTTTTGCGGTGACTTCTGCTCGCCGTTTGCGGCCAAAATGCTCGCCGAATCCGGCTTACCAGTACATGCGGTTTTCGGAAACAATGACGGAGACCGTTTTCACATCCAAAAAATGTGTACAGAATACAACAATATGATATTTTACGGTGAATACATCGGAGATATGGATTCACAGCTGCATTTAGGTGGGCTTAAAATTGGCGTTAGCCACTACCCATTCTACGCCAAAACCATGGTTAAGACCGGCTGGTACGATTGTGTTTTCTATGGGCACAATCACCAGGCTGAAAAGCAGAAATTTGGCAATGCCTTGTTGTTAAACCCCGGCGAGATAGCGGGTGTTTTCGGCAATGCCAGCATAGGCATTGTCGATGCTGTAAGCCGCAACTCTGCTATAATTGATTTATAACTTAACCGAAATCTCCTGTAGCACTTCAGGATGGGCATTTTGGGTAATATGCTGTATAATTTTGCGGGTGTTTTCTTCCGCAGGCCCATCATTGAAAATATGTAAATCGCATCTTTTTTTGTGTGGAACAATATGTTTGTCCCATGCCGGCACTACATGGTTATGCCATTGATAAAGGCTGCGCTCTTTCGGAATACCTCGCTCCCGCACATCTCTGTCGAGCCTTCTTTCCAGGCTAAGTTGCATGTCAGCTTCAATAAAAATACGACAGGAAAGCAAATTGTCTATCTCTGGAAAATCAAACACAAAAAGACCTTCAGCGATAATAACCGGTGCGGACTCAATAATATCAGCCCGTTCGGGAGCATCGTAGTTTTCGAAATTATACTTTTGCAGCAATACAGGCTTGTCTACCATAAGTTTCAGTAAATCCTCATGAAACTGCTGGTGGTATAGTGCTCCGGGCAAATCAAAATTGGTAATGCCATTTTCATCTTTCTCCTGCTCATGAAGCGGTTTATAATAATCATCAAAACTAATGACGGCTACTTTTTCCTGCAGTTTTTCCTTAATCCTTTCTATAAAATACGTTTTCCCCGAACCGCTGAGTCCGGTAATACCCATTACCCACTTTTCCGTTAAGGATTTCAATCTATTTCTTTTTGCGTTTTTTATAAAATTTACTCTTCACCTCTTCGCCCTCATCGTTGAACCACTGAACAGCAAGAATAGTACCCTTATCATCATAAAATTTCCATTCTCCCACCATTATTCCTTTGTTGTAATTCCCTTCCCGCATCTGGTAATGAGATGAAAATCCGTGTTTCCAGTAACCTGTTTTTTCTCCGTCTTTGTAATACCCTGTTGTTTCAGTTTCACGATCGCGCCATTCCGAATAGCGTCCATCGCGTTTTCCGCCATTCCAGATTTCTACACTCAGGGTGTCGCCTTTAAAGCCATATTTAACAAAGGTCCCGTTCTTATCACCATTGCTGTAAGCTTCTTCAGCAAGCAGTTTACAGCCAATTTCATCGTAAAGCCTGTATATACTGTCTTGTTTCCCATTTTTATAATAGCTTTCCTCCGCAGGACAGCCGCTTTTGTGGTATTTGTAATGCGCTCCGTCTTTAACACCCATTTTATATGTTATTTGATAACGGGGCAATCCTGTGGGATACCAAGCAAACACATCGCCATTGGGAACATCATTTACAAAGTTGGCTGATTGCTCTTTAGTGCCGTTGGTAAACCAAGTCTGGTTATTGCCGTTTCTTACACCACTGGTGTAAAAAGCCGTGTACTGTTTGGATCCGCCGGGGTAATAGCCGGTAATTTCACCATCCAGCTGGCCATTGCTTAAATTGCCGCTGTTTTTTATGGTGCCGTTGGGATAATAATAGCTGTAAGAACCCTGTTTTACGCCCTGCGCCCAAGTTTCGGAAGCCACAAGCACATTATTCTCCGTAAACTCCTTATAGCTGCCGTTTCTGAAGCCATCAACCCAGTAAATCTCTTCATTTACCACTTTATTGTCCCATAATTTTACACTTATACCAGTAAAGGGTCTGTTTTTCGAATACGCCACACCGTTTCGCATTTCCAGATTTTCAAAAAATATTTTGGATGGCTTTCTGCTTGGATTATCCGACTGTGCCAATCCCTGACAGGCAAAAATCACTGCGGTCACTAAGAGGCCAGATCTTGCAAATTGAATCATAATTTGATTCTTCAAAATTACGGGGTTGCATTAGCTTTGCCGAAAACGATTTTCCACATGCATTTGGACAAAATCAGAGACTACTGCGTGGGGTTGCCATTGGTAACCGAGTCGTTCCCGTTTGATGAGAATGTGCTGGCCAACGAATCAATTTTATTATAAAGGTTATTCCTTTTGTATATTTTTGCTTTATACGTATGGAAAGTGGCGGGCAAAATGTTTTGTTTGGGAGATATTGCCCGGTTTGACAGTATAAACCTCAAATGTGACCCGGAATGGTCTGCAACACTTCGCGATGAATATCCTCAAATTATTCCTGGGTGGCATATGAACAAAACGATGTGGAACACAGTTTATTTGAACGGACTGCACGAAAA